>DATBFW010000195.1:0-11710 GCA_036558285.1 Mycobacteriales bacterium | reverse complement strand
CGAGCAGACCGTCGACATCACCTTGAAGGACGAGGTCGACGGGCACGACAAGATCACCTCGGCATACCCGACCGGGCTGGTCGACCGGGTCGGCGAGCTGCTCGACCAGAAGAACCAGCCGTTCGAGACCAAGATCAGCTCGCAGAACATCTTCGTCAGCCTGCTGATCAGCCTGGTGCCGATCCTGCTGGTCGTGTTCCTGCTGTTCTTCATCATGAACTCGGTGCAGGGCGGCGGGTCCCGGGTCATGAACTTCGGGAAGTCCAAAGCGAAGTTGGTCAGCAAGGACACGCCCAAGACCACGTTCGCCGACGTGGCCGGCGCCGACGAGGCGATCGAGGAGCTCCAGGAGATCAAGGAGTTCCTGGAGAGCCCGGCCAAGTTCCAGGCCATCGGCGCGAAGATCCCCAAGGGCGTCCTGCTGTACGGGCCGCCCGGCACCGGCAAGACCCTGCTGGCCCGCGCGGTCGCCGGCGAGGCGGGCGTGCCGTTCTACTCGATCTCCGGCTCCGACTTCGTCGAGATGTTCGTCGGCGTCGGCGCCTCCCGGGTGCGCGACCTGTTCGAGCAGGCCAAGTCCAACGCGCCGGCGATCATCTTCGTGGACGAGATCGACGCCGTCGGCCGGCACCGCGGCGCCGGCCTCGGCGGCGGCCACGACGAGCGCGAGCAGACCCTCAACCAGCTGCTGGTCGAGATGGACGGCTTCGACGTCAAGGGCGGAGTCATCCTCATCGCGGCCACCAACCGGCCGGACATCCTCGACCCGGCGCTGCTGCGGCCCGGCCGGTTCGACCGGCAGATCGCGGTCGACCGGCCCGACCTCGAAGGCCGGCGCGCGGTGCTCGCCGTGCACTCCAAGGGCAAGCCGCTCGCCCCGGACATCGACCTGTCGGTCATCGCCCGCCGCACGCCCGGCTTCACCGGTGCCGACCTGGCCAACGTGATCAACGAGGCGGCGCTGCTGACCGCCCGGCAGAGCGGCAACCTCATCCAGATGCATGCGCTGGAGGAGGCGATCGACCGGGTCATCGCCGGGCCGGAGCGCCGGACCAGGGCGATGAGCGAGAAGGAGAAGAAGGTCACCGCGTACCACGAGGGTGGGCACGCGCTGGCCGCCTGGGCGCTGCCCAACCTCGACCCGGTGCACAAGGTGACGATCCTGCCCCGCGGCCGGTCGCTGGGGCACACGCTCGTGTTGCCGACCGAGGACCGCTACACGCAGGTCCGGTCGGAGATCATCGACCAGCTGGTCTACGCGCTCGGTGGCCGGGCCGCCGAGGAGCTGGTCTTCCACGAGCCGACGACCGGTGCCAGCAACGACATCGAGAAGGCCACCGCGATGGCCCGCGCGATGATCACCGAGTACGGCATGAGCTCCAAGCTCGGCGCGGTGAAGTACGGCCAGCGCGAGTCCGAGCCGTTCCTCGGCCGGGACTACGGCCACCAGCGGGACTACTCGGAGACCGTCGCCACCGACATCGACGCCGAGGTCCGGCAGCTGATCGAGCTCGCCCACGACGAGGCCTGGGAGATCCTGGTCGAATACCGGGACGTCCTCGACGACCTGGTGCTCGAGCTGATGGAGAAGGAGACGCTGGGCAAGGACGAGCTGGCCCGGATCTTCGCCCCGGTGGCCAAGCGGCCGCCGCACAACACGTTCGCCGGGTTCGGCCGGCGGGCGCCGTCGGACAAGCCGCCGGTGATGACGCCCGCCGAGCTGCGGGCGGTCAGCACCGGCCGCGGCCCGGCCAACGGGGCCGCGCCGGGCATGCCGTCGCCTGGCCCGCGGCCCGCGCCGACCCCGGCACCCGCCCCGGCCCAGTACGGGGCGAACGGGCCCGGCCGGCACGCGACGACGCCGGACGGACACCCGGCCCAGCCGGGCTACGGGCAGCCGGGCTACGGGCAGCCGGGCTACGGGACCGGCCAGTTCGCCGGCGGTCCCGGCACGCCGCCGACGTACCCGGCCCAGCCGCACGCCGCCGGCCCCGGCACGCCGCCGGCGCACCCGGCCCAGCCGCACGCCGGCGGCCAGCAGCCACAGGCGCCCCAGCCGTACCCGGGCCAGTCCCACCAGGGCCAGCCGCCGTACCAGGGCGGTCAGTCCGGGTACGGGCCGGAGGACCCGAGCTACGGGTCCGGTGACAACGGCCAGGCCGGCGGCTACGGCCAGGGCTGGACACCCGGGGACGGCCAGCCGGGATCGCGTTGACCGGGTCGTTCGACGCGGCCGGGGTGGAGCGCGCGGTCCGCGACCTGCTGGTCGCCGTCGGCGAGGATCCTGACCGGGACGGCCTGCGGCGCACCCCGGAGCGGGTCGCCCGCGCGTACGCCGAGCAGTTCGCCGGCCTCTACGTCGACCCGTCCGACGTCCTGCAGACCACCTTCGACGAGGGCCACGAGGAAATGGTCCTGGTCAAGGACATCGAGATGTACTCCACCTGTGAGCATCACCTGGTCCCGTTCCACGGGGTCGCGCACGTGGGCTACATCCCGAACGTGGACGGGCGGATCACCGGGCTGAGCAAGCTCGCCCGGCTGGTCGACCTCTACGCGAAGCGGCCGCAGGTGCAGGAGCGGCTCACCTCGCAGATCGCCGACGCGCTGGTGCGTCGGCTGGAGCCGCGCGGCGCGATCGTCGTGATCGAGGCCGAGCATCTGTGCATGTCGATGCGCGGCATCCGCAAGCCGGGTGCCCGCACGGTGACCTCGGCGGTCCGCGGCCTGTTCCAGTTCCAGCCGTCCACCCGCGCCGAGGCGATGAGCCTCATCCTGGGTCGATGACCGAACCGACCCGCCGGCCGGAGGCGGCCGGGCTGCCGCACCCGGACCGGTGCGTGGTGATGGGCGTGCTCAACGTGACCCCCGACTCGTTCAGCGACGGCGGCCGGTACGCCGACCTCGACGCCGCGGTCGAGCACGGGCTGGCGATGTGGGCGGCCGGGGCCGACATCGTCGACGTGGGCGGCGAGTCCACCCGCCCGGGCGCCGAGCGGGTCGACGCCGGGGAGGAGACCCGCCGCGTGGTGCCGGCGATCCGCGCGCTGGCCGCCGGCGGCGTGGCGGTCAGCGTGGACACCACGCGCGCCGCCGTCGCCGAGGCCGCCCTTGATGCCGGCGCCCGGGTCGTCAACGACGTGAGCGGCGGGCTGGCCGACCCGGCGATGGCCAAGACGATCGCCGCCGCGGGCGTGCCGTGGGTGCTCATGCACTGGCGCGGGCACAGCCGGGACATGCAGGCGCTGGCCCGGTACGACGACGTGGTCCGGGACGTGGCGGCCGAGCTGGGCCGGCAGGTCGACAGCGCGCTCGCCGCCGGCGTCGACGCCGGCAACATCGTGCTCGACCCTGGCCTCGGCTTCGCCAAGACCGCAGCGCACAACTGGGCGCTGCTGGCCCGGCTGGACGAGCTGACCGCGCTCGGTTTCCCGGTGCTGGTCGGCGCGTCCCGCAAGGCGTTCCTCGGCCGGCTGCTCGCCGGTCCGGACGGTACGCCGGCCCCGGTCGAGGCCCGCGAGCACGCGACGGTCGCGACCAGCGTGCTGGCCGCGGTGATGGGCGCCTGGGGCGTGCGGGTGCACGAGGTGGCCCCGACCCTCGACGCGGTCAAGGTCGTCCGGGCATGGAAGTCGGTCGGCCGTGGCTGACCGGATCGCGCTGACCGGGCTGACGGTCCGGGGGTTCCACGGCGTGTACGAGCACGAGCGCCGGGACGGCCAGGACTTCGTCGTCGACGCGACCCTCTGGCTGGACAGCCGGCCGGCCGCGGCCAGCGACGACCTGGCCGACACCGTCGACTACGGCGGCCTGGCGAACCGGCTCGCCACCGTGGTCGAGGGCGAGCCGGTGAACCTCATCGAGACCCTGGCCGCCCGGCTCTGCGAGCTGTGCATGGCGGACGGGCGGGTGATCGCGGCCGAGGTCACGGTGCACAAGCCGCAGGCCCCGATCGCCCGCGAGTTCGCCGACGTCGCGGTCACCGCCCGGCGGTCCCGGCGGTGAGCCGGGCCGTGCTGTCGATCGGCTCCAACCTCGGCGACCGGCTGGCGCACCTGCGCTCGGTCGTCGCCGCGCTGCACCCGGTCGCGGTCAGCCCGGTGTACGAGACGGCGCCGTGGGGCGGCGTCGAGCAGGACGACTACCTCAACGCGATCGTCGTCGTCGACGACCCCGGCACCGACGCGTACGGCTGGCTGACCGGGGCGCGCGCGCTCGAGCGGGCCGCCGGCCGGACCCGCGAGGTCCGCTGGGGCCCGCGGACGTTGGACGTCGACGTGATCGACGTGGACGGCGGCACGAGCGCCGACCCGGAGCTGACGCTGCCGCACCCGCGGGCGCACGACCGTGCGTTCGTGCTGGTTCCGTGGGCGGAGGCCGACCCGGACGCGGTGCTGCCGGGGCGCGGTCGGGTCGCCGACCTGGTCGCCGGGCTCGCCCCCGCCGACCGGTCCGACGTCCGCCGGACGGATCTGGAGCTGCGGTGATCGGCCCAACCCGGATCCGTGACCTGGTCGCCTACGCGGCCGCGGTCACGCTGATCACCTGGCTGGCGATGCGCCAGTGGTACGGCGATCTCCCACGGCTGCGCTGGTTCGTCCCGCTGTCGCTCGTCCTGCTGGCGATCGCCGAGGTGCTTGCGGCGAACCAGCTGCGGGACCGGATCCGCCGCCGCCCCGGCGCCCTGCCGGTGCAGCCGCTGGTTGCGGCCCGCATGCTGGCGCTGGCCAAGGCGAGTGCGGTCGTCGGCGCCGTGATGGTCGGGATCTGGGCCGGCCTGCTGGTCTACGTCGTGCCCAGGCTGGGCGAGCTGAACGCCGCCGGCAGCGACACCGTCGTCGGCGCGATCGGCGTCGTGGCCGCGGTCGCGCTGACGGCGGCCGCATTGTGGCTCGAGTACTGCTGCCGGACCCCGGCTCCGCCGGACGGCGAGCGGGAAGCTAGGCCGGACGGATCAGTGGAAACGTAACTAGTTGTCGTAGCACCGAAGCGTCCGCAAGAACGCGGGACGCAACGCGATCGGACTGTTAGCTTCACAGGGATCACCGGAGGGGTCCGAACCGATCCTGTTAGGGGTGGGATGGGCAGGCACAGTCGGGAGGGCGAGCCGGCGTCCGGCGGCGAGCCGGCTGCCGGTGGCCTTGTCGTCGGTCCCTCCGACGAGCACTTCCGCGCGCTCGTCGAGCTGTCCCCCGACGCGGTGTTCGTGATCGTCGACGGCTACCATGCCTTCGCCAACTGGCGCGGCCTGCAGATGCTCGGCGCCAGCAAGGTCTCCGACCTGCAGACCCGCCCGGCGCTGGACTTCATGCACGAGTCCATCCGGGCCGAGGCCGAGCAGCGGCTGGCCGGCATGGTCGCCGGCAACAACCTCGAATACGTCGAGGAGACGCTGGTCCGGCTGGACGGGCAGGCAGTGCAGATCGAGGCGGCCGGCCGACAGATCTCCTTCGGCGGCCGCAACGGCGCGCTGGTCGTCGCGCGCGACATCAGCGGCCGGCGTACCTCCGAGGCGAAGATGAAGGCGGCGGAGGAGAAGTTCCGGGCCGCGTTCCAGAACGCGCCGACCGGGATGGCGATCGTCGACAAGGCCGGCATGTTCCTCGACGTGAACGCCGCGCTGGCCCGGCTGTTCGGCCGGCGGGTCGCGACCCTGCACGGCGACCTGATCTGGCACCACCTGCACCCGGAGGACTCCGAGCGGGTCAGGGGCGACTTCGCCCGCGTGGTCGAGGGCACCGAGGACGATGTCTCCGGCACCTTCCGCTACCGCACCGGCGCCGGCAGCGACGGCTGGGTGCACGCGTCGGTGTCCGCGCTGGTCGGCCAGAAGTCCTACATCGTGCACCTGGTCGACGTGACCCAGCAGAAGAACACCGAGTACGACCTGCACCGCAAGGCCACCCACGACCCGCTGACCGGGCTGCCGAACCGCGGGCTGGTGCTGCACAAGCTCGGCGCCGCGCTGCGCTCGCTGCGCGCCGAGCCCGGCCAGGTGCACGTGCTGTTCGCCGACCTCGACGGGTTCAAGCAGGTCAACGACATGCACGGGCACGCGGTCGGCGACCGGGTGCTGCGCGCGGCGGCCGAGCGGATGCGCGGCGCGCTGCGCCCCACCGACACGATCGGCCGGCTCGGTGGCGACGAGTTCGTCGTGATCCTCAAGAGCCTGCCGCACGAGGTGCCGGCGGAGGAGATCGCGCACCGGCTGGCCCAGGCGGTGGCCGCGCCGGTCGCGTTCGAGGGCGGGATCGTCAACGTGCGGGCGAGCATCGGCCAGGCGTCCACCGACGACCCCGACTTCCCGGCGGCCCGGCTGCTCGGCGCCGCGGACGCGAACATGTACAAGGTCAAGCAGGCGACCCGCAACGCCGAGACCTACGTCGCCCGCCGGACCGCGCCCCCGCTGCGGGCGGTGAAATAGGGGCAAGTCGGCCCGGCGTGATGTCTTACCCTGGCGGCGCGCCGTGCGGCGCGCGGAAAGGGTGGTCGAGCAGCGGTGAGGTCCGCGTTGCTGGTGGCGCTGGCCGTGCTGCTGGTCGCCGGCTGCACCGGCGACGACCAGCCGCAGGCCACGCCGTCGAAGCCGAAGGTCACCGTCGGCGCCGGCCTGTCCGCCGAGCAGCAGATCATCGCCAGGATGTACGGGCAGGCGCTGCGCAAGGCCGGCTTCGACGTGACCATGAAGCTCGACGCCGGCGCTCGCACCGCGTACGTCCCGGCGCTGGAGCGCGGCGACCTGGACGTGGTGCCCGACTACCTGGCGCCGGTCACCAACTACCTCCGGATCGGGGTGCCGGTCACGCACCGGCCACCGGCCGCGAGCGGTGACGTCGAGCACACCGCGTACGTGCTCGACACGTTGCTCGCCGACCAGCCGCTGGGCGTGACCCGGCCGTCGCTGGCGACCGACCAGACCGCGCTCGCGGTGTCCAAGACGCTCGCCGACGACGAGAACCTCGTCGACGTCTCCGACCTGCGCCGGCTCAACGGCAGGCTGGTGCTCGGCGCCCTGTCCGGCTGCAGCACCGACGCGTACTGCCTGGTCGGCCTGCAGGACCGGTACGGCCTGCGGTTCAAGCGGGTGGACGAGCTCGGCGAGGTGTCCGGCAAGCCGATCTTCGACGCGCTGCGCAAGGGCACCGCGGACGTCGGCTCGGTGCAGTCCTCGGACGGGGAGATCGCCGCCGAGAGCCTGGTCGTGCTGCGCGACGACAAGCTGCTGGAGCCGGCCGGCAACATCATCGCGCTCTACCGCAGCCAGCTGCCGGCCTCGGCCAGGGCCGTGGTCGACAGCGTGAACCGGGCGCTGACGACCGAGAAGCTGCAGGAGCTGAACAAGCGCCAGGACCTTGACGGGCAGGACCCGGAGGGGCTGGCCAAGCGGTTCCTGCAGGACGCCCGGTTGATCTGAGCAGTTCCGGCGCGGCGCATCGCATTGCCGGCCAGGGCGGGTCCCCTAAGGTTGGCCCGTGGCGCGCTCCAGCTCAGGGGGCCGGGGCGGCCTGCGCACGCTTGCGCTGGTCGCCGCGGTGGCGATCGCGCTCGCCTCCACCGCGGTGGTGGTGCTCAGCGACGACCCGCAGACGCTGCGGCTGGCGGTCGTCGGTGCGCTGTGGGCATTCGTGCTGGCCGCGTTCGCGGCGCCGCGGCGGCGGGAGTCGGACGCGCCGGCCGGCGACCCGGGCACCGCCCTGGAGCTGCGCCGGACGTACGAGATCGAGCTGGAGAAGGAAGTCGCCGCCCGCCGCGAGTACGAGCTGCAGCTGGAGATCTACCTGCGCCGCGAGCTGGAGCGGGGGCTGGCCGAGGACGTGGCCGCGCTGCGGGAGGAGGTCGGCCGGATGCGCGGCGAGATGATCGACCGGCTCGACGGCGAGCTGCGGATGGAGCGGATCGAGACCACCCGGCTGATCGGCGGGAGCCTGCGGGCGCTGCAGGACGAGGCCAGGCGGCTCGGGATCGGCCTGCCGGTCCCGCCGGAGCTGGCCGCGGACTACCCGCCCGACCCGGCCGGCTACGGACCCGCCAACGGCGCGGGGGACTACGCCCAGCTCGACGTCGGCGTGCCGAACGGCCAGCCGAACCGCCCGCCGCCGGGGGCCTTCGGGGACCCGACGCCGCCCCGCCCGGCGTACGGCGCCGGTCCTGCGTACCCGCCGTACGTGGCACCCGAGCCGCCGGCGACACCGACGCCGGCGTCGCCTCCTCGGGCCGGCCCGCCACCGGCGCCCAGACCGCCCACCGCGGGCGAGTCGGTCCCACCCCGCCGGCGTCGCGCCCGCGAGGACGGCGAGGACAACGAGGTGATGTCCCGACTCCTGGGCCGCTGACCGTTCCCAGCGCCGCCGACTACCATCCGAGGGGTGACTTCCCCGATGCTGGAGTTCACCGGCGTCGGCCGGACCTTCCCCGACGGCACGAACGCGCTGGACGACGTCGACCTCGCCGTGGCCGCGGGCGAGTTCGTCTCGGTCGTCGGCCCGTCCGGCTGTGGCAAGAGCACGCTGCTGCGGCTGGCGTCCGGCCTGGACGCGCCGACGAGCGGGCAGGTCGACGTGGGCTCGAAGCGGGTCGGCTACGTCTTCCAGGACCCGACGCTGCTGCCCTGGCGCACGGTCCGCAGGAACGTCGAGCTGCTGGCCGAGCTCGAGCACCTGCCCAAGGCCGAGCGGCAGGCCCGGGTGACCGAGGCGATCGGCCTGGTCGGGCTGACCGGCTTCGAGAAGCACCGGCCGCGGTCGTTGTCCGGCGGCATGCGGATGCGCACGTCGCTGGCCCGCTCGCTGGTGCTGCAGCCGGACGTGTTCCTGTTCGACGAGCCGTTCGGCGCGCTGGACGAGATGAGCCGGGAGCGGCTCAACGACGAGCTGCTCGCGCTGTTCGCCGACCGCGGCTTCGCGGCGCTGTTCATCACCCACTCGGTGGCCGAGGCGGTCTACCTGTCCACCCGGGTCGTGGTGATGTCGCCGCGTCCGGGACACATCCTCGGCGACGTGTCGGTCCCGTTCGGCTACCCGCGCCAGCCGGACCTGCGCTATTCGGAGGAGTTCGCCAAGGTCGCCGGGGAGGTCTCGGACCTGCTCCGGGACGTGCCGCGCCGCCCGACCGGGTGACAGCGGGCCCCGTCCTGACGCTCCGCAGTCATCGGACGCTCGGCGTGGGCCGCCGACCGACCGGTCCGGCCGTGCCTCGGCGTGCACGAGGCGGACATACCCGGCGTCGGCTCGACCGTACAGGCGGTGGATGCGGGTGCTGACCGAGGCCGGCGTCACCCTCGATCTGATCGAAGAACTGCAGGCCTCGATGGGTGCGAGCACTGCGTGGCCGCCCGTTGACGCGGCGTGCGTCGACCGCTGGCCGCCGTGGCTGCGTCTGGGTGGCCCGCAAGCGTGCGGCCTGATCAGCCGAGCGACCGTCCGGCGAGTCAGGCTAGGCGCTCGTGATCATCACAGTGCGTCATTGCTCCGCCACCCCGATGCAGCTTCAGAGGTAGGTGCTATACGGTGTCTCGACGCGGGGGTCCACGGAGGGGTAGATCGGCAACGCGGAAGGTCTGGTACACAGCACCAACGGTGATTGCCGCCACCAGGGTCGAGGTCCGGGAGGCGTTCGGATGAGCGTGGACACCCGTTTGCCAGAAACGGGTGCAGTAGGGGTCGTCGGCTCCGAGGTCGGCAAGCCACCTCCCCGGCGTCGTCGTCGCCGCAGCCTGCTCGGCACCTGGGTGCCGCCGCTGGTGACGCTGCTGCTGTTCCTCGGCGTCTGGTACTACATCTCCTACGTGGCGCTCGACGCCGATCGCCGGTTCCTGCTGCCACCGCCGCACCGGGTGATCGCGGTGTCGTTCCTGGACGCGGGGAACCGGACCGACATCCTGACCGCGCTGTGGCTGTCCACCTGGATCGCGGCGCTCGGGCTGTTCATCGCGATCGTTCTCGGGATGGCCCTGGGCATCGCGATGTCGCAGGCCCGCTGGGTCGAGCGGTCGGTCTACCCGTACGCGGTGATCCTGCAGTGCATCCCGACGCTGGCGCTGGTGCCGGTGATCGGGTTCTGGTTCGACTTCGGCCTGGCCAGCCGGCTGATCGTGACCGTGCTGATCGCGATCTTCCCGGTCATCTCCAGCACGCTGTTCGGGCTGCAGTCGGCCGAGCGAGGCCAGCACGAGCTGTTCACGCTGCACCACGCCAACCGCCTGGTGCGGCTGTGGAAGCTGCAGCTGCCGGCGGCGATGCCGGCGATCCTCACCGGCTTCCAGGTGGCGGCGACGCTCGCGGTCGTCGGGTCCGTGGTCGGTGACTTCTTCTTCAAGCAGGGGGACGCCGGGATCGGCGTGCTCATCGATGTCTACCGGGCCCGGTTGCTGTCCGAGCAGCTGTTCGGCGCCGCGCTGGCCGCGTCGCTGCTCGGCGTGTTCGCGTTCTGGCTGTTCGGGTTCATCAACCGGGTCGTGACCGGTCCCTGGTACGGCTCCACCGCGTACGACAGGCCGGCCTGACCCCACTCTTCCCTCCCGCGCCGGCCCGGAGCCGGACCGCACCACCCCGCACAAACGAGGAGAACAATGCGTCCACGCAAGCTCGTTCCGGTGGCAGCCGGACTCACCCTCCTGCTGGCCGCTGCCGCCTGCACAAGCAGCGACAGCGGATCCACCGACAACAGCGCGCCGGCGCCGAAGGCCTCGGGGGCGGCCCTCACGCTGAAGGGCACCTGTCCCGACAAGATCGTGATCCAGACCGACTGGTTCACCGAGAGCGAGTACGGCGGCATCTACCAGCTGCTGGGCCCGAACCCCACGATCGACACGAAGAAGAAGCTGCTGCGCGGACCGCTGGTCGCTTCCGGCCAGGACACCGGCGTGCAGGTGGAGATCCGCAACGGCGGCCCGGCGATCGGCTACCAGACCGTCAGCGCGCAGATGTACGCGGACAAGTCGATCACCCTCGGCCAGGTCAACACCGACGAGGCGGTCGCGAACTCCAAGTCGCAGCCGACGCTCGCGGTCGTGGCGCCGCTGGAGATCAGCCCGCTGATGATCCTCTGGGGCACGAAGGCGCACCCGGACTTCAACACGATCGCCGACATCGGGCAGACCGACACCAAGATCCTCTACTACCAGACCGACGCCTACGCGCAGTACCTGATCGGCGCCGGCCTGGTGCGGGCCAGCCAGATGGACGGCTCGTACGACGGCACGCCGGCGCGGTTCGTCGCCTCGGGCGGGACGATCGCGAACGCCGGGTTCGCCACCTCGGAGCCGTACATCTTCAAGAACGAGCTGCAGGGCAAGGGCTCGTTCGACACGCGCCTTCAGCTGATCAACGACACCGGCTACCCGATGTACAGCGAGGCGCTGTCCATCCGGGCCGAGGACAAGGACAAGCTGGCGCCCTGCCTGAAGAAGCTGGTCCCGATCCTGCAGCAGGCCTCGGTCGACTTCATCAGCAACCCGGGCCCGACCAACCAGCTCGTCATCTCCACGGTCGAGAAGATGAAGGACTTCTGGACGTACTCGCCGGGCATGGCCACGTACGCGGTCGAGACGCTGAAGAACCTCGGCCTGGTCGGCAACGGCCCGGACAAGACGCTGGGCAACATCCAGGACAGCAGGATCCAGCGCATGATCGACATCCTCACGCCCATCTTCGCCGGCCAGAAGAAGGCGATCAAGGAGGGCCTCAAGCCCTCCGATATCTACACCAACGAG
>DATBFW010000194.1:0-16000 GCA_036558285.1 Mycobacteriales bacterium | reverse complement strand
GCGTGGTGTCCGGGCCGGCGGCGAAGACCGCCTGCAGCACGGTCAGCTCCTCCGGCCGGAGCGAGCCGTCCGGTCCGCGCTGGGCGACCAGCCGCCAGTCGCGTGTGGACAGTGGGGTGATCGACAGGTAGCCGCGGGCGGTGCCGCACGTCACCGCCGAAGTCGTAGCCGATCGTCTCCCGCACCCGCATCGAGCCGTCGGTCTGCACGGCCAGCTGCACGTCGTACGAGGTGATCCGCTCGCCGCCGGTCTCGTCGGACGCCGCGGCAGCCGGCAACGCCGGCACGATCGCCAGCGCGACCGCGGCGACGAAGGCGGACACACCTCGCATGTCCGGCAGGCTACCGCGCGGCGCTGACGCTCCCGTCCGGGCCGAGCTCGAGCAGCCGGATCCCGTTGTGCCAGCACACCTCGCGCAGCCAGGCGTCGCCGAGGTCGAGGCCGGCGAGCGCGTCCAGCTGCGTCCGGTACGGGTACGGGATGTTCGGGAAGTCGGTGCCGAGCACCACCCGGTCGGCCAGGTCGACCAGCCGGGACCGGTAGCCGGCCGGCATCGGCGCCATCTGCTCGGTGAACGGGGTGCCGACCATCGTGGTGTCCAGGTGCACCAGCGGCCACCGGTCGGCCAGCGCGGCGAACTCGAGGTAGTCAGGCAGGCCGGCGTGCGCCACCACGAGCACCAGCCCGGGGAACCGGCGCAGCACCGCCTCCATCGGCCCGACGCCGGTGTGCGCACCGCGCCGGGGGCCGTTGCCGCAGTGCACCACGGCGGGCGTGCCCGCCTCCGCGAGCGCACCCCACACCGGGTCGAGCAGCGGGTCGTTCGGGTCGTACCCGCCGACCTGCAGGTGCGCCTTCGCGATCCGGGCGCCGCGGTCGAGCGCGGACCGGACGTACCCGCCGGCGGCGGGCTCGGGGAAGAACGTCAGCGAGGGAACGCAGTCCGGGGTGCGCGCGGCCAGGTCGAGCGTCCAGCCGTTGAGGAAGTCCGCCATCCCCGGCTTGTGCGGGTACGCCAGCGCCGGGAACGCCCGCACGCCGAAGCGGCGCAGCAGGTCGATCCGCTCACCGTCGCCCGTGCCCTGGTAGCGGATCGGCCAGGACCGGCCGTAGTGCTCCTGGGACCGCTCGAAGTACGCCCACACCGCGGCCATCACCCGCGGCGGCAGGAAGTGCACGTGCACGTCGACCAGGCCCGGCAGGCCGAGCTCCCGCCAGAACTCCGGTACCGACGGCTCCGGGCCGGCCGGGACCGCCGTCACCCGCGGGCGAGCGCGGCCAGCGCCGCCTCGACGGTCTCGTCCACCGGGATCGCCGACGCCAGCCCGGAGATCGACAGCGTCCGGCCGACGAACGCGTCCGGCGGCACCACCAGCCGCAGCGAGCCGGACAGCGCGGACAGCCGGCCGGCGAGCCGGGACAGCAGGGCCAGCCCGGCGCTGTCCAGGTAGCTGAGTCCGGACAGGTCGACGGCCACCGCGGTCGAGCCGGCCAGCCCGGCGGTCACCTGGTCCTCGACCGCGCCGGCGTTGGACAGGTCGATCTCCCCGGACAGCCGGGCCAGCACCGCGTCCCCGTGCCGCTCCAGCGCGACCCGAGCCAGGTCCTTCTCGCTCATGCCGGCGCCAACCGGCGTCGCATGGTGACCACCGTCCCGCCCTCCCCTGGCTCGACCAGCACGGAGTCCATCACGGCATGCATGAGCGGCAGTCCGCGGCCCCGGTCTCCCGGCGCCGGCACCCGCCGCCACCGGCCGGTGTCGGCGACCCGCAGCGTCAGGCCCCGGTGGGCGGACAACCGCAGCTCCACGGTCAGCTCCCCCGGGTCGCCCGGGAACGCGTGCTCCACCGCGTTGGCCGCCGCCTCGCCGCAGGCCAGCAGCACGTCCGAGGTGGTGTCGTCATCGCTGCCGACCGCGGCCAGCCAGCCGCGCAGCTCCCGGCGCAGCCCGGACAGCTTCTCCGGCGAGGCCGGCAGCGTCATCGTGAACGCCGGCGCGAACGCCACCACGAGCAGCGCCACGTCGTCGTCGCCGGCGCCCGCCGTCATCCGCCGGACCAGCTCGTCCGACCAGCCGGGCCCCTCCCCGACCGCCACCGCGGCCTCGGCCAGCCGGCGCAGGCCCACGGTCAGCGACTCCCGGCGCCGCTCGACCAGGCCGTCGGAGTAGAGCAGCAGCCGGTCGCCGGGCTCGAGCAGGTAGGTCCCCTCGGGCCGCGGCCCGGTCGCGCCGGCCGGCAGCGCGCACAGCAGCGGCGATCGGCCCTCCTCGAGCAGTCGCGTGCCGCCGCCGGGGCGGAGCACCAGCGGCGGCGGGTGACCGGCGCAGGCATACCGGAACGTGCCGGCGGCCGGGTCGAGCACCCCGTACACGACCGTGGCCAGCCTTGCGCCCTCCACCTGCCCGGCGAACCGCTCCAGCCCGTCCAGGACCAGTGCCGGCGACTCGGCGGACAGCGCCAGCGCGGCCAGCGCGCTGCGCAGCTGCCCCATCGTGGTCGCTGCCCGCAGGCCGCGGCCGACCACGTCGCCGACCGCGAGCGCGACCCGGCCGTCGGGCAGCGCGACCACGTCGTACCAGTCGCCGCCGACCTCGAGCGACTCGACGGCCGGGTGGTAGCGGGCGGTCAGGTCAAGCCCGTCGACCTCCGGCAGCGCGCTGGGCAGCATGCTCTGCTGCAGCGCCAGCGCCACGTCGTGCGAGCGCTCCTGCAGCCGGGCCCGCTCCAGCGCCTGCGCGCACTGCTCGGCCAGCGTCGTGATCAGCGCCTGCTCGGCGGCGTCGAACGTGCCCTCGTCGGCGAAGCTGAGCATCATCGCGCCGATCGGCTGGCCGTGCGAGACCAGCGGGACGACGCCGAGCGCCCCGTCGGCGATGCCGATCGCCTTCAGCCCCGAGTAGCGGGCCAGCGCGTCCGCGGCCGAGGACAGCCACACCGGCTGGCCGGTCCGGGTCACCTCGGCCCGTGGCGAGGCGGCGCTGAGCGGGATGCGCGCCGCCGGCCCGCCCGGCTCCACCGGGAACGACGCGGCCAGCACGCCGAGGGCCTCGCCGGTCTCGTCGAGCACGCCGATCCAGGCCGACCGGCAGCCGGCCACCGACAGCC
Source organism: Mycobacteriales bacterium (assembly GCA_036558285.1). Classification (GTDB taxonomy): domain Bacteria; phylum Actinomycetota; class Actinomycetes; order Mycobacteriales; family CADCTP01; genus CADCTP01. The sequence continues at coordinate 12,892 of DATBFW010000194.1, read as the reverse complement.
CGCCGCGCACCATCACCGCGGCCACCTGCTCCACCGTCAGCGCCTCGGCCAGGCCGGCGGTGATCTGCTGCAGTCGCCCGAGCCGCTCGCTGGCGGCCTCGGCCGCGGCCCTGGCCTGCCGCTCAGCCGCGTACGCCGCGTCCAGCCGGCGCCGGGCGTCGGCCCGGTCGGTGATGTCGACGAACGTGCAGACCGCGGCGGTGATCGTGCCGTCGGCGTCGTGGATCGGGGCCGAGTTGACCACCATCGTGCCGCGGGTGCCGTCGCCGCGCTCGAAGACGACCTCCTCGCCGGTGACCACCTCGCCCCGGGTGAGCGAGCGGTCCAGCGGCCACTCCTCGGCCCGGTACGGCCGGCCGTCGGGGTGGTAGCCCCGGTACGTCCCGTACTGGTTGAAACCGACCGACGGCTCGAACGGCTGCCGCCAGATCCGCTCGACCTCGGCGTTGCCGAGCACCAGCCGGCCGCTCGGCGCCTCGCCGATGATCACGCCGGCGGGCAGCCGGGACAGCACCGCGGCCAGCCGCTCCCGCTCGGTCGCCGCGGACCCGTACAGCCGGGTGCGCTCCACGGCCAGCGCGCACTGGTCCGCGACCGTCTCCAGGAACCGCCGCTCGGCCGCCGGGAAGTCGCGCGCCTCGAGGAACCCGACTCCGAGCGCGCCGATGATGACGCCGCCGGCCCGCAGCGGCACCGCCGCCCAGGCGTGCTGTATGAGCGTCGAGGGCACCCGGAACATCGCCGGAAACCGTTGCTTCGCCTCCGCCGTCGAGCCGACGTACACCGGCGTGCCGGACAGCACCGCATATCCGGCCGGCGTGCTGGCGTCCAGCGGTAGCCGTCGCCACCGCTGCACCACCTGGCTCTGGTGGCCGGCGGCGCCGCGGACGGTCATCGTCGGGGTGTCGCCGTCGTCCTCGCGCAGGATCAGCGCGACGCCCTCCGCCTCCAGCATCGCCAGCGCCGGCAGCAGCGCGCTGGCGGCGACCTGCTCCGGGGTGAGCGCGGCCGCCAGGCCGGCGGTGAGCTCCTGCAGCCGCTCGGCCCGCTCCTCGGTCCGCTTCTGCTCGGTGACGTCCAGCAGCGAGCCGACGATCTCGATCGCACGGCCGTCGCCGTCGCGCACGACGGACTGCTCGTCCCGGATCCAGCACAGCCCGCCGCCGGGGCGCCGCAGCCGGTATTCGGAGACGGCCGCGCCCTCGCGCAGCAGCCGGTCCCAGTGGTCGGCGACGGTGCGCTGGTCGTCCGGATGGAGCAGGCCACCGAACGGCGTCGACGCGGTCGTCAGCTGCTCGACGGTCAGCCCGATGATCCGCTCCACGTTGCCGCTGACGAACGTGACCCGGTGCGGCGGGTGCGCCGCCCGCGCGTAGGCGACCGCGGGACCGGCCTCGACCAGCCGCTGCAACCGCACCGGCTCGTCCACGGGGTCGCCGGCGAGGCCCGCCGCGGGCTTCCCGGCCGGCGAACCGGTCCGGGCTCCGGCGCGGCTGCCGGGGTCGGCCGTGGTCATGGCGGCATCCTCGCCGGGACGGCCGGGGCGCACAACCGACCCGTCCGCACGGACCGGGTCACTCGCGGCCTTTGACCCGCCGGCCCATCTCGCGGGCGATCTCCCGCTGGGCGTCCCGTTTCGCCAGGTCCTGCCGCTTGTCGTAGGACCGCTTGCCGCGGGCCAGCGCGAGCTCGACCTTCACGTGGCTGCCGGAGAAGTACAGCTGCAGCGGGACCAGGGTCAGCCCGCTCTCCTTCGTCCGCTGGTCCAGCCGCTCGATCTCGTCCTTGTGCAGCAGCAGCTTGCGCTTCCGCCGGGGCGCGTGGTTGGTCCAGGTGCCCTGCGCGTACTCGGCGATGTGCACGCCCTGCAGCCACACCTCGCCGTCGTCGATCGTCGCGTAGCCGTCCACCAGCGAGGCCCGGCCCTCCCGCAGCGCCTTGACCTCGGTGCCCATCAGCGCGATGCCCGCCTCGTACGTGTCGACGACGGTGTAGTCGTGCCGCGCCTTGCGGTTGGACGCGATGACCTTGCGGTCGACGGGCGCTCGGTTGGAGGACTGCCGCGTCATGCCTACAACCGTACGTACAGGCGGAGCGTGACGTACGCGGCGACGCTGGCCAGGATCACGCCGACGCCCGCGACGTACGGGCTGATGGCCAGGATCGAGCCCATGTCGATGGGCGGCACGATGCCGGACCGGATCGGTTCGGCCAGTGTCTTGTCCACGAACAGATACTTCGCCGCGACCAGGCCGACCAGGGCGAGCAGCGCGCCGGCGAGGCCGGCGAGCGCCGCCTCCAGCACGAACGGCAGCTGCGTGTACCAGCGGGAGGCGCCGACCAGTCGCATGATGCCGGTCTCCACCCGCCGGTTGAACGCGGCGACCTGGATCGTGTTGGAGATCAGCAGCAACGCCGCCAGCGCCTGCAGCAGCGCCAGTGCGATCGCCGCGTTCCGCACGCCGTTGAACAGCGAGAAGATCCGGTCCAGCACCTCGGACTGGCCCTGGACCTGGTCGACGCCGTTCTTCCCGTTGGGGAACTGCTGGGCCAGGATCGTGTACCGCTCCGGGTCCTTCATCTGGACCAGGTACGTCGCCGGCAGGTCGTCCTCGGTCGCCTGCGAGATCAGCTGCGGGTTGCCCTTGAACAGCTTCTTGAACCGCTCGTATGCGGCCTTCTTGTCCAGGTAGTCGTAGCTGGCGATCTCCGGGGAGGCGTCGAGCTGCTGGGTGATGGCCTCCCGCTGCACCGGGGTCGCGTTGTCCTTCAGGTAGATGGAGACCTCGAGCTTGTCGAAGTAGAGCTCCTTCATGTCGCCGATCTGGTTGGCGACCAGCAGGCCGGCGCCGAAGAAGGCGAGCGAGATCGCGGTGGTCATCACCATCGCGATGGTCATCGTCAGGTTGCGCCGCAGGCCGGCCGCGACCTCGGAGAAGACGAAGTTCAGCCGCATGTCAGCGACCCACCCCGTACACGCCGCGGGCCTGGTCGCGGACCAGGTGGCCCTGCTCGAGCTCGATCACCCGGCGGCGCATCGAGTCGACGATGTTGTTGTCGTGCGTGGCCATCAGGACCGTGGTCCCGGTGCGGTTGATCCGTTCGAGCAGCAGCATGATGTCCTGGCTGGTGTCGGGGTCGAGGTTTCCGGTCGGCTCGTCGGCGAGCAGGACCAGCGGCCGGTTGACGAACGCGCGGGCGATCGCCACCCGCTGCTGCTCGCCGCCGGACAGCTCGCTGGGCAGCCGGTTGGCCTTTCCGTCCAGGCCGACCAGCTCGAGCACCTCGGGCACGACCTTGCGGATCGTGTGCGCCGGCTTGCCGATCACCTCGAGCGCGAAGCCCACGTTCTCGGCGACCGTCTTCTTCTCCAGCAGCCGGAAGTCCTGGAACACGCAGCCGATCGTGCGGCGCAGCGCCGGGACCTTCCATCTCGACAGCCGGCCGAGGTCTTTCCCGGCGACCTGGACCCGTCCCCGGGTCGGGTTCTCCTCCTTGAGCAGCAGCCGCAGGAAGGTCGACTTTCCGGACCCGGACGGGCCGATCAGGAAGACGAACTCGCCCTTGTCGACGTTGAGGCTGACGTCGTCGAGAGCCGGCCGGGCACTCGACGGGTAGAGCTTCGTTACTCGGTCCAGGCGGATCACGGTCGCGCAGTCTACCCACGCGTACGGTGCGGGCCTAAAGTGGCACGCTCCTTACACCGATCTCACGCGGGAGTTTCACGCGCGGGACGGTGCCTCCTGGCTCTGCTTCCAGCGGATCTCCGCCTCGACGAACTGGTCGATGTCGCCGTCCAGCACCGCGGTCGTGTTCCCGGTTTCCACCTCGGTCCGCAGGTCCTTGACCATCTGGTACGGATGCAGCACGTAACTGCGGATCTGGTTGCCCCAGGAGCTGCCGCCCTCGCCGCGCAGCGCGTCCATCTCGGCCCGCTCCTCCTGCCGGCGCCGCTCCAGCAGCTTCGCCTGCAGCACCGCCATGGCGCTGGCCTTGTTCTGGATCTGCGAGCGCTCGTTCTGGCAGGAGACCACGATGCCGGTGGGCAGGTGGGTGATCCGCACGGCCGAGTCGGTCGTGTTGACGCCCTGCCCGCCCGGGCCGGAGGACCGGTAGACGTCGACGCGGATGTCCTTGTCGTCGATGTCGATGTGATCGGTGGGCTGCACGACCGGGACCACGTCCACGCCGGCGAAGCTGGTCTGCCGGCGGTGCTGGTTGTCGAACGGCGAGATCCGGACCAGCCGATGGGTGCCGTGCTCGCCGGCCAGCGTGCCGTACGCGTACTGGCTCTTGACCACGAAAGTGGCCGACTTGATCCCGGCCTCCTCCGCGTAGGAGGTGTCGTAGACCTCGGTCGAGTAGCCGTGCCGCTCGGCCCAGCGCAGGTACATCCGCAGCAGCATCTGGGCCCAGTCCGCGGCGTCGACGCCGCCGGCCTCGGCCTGCACGGTGACCAGCGCGTCCCGCGCGTCGTACTCGCCGCCGAGCAGGGTACGGACCTCGAGCTCGCCGATCGCCTTGTGCAGGTGGGCGAGCTCGGCCTCGACCTCGTCCCGGGTGCCGGAGTCGTCCTCCGCCTCGGCCAGCTCGTGCAGCACGCCGGTGTCCTCCAGCCGGCGGCGCAGGTCGTCGACGCGGCGCAGCTCGGCCTGCACCTGGGACAGCCGGCTGGTGACCAGGGTCGCGCGTTCCTGGTCGGACCACAGGTCCGGCTGGGCCGCCTGCTCCTCCAGCCCCGCCAGCTCCGTCCGGAGCGCGTCGAGGTCCAGCACCTTCTCGATGCTGGTGAGGGTCGCGGTCAGCTCCCTGAGCTCGCCGGGCACATCATCGGTCACAACGATCGAGGGTACTGGTCCCCGCCGGCGCGCGGCGCCGCGCGGCGTCCGTCAGGTGGCGGGGACGGTGTCCAGCCAGCGGAGCAGGGCGCGCTCGTACGCGACGCCGAACTCGGCGGTGGCGAGCTGGTAGGGATCGGCGCCCTCGCGCTTGAGCTGGGTGACCCGGGACCGGTTGACGGCCAGCGCCTCCTGGTGCCGCCCGCGGGCCTCGTCGACGAGCTTGGCCACCGCGCCGGGCTGGTGGTGCGCGCCGAAGCTGACCCGCAGCACCAGCGGGTTGCGGGAGTGGTCGGCGCCGGGCTCCTCGGCCAGCCAGGAGCGGAAGGCGCGCTTGCCGGCGGCCGTGACCGTGTAGGGCTGGGCCGCGCGCGGGCCGAGCTTGCCGGGGCGGACGTAGCCGGCCTCTGCCAGACCGGGCAGCTCCCGGTAGACCTGGCTGCGGGTGACGCTCCAGAACGGCTCCATCCGCTCCTTCGCCGCGGCGACCAGCTCGCCGCCGGTCATCGGCCCCTCGTGCAGCAGACCGAGCAGGGCAGCGGCGGTGGAGTTCAGATTGGTGGCCACGTGTCAACAGTCCCACGTCGGGCTGCCGTACGCCAGCACATCGGGGCCAACTGTCCACTGTGTCCGGCGCAGATGGACGGTCGGGGACTGTCCACCAGCGACAGTGCCGGACCCCGACAGAGTCCATCAGCGACAGTCGCGGGTGGAGAGTCGGCGCGGGATCGGCGGCCGGGGGCCGGGCGGTCTCCCGGGTTGGAGGCCGCGGCGCCGAGGTGTCAGGATCGACGGGTGAGCACGCCCCGCTACGCGACCGAGACCCGCCGGAGCGCTCCGCTCCCGTCGATCGCGCTGGCCATGTCGCTGCTCGTGGCGCCGGTGGGGATCGTGCTCGGGATCATCGCGCTGCGGCGGATCGAGCGGGGCAACGAGCCCGGCGCCGGCACCGCGGTGGCCGCGATCGCCGTCGGCATCGTGGTCACGGTCGCGTACGCGGTGCTGATCACGGTGCTGGTCATGCTGTTCATGCAGCTGGGCGATCAGCCGATCCCGCCCGGGATCGACGGATCCTAGCCGCCGGGCCGGTCCTCCGGCGGCTGGAAGGCCGGGGACCGGCTCATCCCGGCCGCCCGTCCCTTCGCCGCCACCACGACGGCCATCTTCCGGGACGCCTCGTCGATCATCTCGTCACCGAGCATCACCGCACCGACCTGCCGGACGGTCGTGGCGTGCTGGTAGGCGTCCAGGATCAGCTCGGCGTGGTCGTAGTCGGCCTGGTCCGGCGCGAACACCTCGTTGGCCGCGTCGACCTGGCCCGGGTGCAGCACCCACTTGCCGTCGTAGCCGAGCGCCGCGGTGCGCCTGGCCTGCCGGCGGAACCCGTCGACGTCCCGGATCTGCAGGTAGGGCCCGTCGATCGCCTGCACTCCGGCCGCCCGCGCGGCCAGCAGGATCCGCATCAGCGGGTAGTGGTACGCGTCGCCCGGCTCGTACCCGGGCGGCTGCTCGCCGACCACGAGCGAGCGCATGTTGACCGACGCCATGAAGTCCGCCGGCCCGAAGACGACCGCCTCCACCCGCGGCCCGGCCGCGATCGCGTCGACCGCGATCACGCCGGCCGCGTTCTCGATCTGCGGCTCGATGCCGATCCGGCCCACCTCGTAGCCCATCGTCTTCTCGATCTGGGTGAGCGTGAGGTCGAGCCAGTCGACCTGCGACGGTCCGGTGACCTTCGGCAGGATCACGCAGTCGAGGTTGGCCCCGGCTCCCTCGACGACCTCGAGCACGTCCCGGTAGGTCCACGCGGTGGACAGGTCGTTCACCCGCACCGCGCGGGTCGTGCCGGCCCAGTCGCCGTCGTTGAGCGCGGCGACGACGTTGGCCCGGGCGGACTGCTTGGCGTCGGCCGCGACCGCGTCCTCCAGGTCGAGGAAGGCCTCGTCCACCGGCAGGCCCTGCGCCTTGGCCAGCATCCTGGGCGAGCTGCCCGGCACGGCGAGCACGGACCGGCGCGAGCGCAGCGTTCTCATGGGCCCATTCAACCGGTCACTCGACCGGTACGGCCCGCGCCCCGGCGCGGATCACGATCGCCAGCCCGACCAGCAGCACGACGATCCCGGGCAGCGCCGAGGTCGGCGGCAGCTGGCCGAGCCAGACCGCGGCGATCAGCGCCGCGCCCGGAGCCTCGAACAGGATCGCCAGGCTGACCACGGTCGGGCTGGTGCTGCGCAGCACGACGTTGATCAGCGAGTGGCCGAGCAGCTGGGCGCCGACGGTGAGCGCCGCCAGCTTGACCCAGGTGCCGGCGGGGTAGCCGGCCAGCGGCTGCCCGGCCAGCACGCACACCAGCGCGAGCAGCAGCGCGCACGCGGAGTAGCAGACGGTCGTGTACGACGTGGTGCTGATCCGGACCCGGACCGCCGCGCCCGCGGTGACGTACGCGGCCGCGAGCATGCCGCCCAGCAGCGCGAGCACGTCACCGGCGACAGCGCGGGCGGACAGCGTGACGTCGGCTCCGGTGATCATGCCGGCGCCGGCCACCGCGACCAGGATGCCGATCCAGACCGGCCGGCCGACGTGCTGGCCGGACGCGCGGGCCAGCAGCGCTGCCCACACCGGCTGCGTCGCCACCAGCGCGGTCGAGGACGCCACCGAGGTCAGCGTCACGCTCGGCACCCAGGTGGCGAAGTGCCCGGCCAGCAGCGTGCCGGCGAGCAGGCACAGGCCCCAGCCGCGGCGGCCGAGCGTGCGCAGCTCGGACCGGCGGGTGGCGAGCGCGACCGGGATGAGCACCCCGGAGGACATCAGGTTCCGCCAGGCAGCGATCGCCAGCGCCGGCGCGGCGGTCGCCGCGATGATCGGCGCCGAGGTGGACACCGCGGTCACCGCGACCGCCATCAGGGCCACGTCCCGGGCCGGCGGAACCGTCACCGCCGTACCCGCCACGCGCCCATCCTCCCAGCGCCCACCGCGGACCCCGCCCGCCAGGGTGGGACAGTCCACCGAGACCCGCCGGCGTCGCTCGGCGCCCGGGCGCGGGGAGCGCCGCGGGTGGGCGGCGCCGGCTGGGCGCCGCCCCGGTGGGTGGCGGAGCCGGCTGGGGACCGCGGCGGGGTGGGAGCCTCCGGATCGTGGCAGGTGGGAGGCGCCGGATCGGGGCAGGTCGGCGGCGCCGGCTGGGGAGCGCGGCGGGCGGGCGGCGCCGGATCGTGGCAGGTGGGCGGCGCCGACTGGCGACCGCGGCGGGCGGGGCCGACTGCGTGGCAGGGTGAGGCGTGGGTCTCGTCGACGAGGTGGCGCGCAAGGCCGGGGTGCTGTGGGTGGCGGCGCCGGGGCATGCTCCGGTGCCGGCCTGGCCGGTATGGCGGGACGGCGCCACATACTTGCTGACCGGCCCGGGCGAGCAGGCGCTGCCCGGCCTGGCCGACGCGACCGGGTGCACGGTCGTCGCGCGCTCGGCCGACACCGGCGGCCGCGTCGCGACCTGGCACGCCGCCGTCGCCCGGGTCGCGCCCGACTCGGACGAGTGGCGTCAGGTCGTCCCGGCGCTGACCGCCGGCCGCCTCAACGGCCACCCCGACTGGACGACCGCGGTCGTCCTGCGGCTCACGCCGGTGGCGTGATCTCCCCGGTCGCGACCGGCACCACCCCGCCGCGCACCGTCACCGTGCTCACCGCGCCGGCGGCCGTGGTGACCGTCCCGTACAAGGTCGACGGGCGGCCGATCTCCGCGCCCTGATGGATGCGGTATTCGGTCGTACCGTCCGGGACCAGGCCGGAGGTGGCCAGGTAGACGCCGAAGCCGAGTGCGGCCGACCCGGTGGCCGGGTCCTCGAAGCCCTCGGCGGTCATCGCCCGCAGGTGCGCGACCCCGTCGGCCCAGGAGAAGACCGCGAGCCCGGTGGAAGGCACCGATTGGGCGAGCCCGATCCAGTCCGGTGCCGCCCGGCCGACCGCGTCGGCCGCCACCGCCAGGTAGGTCCACTCCAGCCCGGTGCCGGCGGTCCGCGGCGGCGCGATCCCGGCCAGCGAGCCCGCCTCCAGCCCGACCGCGCGCAGCAGCGGCTCGGCGTCCAGCGGGTCGGACACGGTCGGCGCCCCGCCGGTCAGCGTCGCGCCGGAGTCGGTCACGGTGATCGGTAGCACGCCGGCGGCGCAGTCCTGACGCACGTCGCCGGCCGGGATCCGGCCGAGCCGGGCCAGCAGCCAGGCCGTGCCGATGCTCGGGTGCCCGGCGAACGGGAGCTCGGTGCCCGGGGTGAAGATCCGCACCGCGTAGTCGGCCCGGTCGGATCCGGTCGGGAACGTGGTCTCGGACAGGTTGAACTCGCGGGCGATTTCCTGCATCGACTCGGTCGACAGATCGTCGCCGCCGAGCACGACGGCTAGCGGGTTACCCGCGTACGGCCGGTCGGTGAACACGTCGAGGACGTGGTACGGGAGGGTCGGCACGCACCGACCCTAGCCGGGCGGCACACCACGGTCCCTCGTCCGGTCGAGCGTCCGCCCTGGCCAGGGTCGGTAATCTCGCCCCGTGGCGGTCGGTACGAGGATCTACGTGGCCCGGCTCGCCGGCGTCGCCGTCTTCGACCCGAACGGCGACCCGGTCGGCCGGGTCCGGGACGTGGTGGTGATGTTCCGTCCGGACCGGCTGCCCCCGCGGGTGCTCGGGCTGCTGGTCGAGATCCAGCACCGGCGCCGGATCTTCGTCCCGATCGGCCGGGTGACCTCGATCGAGGCCGGCGCGGTCGTGCTGGCGACCGGGTCGGTCAACCTGCGCCGGTTCGAGCAGCGGCCGGGCGAGGCGCTCGTCCTCGGCGGCCTGCTGGACCGGACCGCGACGATCCGGGAGACCGATGCCAGGGTCGCCGTGATCGACGCGGCGATGGAACAGACCCGGACCAAGGACTGGGTGCTGACCCGGCTCGCGGTGCGGGATCTCGGCCCCCGGCTGACCCGCCGCCGCGGGAACGTCCGCCAGGTCGAGTGGGAGGAGATGGAGGGCCTCGGACCGACACCCGAGGCCCAGCAGGGCGCCGACGCGCTGCTCAGCGTGCTGTCCACCTCGCGGCCCGCGGACATCGCCAACATGCTGCAGGACCTCGACCCCAAGCGGCAGCACGAGGTCGCGGCCGCGCTGGACGACGAGCGGCTGGCCGACGTGCTCGAGGAGCTGCCCGAGGACGTCCAGGTGAAGATCCTCGCCTCGCTGGCGGACGAGCGGGCCGCGGACATCCTCGAGGAGATGGACACCGACGACGCCGCCGACCTGCTGGCCGAGCTGACGCCACCCGAGCGGGAGCGGCTGTTCCAGCTGATGGAGCCGCGGGAGGCGGCCCCGGTCCGGCGGCTGCTGCGCTACAGCGACGACACCGCCGGCGGCCTGATGACCAGCGAGCCGATCATCCTGGCCCCGGACGCGACGATCGCCGAGGCACTGGCCCGGGTGCGCAACCCGGACATCACCCCGGCCCTGGCCACCCAGGTGTACGTGTGCCGGCCGCCGTCGGAGACCCCGACCGGTCGCTACCTCGGCGTGGCGCACGTCCAGCGGCTGCTCCGCGAGCCACCGTCCGCCCTGGTCAGCGGCGTGGTCGACGACGACCTCGAACCGGTGCGGCCGGAGACCGAGCTGTCCGAGCTGACCCGCTACCTGGCCACGTACGACCTGGTGGCCGCGGCGGTGGTGGACGAGGCTGACCGGCTGGTCGGCGCCGTCACCGTCGACGACGTGCTCGACCACCTGCTGCCGGAGGACTGGCGGGAACGGGACATCGATGGCTGAGACCCGACTCGACCAGCCGCGCGGGGTCCGCCGGACCGGGCCGCGCTATGACGCCGAGGCCTTCGGCCGGTTCGCCGAGACGATCGCCCGGTTCATCGGCACGGCCCGGTTCCTGGTGCTGCAGACGATCATCGTGATCGTCTGGATCGGCTGGAACGTGGTGGTGCCGACCTCGTGGCGGTTCGACGAATACCCGTTCATCTTCCTGACCCTGGCGCTCTCGCTGCAGGCGGCGTACGCGGCACCGCTGATCCTGCTCGCGCAGAACCGGCAGACCGACCGGGACCGGGTCAACCTGGACGAGGATCGGATGAACGCCGAGCGCAGCCGGTCGGACGTCGAGTACCTCGCCCGCGAGCTGGCCGCGATCCGGATCGCGCTCGGCGACGCGGCCACCCGCGACTTCATCCGCTCCGAGCTCAGCCACTACCTTGACCAGGTGCGCAGGGAGGCGGACCGGCCGGCCTAGCCGATCAGCCGGCGACCGCCGTCTCGTCCGGCTCGGCCGCCGGCGCGCAGCCACCGACCGGGACGGCGTCCGACTCCGGCAGCAGCTTGCGCAGCAACCGGCCGAACGTGTCCAGCTCGGAGGGCGTGAGGCGGCTGGTCACGTGCTCCTGGATGCCGGCCAGGTGGGTCGGCGCGGCTTCCCGGAGACGGGCCAGTCCCTTGTCAGTGATCACCGTGAAGGTCCCGCGCGCGTCCGACGGACAGGACTCCCGCTCGACCAGGCCCTCCCGGGACAGACGGTCGACCAGCCGGGTCAGCCCGGACCGGGACAGCAACACCCGGTCGGCCAGGTCGGTCATCCGAAGCCGCCGCTGCGGGCTCTCTGCCAGCTGCAACAGCACGTCGTACGAGGGAAGCGGCAGCATGTGCCGCTCGGCGAGGTCGTGCTCCATCTGCCGGGTGATGCTGGCGTGCGCGCGCAGGAAGGTCCGCCAGACCGACAGTTCACGGGCGGAGAGGGCAGGGCGCACACAATCATGGTAGGTCCCTGGGCAAATTCTTGCCCTGCGTACGCTGGAAGCGTGGTCACGTCAGAACAGGTCACCGCTGCGCTCGCATCGGTGCGGGACCCGGAGATCCGCCGCCCGATCACCGAGCTCAACATGGTCAAGGACGTCCGGATCGACCCGAACGGGACGGTCACGGTCGGGGTCTACCTCACCGTCGCCGGCTGTCCGCTGCGGGACACGATCACCAGGGACGTCACCGCCGCGGTCTCCCCGTTGGACGGCGTGACTGCCGTACGGGTCGACCTGGACGTCATGAGCCCGGAACAGCGCAAGGCGTTGCAGGAGCAGCTGCGCGGGCCGGGACGGGTCGAGAACGAGATCCCGTTCGCCAAGCCCGGCTCGCTGACCAGGGTGTATGCGGTCGCATCGGGCAAGGGCGGGGTCGGCAAGTCGTCGCTGACCGTCAACCTCGCGGTGGCGCTGGCCAACCGGGGGCGGACGGTCGGCATCGTCGACGCGGACATCTACGGGCACAGCGTGCCGAGGATGCTCGGGGTCACCGGCCGGCCGACCCAGGTCGAGCAGATGATCCTGCCGCCGCAGGCCAGCGGGGTGCGGGTGATCTCGATCGGCATGTTCACCCCCGGCAACTCGCCGGTGGTGTGGCGCGGGCCGATGCTGCACCGGGCGCTGCAGCAGTTCCTCGCCGACGTCTACTGGGGCGACCTTGACGTGCTGCTGATGGACCTGCCGCCGGGCACCGGCGACATCGCGATCTCAGTCGCCCAGCTGGTGCCGTCGGCAGAGCTGCTCGTGGTGACCACGCCGCAGGTCGCCGCGCAGGAGGTGGCCGAGCGGGCCGGGGCGATCGCGCTGCAGACCCATCAGCAGATCGTCGGCGTGGTCGAGAACATGTCGTGGTGGGAGCAGCCGGACGGCAGCCGGGTGGAGCTGTTCGGCTCCGGCGGCGGGGCCGCGGTGGCCGCGTCGCTGTCCAGGCTCACCGGGGCGAGCGTGCCGCTGCTCGGGCAGGTGCCGATCGACCAGCGGCTGCGCGAGGGCGGGGACGCCGGCGTGCCGATCGTCACGTCGGCGCCCGAGTCGCCGGCCGCTCTCGCGTTCGGCGAGATCGCCGACAGGCTCGCCTCCCGCCAGCGCGGTCTGGCGGGTCTCCATCTAGGCCTCTCTCCCGCCACCCACTAACCCCCGCCACCCCTCCGGACCCGGCCACCCCGGCCCGGCCACCTCCCGGCCCGGCCACCTCCCGGCCCGGCCACCTCCCGGCCCGGCCACCTCCCGGCCCGGCC
>DATBFW010000193.1:0-33491 GCA_036558285.1 Mycobacteriales bacterium | reverse complement strand
CGCCGCGATCGTGTCGAACTGCGACGGATCGTTCTTGAGCCGCGCCGCCAGCTGGTCGGCGACCGCCTGGCTCGGCACCGGGATCACGCTCAGCGTGGCCGAGCTCGCCGTGGCGAGATACTGCTGATAGAGCGCCTGCAGCTGGGCGTCGCTCGGCCGCTTGATCTTGCCCTGCGCGTAGCCGATCTCGGACTCGATGACCTCGTTACGCACGAACTGCCGATAGAGCGACGGGGACATCGCCAATCTGGAGGTGAGCTGCGAGGCGAAGGCGTCCGGACCACCGGACTGGTCCTGGATGAACTTGTACCTGCTGTCGACGGCGTTCTCGTCGATCATGATGCCGAGCTGGCGCGCGCCCGCCTCGGCGAGCAGCCGCTCGACCTCGCCACCAAGCACGGTCCGCCGGTAGGCGCCGAGGTCGCCCTTGTAGTTGCTGTTGGGCAACGCCGCCCGTGCGCCCGGCGCGGACAACGACTGGTCGACGAGAGTCTGCAGGTCGCTGTCGGTGATCCGCTGATCGCCGACGACCGCGGCGGTGCCCGGCTGGGAGTCGCCGCAGGCCGACAGCAACAGCGCAGCGGTCGCGGACAGCGCAGCCGCGGCAGCGATCCGGCGGCGCCGCCGCGGCCGGGCTGTGGTCGGCATCCCCGCCGGCGAGGCACCGGCGGGCAGGCTGGCGGCGGAGACGCGCGCGGGTGGGCGCGCGACGGCGGCGTCGTTCACCGGCACAGGTTCTCACGCGCTCCTGTGGACGACGGCGACGGGTCAGACACCGGCCGCGACCGCCGGCTCCGGCTCCCCGAGCACATCGGAGAGCACGCTGCGGGCCCAGTCCAGCAACGGCACGTCCCGCAACGGCTGCCCGGGCTTGCCCGGCCGCGGCACCGAGATCGTGCCGATCGAGCCCTTCCACACCGAACGCGGGTAGAGGCGGTGCATCCGCATCTCTTGCGACTCCCGCAGCGACAGCGGCGAGAAGCGCACCACCGAGCCCTGCAGCGACACCTCGGTCACGCCATACCGGCGGGCGAACACCCGGAACCGGGCCACCTGCAGCAGGTTCGCCACCGGCTCCGGCAGCGGACCGTAGCGGTCGGCCAGCTCGTCCCGGACCGCGTCCACGGCCTCGTCGGAATCCGCCGCGGCAAGCGCGCGATAGGCCTCCAGCCGCAGCCGCTCGCCGGGGATGTAGTCGTGCGGCAGCAGCGCGTTGACCGGGAGGTCGACCTTGACGTCGGCGACCTCGTCCTGCGGCGCGTCACCGCGGAAGTCGGCGACCGCCTCGCCGACCAACCGGACGTAGAGGTCGAAGCCGACACCGGCGATGTGCCCGGACTGCTCGCCGCCGAGCAGGTTCCCGGCACCGCGGATCTCCAGGTCCTTCATGGCGACCTGCATGCCGGCACCGAGCTCCGCGTTCGACGCGATCGTCTGCAGCCGGTCCAGCGCGGTCTCGGTCAGCGGCATCTCCGGCGGGTAGAGGAAGTAGGCATACGCCCGCTCGCGGCCGCGGCCGACCCGCCCGCGCAGCTGGTGCAGCTGGGAGAGGCCGAAGTGGTCGGCGCGCTCGACGATCAGTGTGTTGGCATTGGGGATGTCGAGGCCCGACTCCACGATCGTCGTGGACACGAGGACGTCGAACTCCTTCTCCCAGAAGGCGACCATCACCCGCTCCAGGGTGTCCTCGTTCATCTGCCCGTGCCCGACGGCGACGCGCGCCTCCGGCACCAGTTCGCGCAGCCGGGCCGCGGCCCGCTCGATCGAGTCGACCCGGTTGTGCACGAAGAAGACCTGGCCCTCCCGCAGCAGCTCGCGACGGATGGCCGCGGCGACCTGCTTCTCGTCGTACGTTCCGACGAACGTGAGCACCGGGTGCCGCTCCTCCGGCGGGGTCAGGATCGTCGACATCTCCCGGATCCCGGTCAGCGACATCTCCAGAGTCCGCGGGATCGGCGTCGCCGACATCGACAGGACGTCGACCGACGTCCGAAGCTGCTTCAGATACTCCTTGTGCTCGACGCCGAACCGCTGCTCCTCGTCGACGATCACCAGGCCGAGGTCCTTGAACCTGGTGGTCGGCTGCAGCAGCCGGTGGGTGCCGATCACGATGTCGACCGTGCCGTCGAGCAGGCCGGCCAGCGTCGCCTGCGTCTCCTGCGGGCCGTCGAACCGGGACAGCGACCGCACGGTGACCGGAAACTGCGCCATCCGCTCGGAGAACGTGGCGAAGTGCTGCTGGGCCAGCAGGGTGGTCGGCACCAGCACCGCCACCTGCTTGCCCTCCTGCGCCGCCTTGAACGCCGCCCGCACCGCGATCTCGGTCTTGCCGTAGCCGACGTCGCCGCAGACCACCCTGTCCATCGGGACGATCTGCTCCATGTCGTGCTTGACCTCGTTGATCGCTTCGAGCTGATCCGGCGTCTCCGTGTACGGGAAGGCGTCCTCGAGCTCGCGCTGCCACGGCGAGTCCACGCCGAAGGCGTGGCCCCTCGTCGCCATCCGCACGCTGTAGAGACGGATGAGCTCGCCGGCGATCTCCTTGACCGCCTTGCGGGCCCGGCCCTTCGTCTTCTGCCAGTCCGCGCCGCCGAGCCGGTTGAGGCTGGGTGCCTCCCCGCCGACGTACCGGGTGAGCAGGTCGAGCGAGTCCGTCGGCACGAACAGGCGGTCGCCGGGCTGGCCTCGCCGCGCGGGGGCGTACTCGATGATGAGGTATTCGCGCTCGCCGCCGTTCACCGTCCGCCGCACCATCTCCACATACCGGCCGACCCCGTGCTGCTCGTGCACGACGAGGTCACCGGGCTTGAGCGCCAGCGGGTCGACGGCGTTGCGCCGGCGCCGCGACGGCATCCGCTGCATGTCGCGGGTCGACTGGCCGCGCTGGCCGGTGATGTCGCCCTGGCCGAGCACGGCGAGCTTGAGCCCCGGCGCGACGAAGCCGCCGGCGAGCACGCCGGTGGCGACGGTGACGAAACCCGGCTCCGGCGCCGCCGACAGCGAGGGCACCCCGCGGACCGGCACCTCCGCGGCGCCGAGCTGCTCGACCGCGCGCATCGCCGGACCGTGGCCCTCGAAGACCATCGCGACCCGCCAGCCGTCCCGGGTCCACCCCCGCGCGTCGGCGGTGGCCCGGTCGGTGTCGCCGCGATACTCCTCGGCCGGTGTCGCGTCGATCGCCAGCGCGTCCGTCGAGCCGAGCGAGAGGTCGGCGGCGAACGGGCTCAGCGTCCACCACGGGAGCCCCAGCGACGCCGCGTCGTCGCGGGCCCGCTCGACCGTGCGCAGCGCGGCCGCGCCGAGGTCGATCGGCGCCGTGCCGCCACCGGCGGCGGCCGCCCACGACGCGTGCAGGAACTCCTCGGACGTACGGACCAGCTCCGCGGCCCTGGTTCGCACCCGCTCGGGATCGCAGACCAGGATGTGGCTGCCGGCCGGCAGCTCGTGCAAGACCAGGTGCATGTCGTCGACGAGCACCGGCGCCAGCGCCTCCATGCCTTCCACCGCATGGCCGTCGGCGATGCGGTCGAGCATCTCCGACAGCTCCGGATGCTCGGCGGCCAGCTGCTTCGCGCGCTCGCGTACCGGCGGGGCCAGCAGCAGCTCGCGGCACGGCGGCGCCCACAGCCCGTGGTCCGCCGCACCGAGCGACCGCTGGTCGGCGACCGTGAAGTAGCGGACCTCCTCGACGTCGTCGCCCCAGAACTCGACCCGGACCGGGTGCTCCTCGGTCGGCGGGAAGACGTCGAGGATGCCGCCACGGACGGCGAACTCGCCCCGCTTCTCCACCAGCTCCACCCGGGAGTAGCCGACGGCGACCAGCCGCTCGACCAGGTCCTCGAGGTCGAGCACGTCGCCGACCCTGGCCGCGACCGGCTCCAGCTCACCGAGCCCAGGCACCTGCGGCTGCAGCACGGCCCGGATCGACGCGACCACCACCCGCACCGGCCCGGTCGCCGGGTCGTCGGTGCTGGGGTGGGCGAGCCGGCGCAGCACGGCCAGCCGACGGCCGACCGTGTCCGCGCGGGGCGAGAGCCGCTCGTGCGGGAGCGTCTCCCAGGACGGGTAGCCGACGACCTCGTCGGCGGGCAGCACGCAACGCAGCGCGTCGACCAGGTCCTCGGCGTCGCGGCCGGTGGCGGTGACGGCGAGCACCGGGCGTCCGGCGCCGCCGTGCGACGGGTCGGCAGCCAGCGCCGAGACGACGAACGGGCGCAGCGCGGCCGGAGCGGTCAGCTCCAGCGAGTCCACGCCGGCCGAGGACACGGCGCGCGACAGGGCGGGATCGGGGAGGACGGCGTCCAGCAGTCCGGACAGCGACATGACGGCGGCAGGCCTTCCGGGGGCAGCACTGTAATCCCCCGATCCGTACGGACCGGGGGTCTCAGTAGTCAGGATACGCCCGAGTCAGGCCGACTTCACGGCCTTGAAGACGTGCTCGGACGGCCACCGCTTGGACCAGGCGGCAGTGACGTAGTCGAAGTCGCGGGTGGCATCGGCCGGCGCCTGCAGTTCGAGGAAGTCCTCGATCACGAAGCCGGTGTCGCGCAGCAACCGGAACCACTTCCCGTACGGCAGGGCGAACTCCACGCTTCCGTCGTCGGGCCACTCCAGTCGATGCAGGCCGAAGTAGTCGCGCAGCAGCCGGTCGCCCGCCGGTGCCAGTTCGTCGGGTGCGCACAACTGCAGCAGCGTGTGGTTGCCGAGGAAGACCAGTCGGCCTCCGCGGCGCAGCAGCCTGGCCGCCTCGGGAATCCACGCGTACGGGTCGCACCAGATCGCCGCACCATATTCGGAGATCGCGAGGTCGAACGATCCGTCCGGGTACGGCACGTGCTCGGCGTTGCCGTGGATCAACGGAAACTCGACGCCGAACTCCTGCTGGAAGTCCCTCGCCGTCGCCAGCTGGGCCGCGGAGTTGTCGATGCCGACCGGTTTGGCGCCACGTCGGGCCAGCCACGCGGAGACGTACGCGGTGCCGCAGCCGAGCTCGATGGCGTCCATCCCGGCCACGTCGTCCGGGAGCAGGCGCAGCGCGGCCTCGGGGATGTTCCACTGCCCCCAGCTCGGCTCGGTCGCCGCCCAGTTCCGCCGGCCAGGCTCCACCCATGCGCTGGCCATGTCGTCCCAGTGTTGGCGGTTGCGCTGGACGTGCTCGGGAAGCTCCGTGGACTCCGTCACGCGGGGATTCCACCTGGCCTCCGCTTCGCGGTCAACTGGTTACGTCCTGCGGTGCCGAACCCGGGCGGTGGGCGGCGAGCCCACAGGGGCGGCACCGCCGGCTCGGTCGCGTCGGTGCCCGGCGGCAGCGTGCGCGGTCCGCCTCAGAGCCGCGGGCAGTACGGTGCCCGGCGGCGGAGTGAATCGGGCGGACAGGGGTAAGGCGGACGCGTGATCGACCGGGAGGGCGTGCGGCAGCGCGCCGCAGAGGGCATGCCGCGGCAACGGAACGCCGAGGGCATGCCGCGGCAACGGGACGCCGAGGGCATGCCGCGGCAACGGGACGCCGAGGGCGTGCTGAGACGGCGGGTCGCGGAGAGCGTGGCCGCGGCGCAGCGGATGCTCGACGGGTCCGCCGGCTCCGACGGCGCCGATCCGATCGTCGCGACCGCCGACGCGGCGGACCGGATCGTGGCGAGCGTCCGGGCAGGCGGCAAGGTCATGTTCTTCGGCAACGGCGGGTCGGCGTCCGACGCCGGGCACCTCGCAGCCGAGCTGCTCGGCCGGTTCGCGCTCGAACGGCGGCCACTTGCGGCGGCCTGCCTGTCCGACCACACCGCGGCAATGACCGCAATCGGCAACGACTACGGCTACGACGATGTCTTCGCCCGCCAGCTCGCCGGACTCGGCCGGGCCGGTGACGTCGCGGTCGGGCTGTCCACCAGTGGCAGCTCGGCCAACGTCGTCCGCGCCCTGGAGACGGCCCGCGAGCTCGGCATGGTCACGGTCGCGCTGACCGGCGGGAGCGGCGGAAAGGTCGCGGCGGTCGTCGACGTCTGCATCCGGGTGCCCAGCGAGGAGACGCCCCGCGTCCAGGAGCTCTGCATGCTGCTCGGTCACACGCTGTGCGAGTTGGTCGAGCGTGAACTGGCCGGAACCGCGGACCTCGGCTAGTCAGCGCGACCGCCAGGCGCCCGGGGACGAAAGCAGTTCCTGGATCTGCGCGGGCAGGTCACCGGAGAGGACCTGCGCCAGAGTGACGTCGTCGAGGACGCTGCGGACCGCCGCGCGCAGGGCGACCCAGAGCGTGCCCAGGTGCTCGGCGGCGCCCGCGTAGACGGCCTGCTCGGGGCGCTCCCCGCGGACGACGGCCAGCGGACCGTCGACCGCACGGACGATCTCGCCGATCCGGATCTCCGTCGCCGGCCGGGACAGGGAGTAGCCGCCGACCGGGCCACGGCGGCTGCGGACCAACCCGGCCCGCCGCAGGTCGGCGAGGATCGCCTCCAGGAACTTCTGCGGAAGCTGCTGCTCCGCCGCGAGGACCTGGCCGGTCACGGTGGTCTCGCCGGCCGCGGCCAGGGTGAGCAGCGCCCGCACGGCGTAGTCGGTACGGGCGGAGATGTGCACGGCCCTGAGTGTGGACCAATCGGCCCCGCGGCGCTCTAACGGGCCGCGGCGTGTGAGCGACCGGATCGCCGATGCGCCGGCGTGACCCGCCGCCCGACCCAGCCGAGGAACACCGCGAAGTAGACCTCGATGAAGAAGGCGGCGATGTAGCCCTCGAGCCCGCGCTGCGAGTAGAGCATCCGGTTGCCGGCCCAGCCCCCGACGTGCCCGCCCTTGCGCAGGGCGACGAAGACGATCGGGATCAGCACCAGCGCGGCATACCAGGTCCAGCGGGCGCGGACCGACGTCACCGCGTCGGACTGGAGGATGCCGCGGTCGATGAGGTCGAGGCCGATCGGGATGAGGATCAGCATCGTCGCGCTCTCGGCCTGGTCGCGCACGATGCCGCGGTCGCCGACCACGAGCACCAGCAGCAGCACCACCCCGGGCAACCCGTACGAGAGGACGCGGCTGAGGGGGCGACGGGCCTGCACGTACGGGATGAGGATGGCGAGCGCGATGAAGGCCTCGTTGAGCGTGCGGAAACGGCTCGGCAGGTGCGTCTGGATCAGCGCGATGCCGATCACGAGCATGATCACGCCGGCGAGAACGGCGACCGGCCACTCCGCCCGTCTGCCGGTCAGCCGAGGCCGCGCGAACTGGATCCAGGCCGACAGGACCAGGGCGGCCAGGTAGGCCTCGCTGTTGTGGGCGATGTGCGTGGCGAGCCGCTTGCCGAGCACCTCGTCGAGCAACTGCAGCAGGATCAGCGCGAGAACCAGCGCGAGCCCGCCGTAGTAGAGCACCGCGAAGATCCTGCGCCGATCGGTCACCCGAGCAGCGTAGCCATCGCGGCGAACGGCCCGTCGCCGTTTACCCGAACTTGAACCGCAGGTCAGAGCACCAAGAGGCAGCCGCGATCGGTTCCGGCCGAGGCCGTCGAGCAGGGGCAGCGGTCAGGTGCTCACGGGGGTCCGCTGCGGGGTGGGGGTTGCGGTCAGGCGGCGTTCGGTTCGCCAGGAGGCGGGGAGGCCGACGGTCCGGCGGGCGGCCATCCAGAGCAGCGGGCCGGCGACGCCGACCACCACGAGCGCCAGCAGCAGCTGCGCGTTCGAGGCGTTGAGCAGCTTGAGGGCGGACGCGATCAGCACCAGCGCGAGGGCCCGCCGGACCACCATCTGTGGGGCGCTGCTGGACAGCCGGGCGCCGACATACACCCCAGGGATCGCGCCGACCAGCAGCCCGACGGTGAGCGCGAGCTGCACGTCGCCGAAGATCGCGTGGCCGAGCGCCGCGGCGCCGACCAGCGGGACCGCCTGGACCAGGTCGGTGCCGACCAGCTCACCGGCGCGCAGCCGCGGGTAGAGCACCAGCAGCATGACGATGATCAGCGAACCGGAGCCGACCGAGGTCATCCCGACGACCACGCCGCCGATGATGCCGATCACGATCGTCGGCAAGATCTTCACCGCGACCGGGCCGGACACGGCGTGCCCGGTGCCAACGGTGCCGGACTGCCACGCCCGTCCGTGCCGGCGCAGGTCGAGCAGGCCGCGGGCGCACATCGTGAGCACGGCCAACAGCAGGGCAACGCCGAGCGCGATCTTGACGACGTCCTGCACGCTCTCGCCGTTGCCGAGCGCGCGCAGGAGCAACACGCCGCCGAAGGCAGCCGGCACCGAGCCGACGCACAGCCACTTGACCAGCTCGAAGTGCACGGTGCCGCGGCGGAGATGGACCAGCCCGCCCACCGGCTTCATGAACAGGGACACGACCAGGTCGCTGGACACCGCGGCGAGCGGTTGGACGCCGAAGACGAGCACCAGCACCGGCGTCATCAGCGCGCCGCCACCCATCCCGGTGAGGCCGACGAGGACACCCACGATGAGTCCGGCGATGACGATGGTCGGATCCACACGCCCCCCAGCTTGAGTTCGATCCGAGCGTCCGAGCGTAGGCACGGAGTCCGGACCTGTGGGCGAATTTCTCCAAAGTCTATCGGTCCGATAGACGAAGTAGTGAGCCGGTTTGCGCAGGCGAGGTTGTCCGGTCGGCGAATCTGGAGGGTGGCACGACGGAGCCGGCCGGTCAGGGTGGGTGAGACCGGGCAGGTCAGGTGGGCCAGGATGGGTGCGCGCGTGGGACCAGGGAGGTACGCGGGGATGGGTGTGTTGCCGGCCGGGGTGGACACGTGGCCGGTGCTCGCGGCCGACGCCGACCTGCTCGCCGATCTCGAGCTGCTGCTCGGCGGAGCACGGCTCGACCTGGGTGGGCAGCTGCGGCCGCTGCCGGACGGACGGGTCGCGCTGCGCGTCCAGGCGGACATCGCAGACAAGGTCGCCGCCGCCGGCCACGTCGTCCTCGCCGACCCAGAAGGCACCCCCCTAGCCGCCCTCGCAGTCGAAAACGGCACCGGCGGGGGCGGCGTGGTCGAGGACGGCGCGGCCGAGGACGACGTGGTGGTCGAGGACGGCGCCGGCGGGAACCGCGCCGTCGAGGACGGCGCCGGCGGCAACCGCGCCGGCGAGGACGGCGCCGGCGGGAACCGCGCCGGCGGGAACCGCGCCGTCGAGGACGGCGCCGGCGGGAACGGCGGCGGGGGTGGTGAGTGGATCGGCAGGCTGACGGCGTTGCGGGCGGCGGCGTTCGGGGCGTTTCGGGGGTTGCAGCGGGGGGCGGCGGAGGTCGCGGCCGAGCTCGCGGGACGCAGCGTGGCCGGGGTGGTCTGCGATCGGCCGTTGCTCAGCGCGGACCTCGAGCGGATCCGGGCGGCCGGTGCGGAGCGGGTGCTGCTCATCGCCCGAACGGCGGGACGGCAGGCGGGCGGCCTGCCGCCGGAGTCGCTCGTGCGGGCCGTCCTGGCCGCCGGTCGAGCGCTCGGTGACGCCACCGTCGTCACCGCCCCGCTCCGCCGGCTCGACCCGGCCAGGGACGCCGACGCCGTACGCCGGCTGGCGGCCACGTACGGAGTGACCGACCTGCTCCGGCTCGACGACGACCAGTGGCAGGACACCCTGGCCCGGCTGGACAGCGAGGACCCGCTGCCGGCGGAGGTCGCGCCGGCCGAGGTGCGGACCGAGCTGCGCCGCTGGCGGCCACCGAAGTCGCGGCGCGGTCTGGTCGTGTTCTTCACCGGCCTGTCCGGCTCGGGCAAGTCGACGCTGGCCCGGGCCCTGGTCGACGCGCTGCTGGAGGACGGCCGCCGCACGCTGACCGTGCTCGACGGCGACGTGGTGCGGCGCGAGCTGTCCCGCGGCCTGGGTTTCTCCCAGACCGACCGCGACCTGAACGTACGGCGGATCGGCTGGGTCGCCGCCGAGGTGGCCCGGCACGGCGGGCTGGCCGTCTGCGCCCCGATCGCCCCGTACGCGGCGACGCGGGCGGCCGTGCGCGCGGAGGCCGAGGCGGTCGGCGGCTTCTTCCTCGTGCACGTCGCCACGCCGCTGGAGGTCTGCGAGCAGCGCGACCGCAAGGGTCTCTACGCCAAGGCGCGGGCCGGACTGATCCCGCAGTTCACCGGCATCAGCGACCCGTACGAGGAGCCGGACGACGCCGAGTTCGTCGTCGACACCTCGACCGAGCCGCTGGACCGGGCCCTCGACCGCCTCCTCACCGCCCTGCGACAAAGCGGCTGGATCGCGGCGGCTAGGTGACGGGCAGCAGCGCGATCCGGGCGCGCGTCTCGTGCCCGATGTGCGCGGTGTCGCTGGCGACCCACAGGCCACGCGCGGTCACCAGCAGGTCCTTCCCGCCGACACCCCGGTCCTTGGTCGGGTTCCAGGCCAGCGCCTTTCCGCTGGTGGGGTCGATCGCGCCGATGCCGGGCCGGCTGACCGCGCCGGGGCCGGCGTTGTCGTGCCCCTGCGGGTTGTCCAGCCAGCGCTGGTGACCCTGCACGTACACGGCCTTGTCGCTGACGGCGACCGAGTGCAGCGTGTCGCCGCCGGTGTAGTTGATCCAGGTCGGCCGGGTCGGCGCGGCCACGTCGGTCTCGAACCGGGCCGCCGCGTCGCAGATCCCCACGCCACCCTGGCCGCTGCGCGGCGTGCCGCCGGTCGCGACGATGACGAAGTATGACCCGTCCGGCGAGAAGTCCACGTCCCGTACCTGGTCCGGGAGCTTCGCCGCGGAGCAGGCCACCTCGAGCGGGCGGTAGCGCCAGGCGTTCACGGTGGCGGACGTGGCGCCGAGGGTGAGCATGAGCGCCCGCACCCGCGGCTGCCCGCCGACGGTCGTGAAGTTGCCGATGCCGACGAGCCGGGTGCCTGCCGGGTTGACGGCGAACCGGTAGACCTCGACGGCGCCGGCGTTCCCGGCCACCGACCCGGTGACCGGGATGGTGATGTAGCCGGTGTCCGCGCCGGTGGCGAGGTTGAGCGCGGCGATCTTCTTGCCGAACGTGCCGCTGATGATCAGCCGGCCGCCGACCACCGCGGCCTCGGACACGTTGCCGGTGAGCTTGGCGTTGAAGGCCTGGTCGACCGCGCCGGTGGTCGGGTTCAGCTTGACGATGCCGCGCCGGGCCACGCCGTTGACGGTGGAGAACGTGCCGCCGACGTAGAGCGAGTCGCCGGACGCGACGATCGCCCACACGTTGCCGTTGATGCTCGGCGTGAACGACGTCGAGATCGACCCGGTCGCCGCGTTGAACGCGACGATGTGCGACCGGCTGAACGTGCCGGCCGGCGTCGTCCCGGCCGCGGCCGTCACCGTCGTGAACGAGCCGCCCGCGTAGAGCATCCCGTTCACCTCGGCGCTCTTGTAGACCGCGCCCTGGTTGATGTTCGGCGTGTAGTTCACCGGGTTGGTGCTGACCACCTGGCCTAGCGCGGGCGCGGCGCCCGCCGCTCCCGCCCCGGTCACGACCAGCAACGCCGCGCCGACCGCGGCCGCAAGCATGCCCGACCTGCCCCCCATGACCCCCCCAGCTCAGCCGGCTGGCGCCAGCACGAGTGTCACCATAGTTGCCTTGGTGCCGGCCGCGTCGGTGCTCGCCGAAAGTCCGCCCGCCGGCCCGGCCGCGGCCGGTCCGTTGGCGTCGGTCAGCAGCGAGGTGACCCGGCCGGTGCCGGTGCCGATCGTGGTGCCGCGCACGGTCTGGCCGGCCGGCGCGGACCACGCGGTCGTCGACGACGACTTGTCCGCCCAGTACGAGAGGACCCACGAGTCCGTGCCGGTCACCGTCACGGTCGGCGTGGTGTGCGACGCCGTGGCCGCAGTGTCGAACGCCAGGGCGTGCACCGAGATCGCGCCCGCGTTCGCATAGGCGGCCAGCCGCAGGTCCATCTTGTTGACCGCGCTCGCGGTGACGGTCACCGCCGAGCCGGCGTCCGCCGCGGTCGCGGACCTCGAGTAGATCCTGGTGCTGACGCCGGTGGTCGAGCCCGCGTCGACGAGCGTCCAGCCGGCCGGGTCCCCGTACGTGACCGCGCTGCTGTTGCTGGTCATCACCAGCACCATCCGGTCGCCGGCCTGCACCGAGGCGGGCACGGTCACCTTGGCCGAGGTTGCGTTGGCCTGGTTGCCCGCTGTCGCGCGGAAGGTGATCGGGTCCGTCACCGGCGGTGGCGCGGTCACCGTCACCGGCTTGGTCGCCGTCGCCGACGCCCCGTCGTTGTCGGTCACCGTCAGCGTCACGGTGTAGGACCCGCCGCTCGCGTACGTGTGCGACGCGCTGGAGCCGGTGGACGTCGCGCCGTCGCCCCAGGCCCAGGAGTACGCGGCGATGCTGCCGTCGGGGTCGCCGGACCCGGCCGAGCCGGCGGTGCAGGTCAGCCCCGAGCAGGCCACCGACGCCACCGCGGTCGGCGGGTCGTTGGCCGCGATCCGCGGGCCGAAGAACAGCGCCCGGGCGCGCCACTCCACGCCGTCCACCGACGGTCCGCTGACCACGGTCGGCGAGCCGGACACGGTGCCGGCGGAGAAGGCGACCTTGGTCAGGTTCCCGTCCGCCCGGGTCGCGTAGTAGAGGTTGCCGCCGGCGTAGAACGCGCCGGTGACGTCCGGCAGCTGCGTGCCGGTGGCGATCCGGTCGTCGTGGACGATCCCGCTGTCGGCGCTGAACGCGCGCTTGTAGAGGTTCGGGTCGCCGAGCAGCTTGTAGTAGAGCTGCCCGCTGCCGTCGGTGAACATCGCGGTGATGTTGACGATCTCGGTGTAGAACGACGGCCGGGCGCCGCGGAACGTCTGCCCCGAGCCGGTGTCCACGTTCGACCAGGCCGGGTCGTTGTACGGGTCGACCAGCTGCTCGGCGCCGAACGTCGTGCCGTCGAAGGTCCGGCGGTAGAACAGCCCGTCGGTCCTGCCGTAGTAGAGCTGGTCGCCGACGAGGGTCGCGCCGCGCACGGCGGTGAAGTCCAGCGGCGAGCTGACCGTGTTCGGCGCGCCGGCGGTGCTGCCGTCGACGTTGCGCTCGACCAGACCGCCGGCCGCGCCGGGCGGCGGCTCCGGCACGTCGGTGCGGATGATTTCGATGCCGTTGATCAGCGGGTTCTCGACCTGGTTGGTGAAGTCCACGTGCACGGCGCCGTCAGCGGCCGCGGTGAGGTTGGGGAACTCCTTCATGGTCCCGGTCTGGTCGCCGACGTCCGCGACGATGTCGTACCCGGACTGCACGGTGGTGCCGTTGATCGCGACGGTGAAGACGCGCTGGCCGACCCCGGACGTGCAGGTGCAGCGGTTGGCGTAGTAGAGCCTGACCTTGACCGTGGCGCCGGACGGGATCGGGAACGCCCAGCTCTGCGCGCCCCACCGCTCGCTGTCGAAGATCGAGCGGGGCGTGCTGGCCGGCACGGTCGCGTCCACGGCGGGCACCGGGCTCCAGCCCGCGGTGTTGCCGCCGCTCACGTTGGCGGAGCCGTCGGACCAGTCCGGGCCGGCGTCGGTCGACTGGATCGCGCCGCCGCCCGCGTTCGCGCGGTAGAGCACGTTGGTCGCGCCGTTCTGGGCGCCACCGAGGTACGCCCCGCCCGGCAGCGCCTGCACCGCGGTCGACGCCGGCACGGCCCCGGGAGCCAGCGGGAAGAACGCGATCTTGCCGCGGAAGTACTTCCGGTTGCCGATGAAGTCGGTGTCGCTGCCGACGTACAGGCCCTGCGCGGTGGCGAGCAGCGAATATGCCCCGGCGCCGCGCGGGTTGCGTCCCGGGTTCCAGCTCAGCGGCATCCCGTTGGCCGGGTCGAGGGCGACCAGGCCGGGTCGCGGCACCGAGCCGCGACCGGCGAAGTCCGACGCGTTGGGGTTGTTCATCCAGCGCATGTGCCCGCCGGCGTAGACGGCGGTGCCGGTGATCGCGATCGACAGCACGGTATCGCCGCCGGCGTAGTCGACCCAGGTCGGCTGGATGTCGGTGCCGCTCGCGTTCGTCTCGAACCGGGCCGCGGTGTCGCAGAGCGTGCCGTTGCCACCACCGGTCGCGGCGATGACGAAGTACGAGCCGTCCGGGGAGAAGTCGACGTCGCGGATGTAGGAGTCGTACGCCCAGGAGAAGCAGGCCGGCTCGTACCGATGGGTCTGCCAGTCGCTACGCAGCTCGGCCGCGGCGCCGAGATTCCACATGGCGACCTGGTCGCGCAGCAGCCCGTCGACGAACGTGAAGTTGCCGATCGCGACCAGCCTGCCGCCGTCCCGGGTGATGTCGATCTTGGACACGCCGACACCGGCCTTGGCGCCGCCGTTGGTCGGCGTCCAGTTGTGGTTGACCGTCACCGTGCTGGTCATGAACGAGTCGACGACGCCGGTGGTGGCGCCCATCGACGCGATCCCGCCCCGGGTCTGGCCACCGATCTGGGTGAACGTGCCGCCGACGAACAGCCGGCTGCCGGTCCGGGCGATGGTGTTGACGATGCCGTTCATCGGCAGCGTGCCGAAGCCGGCGACCCGGCTGCCGTTGCTGACGTCGAGCAACACCAGGCCCTTGGCCCTGACGCCGCCGATGTTGTTGAAGGCACCGCCGACGTAGACCGTGCCCGGCGTCGGACCGGGCAGCACCGCGTTGACCGTGCCGTCGAGGCCCGGTGCGAACGCGGTGTTCACCTGACCGGTGGCCTGGTCGAACGCCGCGAGGTACGGGAGGTTGTACGTCGTCGCCCGGTCAGGTGACTGGATCGAGGTGAACGCGCCGCCCATCACGATGGTCGTGCCGACCTGCGCCATCGAGAACGTGGCCCCGCCGACCGCGTTCGGCGTGGCGGCGGACGGCACCGCGGAGACCACCTTGTCCTGCTGCGCGTTCACGGCCCAGGCCGGCGATCCGGCCAGCGCGGCAGCCACCGCGGCCACCAGGACAGCCGCGATCCGAGCTCTTCTCAACGTTCCCCCCACGGAAACCGACGCCGGAGGCCGAGCCGCCTCCGACCGACGAGACGACCCGACCGTACGGGTCGTGACGCGGGTATGCCGGGCGATTCGCAACCATCCGCGTGTTGCACGCGTAACGGGACCGACCGGGTGGCCGGGCGGTCACCGAGAGTGCTTCACCCCGAGGACCCGCTCGTCGAGCACGTCGAGCAGACCGGCGTCGACCCGCTCGTCCACCTTGCGAGCGAAGTGCGCACCGCGGGAGGTCATCCGGGGCAGGTCGGCGACCTGCAGCGTCTTGGGATGGTTGCCGGTGCTGCCGCGGAAGTCGAAGTAGCGCTTGCTGTCGTCGGCCAGCGTGAACCGGCCGGACGAGCGCAGCACGGTCTGGAAGAACACCTCCTCCGGCGCCAGCACCCGGCGCAGGTAGCGCACCTCGGCCGGGTGGTCGCGGACCCAGTCGCGCAGGTAGGTCGCGCACGGCCGGGACAGCGAGCAGAAGAACGACCCGCCGTACCAGTCCTGCTCGGGGAACGGCAGCCGGCGCCGGCGCACGCCGACCGCCCGGTACGCCGGGGAGAACCGGACCAGCGGCTGCACCCGATTGATCGCGGCCAGCGGCCGCAGCAGCCGCTGCGCCCGGGCCGACATCGGCAGCCGGAGGTAGCCGAAGCCGTACCGGCTGACGGCCTTGCTGCGCGGCCACTTCGGCCCGTCGAAGGCCTTGAACAGTTGCAGGTAGCCGTCGGCGCCGCCGTCCGCGAGCTCGCGCTCGGCCTGGGCGAGCGGGACCAGCGGGTAGTCCTGGCCGGAGAGGTTGCACAGCCAGTCGTAGTCCTCACCGCGGTCGGCGAGCAGGTCGACGACCTCGAGCCAGCGGTCGATGTGGGAGAAGTCCCCGTAGCCACCGGGTACCCGGCGCACGATCACCGCGGGGTCGGCGGCGAGCTCGCCGAGGTCGATGTCGGGGCCGTCCTCGGCGTGGCTGACCACGATCAGGCTGCTGGGGCTGGCGGCGCGGAGGGTCCGGACCAGCCGGACCAGCTGGGCGGGCAGAGTGTGGGACTGGACGTGGTAGCAGACGCGCACTCGTTCCCCCAGGTCCGGCACCGGGCCGGCCGAGGCCCGTAAGGAAAGGGAGCCTACGCTGTCTCCCTGCCGAGGGGTCGGATCACGTTTCTCGGCGTTCACCCGTGGGTCGACCGCCGTACGGGCTAACGTGAGGACCGACTCGGCCGCCGGTGCGCATGACCGGCGGACAGTACGCCTGAGCTCGCAAGACCTGGTCCGCACCGGGGGCCAAGAGGGGGAACATTGGTGTCGAGCCAGTCCGGCGACAGCACGCTCCAGCTGGGCGACTACCTGCGTCTCGCCAAGCGGCGCTGGTGGGCGATCGCCCTGGGCCTGCTCGTCGGTCTCAGCGCGGGCTACGCGTTCACCGCGACCCGCGGGCAGCAATACACGTCGACGGCCAGCGTCCTCGTCCAGCCGGTCGGCAGCGACACCGAGGTGGCCAATGGCCGCACGAGCGGGCCGGTCAACCTCGACACCGAGGCGCAGCTGGTCCGTTCCTCGGTGGTCGAGACCAAGGCCCAGGCGCTGCTGCGGACCTCGCTGTCCCCCCAGGACCTCGGTGAGTCGGTGAAGGTGACGGTGCCGGCCAACACCTCGGTTCTCAACATCGCGTTCACTGCGGACAACCCCGCGGGTGCGC
This sequence comes from Mycobacteriales bacterium, assembly GCA_036558285.1. Classification (GTDB taxonomy): domain Bacteria; phylum Actinomycetota; class Actinomycetes; order Mycobacteriales; family CADCTP01; genus CADCTP01. Next base: position 16,930 of record DATBFW010000193.1, on the reverse strand, counting down.
AGCAGGGGGCGCACGCGTTCGCCGAGGCCTACCTCGCGGCCCGGGGCGACGCCGCCAAGGCCGAGGTCACTGCCCGAGTCAGGGCGCTGCAGGCGACGCTGACCACCCTCACGGCGCAGCAGAAGCAGGTCGCCGGGCAGATCGCCGCGCTGCCGCAGGACTCCCCCGACCGGTCCGCCGCGCAGGCGAAGCTCAACAACATCAACACCCAGATCGACCAGGCCAACCAGCAGCTCGTCCCGTTGCAGACAACGCCGGTGACGCCGGGCAGCATCATCAACGACGCGCAGCTGCCGGACTCCACCTCCGGACCGCTCGGCATCCTCGCGATCGCCAGCGGCCTGCTGCTCGGCCTGCTGTTCGGCCTGCTCCTGGCGTTCGCGATCGAGCGGGCGGACAAGCGGGTCCGGCGTTCGGTCGACCTCGAGCGCGAGTTCGACGTGCCGGTGCTGGTCGAGGTGCCGACCGGCCCGCGGACCGACTTCAGCGTCGTGCAGAGCACGCACAGCCGGCAGGGCAACGCGTTCAGCGAGCTGCGCAACGTGCTGGTCTCGCTGGTGTCCGACCGGGAGCAGATCATCCTGGTCGCCGGTGCCTCGGACGGGCCGGCCGGCAGCATCGTCGCCGCCAACCTGGCCGTGTCACTCGCCCGGATGAACCTGGACACCGTGCTCGTCTGCGCCGACCCGGCGTCGAGCGGCCGGCAGATCCTCGACCTCGACCCCGAGGCGCCCGGCCTGTCCGAGCTGCTGCACGGTGGGCTGAACGTGGCCAGCCTCGAGCAGCGGCCGGCGACCGGGCACGGCCTGCGGGTCATCCCACCGGGCGTCGAGGCCGAGCTGACCAGCGAGGCCACCCAGGTGTTCCTCACCGAGCAGGCGATCCGGCAGTTCCGGCACTCGGCCCGGTTCGTCGTCATCGACGCGCCGCCGATGTCCTCCGGCTCGCAGGCCCAGACGCTCGCCCGGCTCGCCCACGTCACCGTGCTGGTCGTCGAGCTCGGCACGACCACGCACGACCAGGTGCTGCGGGCGGCCCGGCTGATCGACCTGGTCGGCACCCGCTCGATCGGGATGGTCGCGATGCCGCGGGTGCCGGTGCGCCGGGAGAAGCGGTCCGCTCCGGCGGCCTCCGCCGAGCGCGCGACCGCCGCCGCTGCCGCCACCTCGGCCGGCAGCACCGCCGCGGAGAGCCGCGGCTTCGCCCCGAACCGGTACGGCTCCGCCGCGACCGACCGGTACGACGACGACCGCGACGCCGACCGCTACGCCGACCGGTACGGCCAGGATCGCTACGGCCAGGATCGCTACGGCCAGGACCGCTACGGCTCCGACCGGTACGACGGCTACGGCGCGGACGAGCGGCGCTACCAGGCCGACCGGTCCGCCGCCCCGGTCGATGACCGGTACGGGCCGAGTGCCGACGACCTCGCCGCCGCGGCCGGTCGCGGCCCGCTCAACGGGCGGCCCAACGGGACCCCGAAGGCGAACAGCAGCGGCCAGCCCGCCAACGGCACCGCAGCCGAGAGCGACCCGGCCGTCGACGCGGCGACCGACGAACCGACCCGCCGGATCACCCGGCCGGCGGTGGACTGAGCCGGTGTCCCGAGCGAAGTCGCTGCGGTGGCTGGCGCTGCCCCTCGGCGCCGCGCTGCTCGCCGCCGGCTGCGGTGGTGACCAAGCGGCCAACCTTCAGCCCGGCGACGCCGCCCCCGCGGCGAGCACTCCGGCGGCGGCCGCGACGACTCCGGCGGCGGCGTCCGGACCGGTCGCGCCGCTGACCGGCGTGCCGACCAGCGCGGCGGTCGCCGCCCGGCCGGCCATCGCGGTCCGGGTGCCGCTCGAGGGCGGCATCGGCCTGAACAACGCCGACATCGTCTACCAGGAGTACGAGCGGTCCACGCTGCTCAAGGTGCTGGCGATCTTCCAGTCCAAGGACGCGGCCGAGATCGGCCCGGTCGGCGGGGTCCGGCCGGCCGACCCGGCACTGCTGCCCAGCCTGCGCCCGCTGTACGCGAACACCGGCGGCGCCAGCGGCACCGAAGGCCTGCTGGAGAAGGCCGCGATCACCCAGGTCACCTCGTCGGCCGCGTACCGGTCGGGGACGGCCGGCCTGATGACCTCGACCGCGGGCGTGCTGGCCGCCGCACCCGCCGGGGCGAAGCCGCCACCTCCGGTGCTGCCGCTGGCCGGCACCGGCGAGGCGTTCACGACCAGCCACGCCGGCAAGGCCCGGACGATCACGATCACCCCGCCCGGCGCGCCGGCCGAGACCTGGACCTACTCGGCGGCCGGCCACAGCTGGCTGCGGTCGGGCACGCCGGGCGTGGCGGTGGCCAACCTCGTCCTGCAGAACGTCGACTACAAGCAGGTCCTGTTGCGTGATCCGGACCGGTTCGCGCAGAGTGCGCGGGTGCTCGGTCGAGGCACCTGCACCGCGGTCTCCGGCGGCACGGTCACGCCGTGCTCCTGGTACAAGCGGTCCGCGGCGTCCGTGACCGGGTACGTGGACGCCGCCGGCGTTCCGCTGCGGTTCGCCCCTGGCCCGACCTGGATCGTACTGCTGCCGCCGGGCTCGAAGCTGGCCGCGGGGTGAGGCGATGACCAGCACCCTCGACCGGCCGTCGCCCTGGCCGTCGGACAGCGGCCCCGGGCACACCAGTGCCCGCACGGTGCACCGCAGCGGCCCCTGGCTGAGCCGTGCGCTGAGCTCGCGCGGGATCCGGCTGCCGCCGCACTGGCCGTTCACCGCACTGGTCGCGTTCTTCCCGATCTGGTGGGCGCTCGGGCTGGGCAGCTTCGCGATCATCGGGTTCAGCCTGCCGATGGCGCTGCAGCTGCGCCGGGCCAGGCCGTTGCGGGTGCCGCGCGGGTTCGCGTTCTGGCTCTGCTTCCTCGCGGCCGTTCTGCTCAGCGGGCTCATGCTGGGCAAGACCGCGCCGGACACGCTGCCGCACGCGGCCACGAACCAGCTCGTCGCCTATGGGCTGCGGTTCTTCAACTACGTCGCTGCCACCGTGCTGCTGCTCTACGTGGTGAACATGCGCGGCCGCGGGCTGACCGACCGGCGCATCGTCGGCTGCCTGGCCACGTTCTTCATCGTCGCGGTGGCCGGCGGCCTGCTCGGGCTGGCCGCTCCCGGCTTCAACTTCACCTCGCCGTTCGAGTGGCTGCTCCCGCAGCACCTGGCCGAGAACGCGTACGTACGGGTGCTGGTGCACCCGGCCGCCGCACAGAACCAGGACGTGCTCGGTTTCACCGCGCCGCGGCCGAAGGCGCCGTTCGAGTACACGAACGCCTGGGGCAACGTCATCGGCCTGCTGATCGTCTGGTTCGCGGTCTGGGCCGTGCGGGCGCGCGGCCGGGGTCGGGTGTTCGCGGCGATCGTGCTCTGCATCGCGCTGGTTCCGATCGTCAACTCGCTGAACCGCGGGCTGTGGGTCGGCCTCGGCATCGGCGTGTTGCTGCTCGCCGTACGGCTGGCGATGAGCGGCAAGCTGGCCACGGTGATCGGGCTGGCCGCGGCGGTGAGCACGCTGGCCGTCGTGGTCGTCGCGTCGCCGCTGGCGACGGTGGTGCAGGAACGGATCAACCACGGGCACAGCAACGACATCCGGTCCAACCTGGCCGAGGCCGCACTCAAGGGCGCGACCGAGTCGCCGGTGATCGGCTGGGGCACCACCCGCGAGGTGCGCGGCAGCTACCAGTCCATCGCGGTCGGCACGACCTCCGGCTGTGCCCGCTGCGGCAACGCGGACATCGGATCGACCGGGCACTTCTGGCTGACGATCTTCGCCCAGGGCTTCGTCGGGATGGCGCTCTACCTCGGCTTCTTCCTCAGCGTGCTGTGGTTCTACCGAGGTCAACGCACGGCCATCGGCATCGGCGCGCAGATGACGATCATCATGTCGCTCTGGTTCATGTTCGTGTACTCGGCGGTCGGCTGGCCGCTGGCGCTGCAGATGATCGCGGTCGGCGTGCTGTGGCGGCAGAAGCAGCCGCAGCCGGCGTGACCGGCGCAGGGGACGAGCGGGCCGACTGGCTGCGCGAGCTGGTGCCGCTGCTGTGGCCGACACCGGCGACGGTGACGCTCGGCCGGGACCGGCAGGCCGCCGGCGCGCGGCGGTCGTACCTGGTGCTGCCCAGCCTGGCACGCCCGCGGCTGCTGGTGCCGCGGCGGACCCGGCGGGCGGCCGGCGGTGCGGTCCGCGGCTACGGCGAGCAGTCCTCGGCCGCGCGCCGGGCGGCGGTCCGGCTGGCCGCGGCGGCGCTGACCGCCGGCGCCGGCGACCCGCTGCTGCGCGACCGGCTCGAGGTCGGCGGTGCGGACACGATCGAGGACCAGCTGGCCCGCGAGCTCGGCCGGCCGGTGCTGGTCAGCCTGCACCTCGGCCCGGCCCGGGCGAACCGCAAGCCGGTGCTGCAGCTGCTCGACGCCGACGGCGGCACCGTCGGCTTCGCCAAGGTCGCCACCACGGCACTCGCCGGCCGGCTGGTCGCCGCCGAGACCGAGGCCCTGCGCACGCTGGCCGGCGCCGGCCTGACCCGGCTGACCCCGCCGCGGGTGCTGTCCGCCGGGGCCTGGCGCGGGCTGGAGATCCTCGTCCAGTCACCGCTGCCCGTACGCCGGCCGCGCCGGCCGTCTCCGGCGCGGCTCGCGGCCGCCACCGCCGAGGTGGCCGCCGTCGGCGGGATCACCACCCAGCCGCTGGACGGCCCGTACCTGGCCGGGCTGCGGGAGCGGGTGGCGGCACTGCCGGCCGGGGCGACCAGGGACGGCCTCGCCGGCGCGCTCGACGCGCTCCGGCCGGCCGGCACCGAGCTGCGGATCGGGTCCTGGCACGGCGACTGGACGCCGTGGAACACCGCGGTCGTCGCGGACACGGTGCTGGCCTGGGACTGGGAGCGGTTCGCCGGCGGGGTGCCGGTCGGCTTCGACGCGCTGCACTACGACCTGCAGCCGCGGGCGCTCGGCCAGGTCGACGCGGCCGGCGCCGCGGCGGCCGGCTCGGTCCGCCGGGCACCCGAGCTGCTCGCGCCGATGGGCGTGCCGGCCGGGTCGGCACCGGCCGTCGCCGTCCTCTACCTGGTCGAGATCCTGACCCGGTACGTCGGCGACGGACAGACGCGGTGGGGCAACTGGCGCAACATGACCGACGGGGTGCTGGCCGCCGCCCGCGCGGCCGCCCCGGTCACTGCCGGCTGAGAGAGTGAGGGAGTCCGTACGTGGTGGGGGTTGGCACGCTCAAGGCGGCCGTGAAGCAGCAGCCGCGGCTGCAGGAGCTGGTGCGGGCCACGGCCCGGACGACCGGTCGGCTGACCGCACCGGCCCGCATGACGCCGTCGTTCCTCATCGTCGGCGCGCAGCGGTGCGGCACGACGTCGATGTACAAGACGCTGTCGCAGCACCCGATGGTGCTGCCCGCGGTGCTGCACAAGGGCGCGCACTACTTCGACACCGGCTACGGCCACGGGCCGGCCTGGTATCGCGGGCACTTCCCGCTGCAGGTCACCGCGCGGCGGGCCGCGCCGGCGCCGGGCCGGCTGCCGATCACCGGCGAGTCCAGCCCGTACTACCTGTTCCACCCGCTGGCCGGGCAGCGGATCGCCACCGACCTTCCGGGCGTCAGGCTGCTCGTGCTGCTGCGTGACCCGGTCGAGCGGGCCTACTCCGCGCACACGCACGAGACGGCCCGCGGCTTCGAGACCGAGCCGTTCGAGAAGGCGCTGGAGCTGGAGCCGGCCCGGCTGGCCGGCGAGGAGGCGAAGCTGATCGCCGACCCGGCGTACCAGTCCTACTCGCACCAGCACCACGCCTACGTGACCCGCGGCCGGTACGCGGACCAGCTGCGCCGGCTGGCCGGCCTGGTCGGGCGCGACCGCATGCACGTGGTGGACAGCCAGCGGTTCTTCACCGACCCGGAGCCGGTCTTCGCCGAGGTGGTCGAGTTCCTCGGCATCGGTGCCGCGGGCGGGATCGCGTTCGAGAAGCACAACGCCCGGCCGCGGGCGCCGATGCCGGACCCGGTCCGGACCGCGCTCGAGGACCAGCTGGCCGACTCGGACGCCGAGCTGGAGACCTGGCTGGGCGCGCCGCCGAGCTGGCGCGCCTGAACCGTGCGGACGAGGGCCCCGCGTCAGGGCCCTCGTCCGGTTCCGGCTAGGAGGCCGGGTTGAGCACCACGGTGAGCATGGTCGCCTTGGTGCCGGCCAGGTCGGTGGTCGCGGTCAGCCCGCCGGCCGCACCGGGCGGCGCCACCCCGCCACCGTCGGTCAGCAGCGAGGTGATCCGGCCGCTGGACGCGCCGATCGACACGTTGCGGACGCTCTGCCCGGCCGGTGCCGTCCACGCGGTCGTCGAGGACGACTTGTCCGACCAGTAGGAGACGACCCAGCTGCCCGGCGTCGCCACGGTCGCGGCCGGGGTGGTGTGTGCCGTCTTGGCCGTGGTGTCGACGGCGCCGGTGACCGAGGCGACCGGCGTGGTCGCGCTCGTCCCGGACCAGGCCGCGACGGTGAGGCTGGTCTTCACCGTCCCGCCGAGGGTCACCGAGACCGCGCCGGAGGCGTCGGCCGCGGTGGCGACCTTGGACCAGACGACGGTCTGGATGCCGGTGGTCGAGAACCGGTTGATCCGGGTCCAGCCCGCCGGGTCGCTGACCGTCACGGTGTCGGCGTTGACCGTTGCGGTCAGCACCAGCGCGTCACCGGCCTGCACCGCCGCCGGCACCGTCACCGTCGACGTCGTGCCGTTGGCGTTGGAGTTGGCCGCGCCGCGGAAGGCGATCGCCGTGGTCGGCACCGAGACCGTCACCGGGCGGGTGGTCGTCCCGGTGCCGCCGCGGTTGTCGGTCACGGTCAGCGTGATCGTGTACGTCCCGGCCGCCGCGTACGTGTGCGACGCGGTCGCGCCGGATCCGTTCGTCCCGTCGCCGAAGTTCCAGGCGTAGGAGGCGATGCTGCCGTCCGGGTCGCTCGACGCGCCGGCGTCCACCGTGCAGCTAAGCCCGCCGCAGCTGGCGGTGAAGGCCGCGGTCGGCGGCACGTTCGCGGACACCGTGGACAGGAAGACCGCCTTGCCCCGCCAGTCCTTGCCGTCGATGCCCGGGCCGCTGACCGTGGTCGAACTCGCCCCCGGCACCCCGTTGACCCAGCCGATCCGGCGCAGGTTCCCGGTGCTGCGCGAGGTCAGGTAGAGGTTGGTGCCGTCCAGGAACGCGCCGCCGGTGTCGCTCCAGTTCGTCGTGCCGGCGACGGTGAACTTGTCCGCGCCGACGATCCCGCTCTCCGGCGTGAAGTACCGGTAGAACAACGAGGTCGAGGTGGAGGTCGTGTAGTAGATCCGGCCGCCGGAGAAGAACATCGAGGTGACGTTCGGGATCTCGGCGTAGAAGTTGGACTTCACGCCCTGGTACGTCTGGCCCGAGCCGGTGTCCACTGTGGACCACGCCGGGTCCTGGTACGGGTTGATCAGGTTCGCCGGCCCGAACGAGGTGCCGTCGAAGGTCCGCCAGTAGAGGTTGCTGTCGGTGGCCAGGCCGTAGAACACCTTGCCGTCGACCATCACCGCGCCGCGCACGGTGCTCCAGTCCAGCCCGCTGCTCGGCAGCGTCGTGTTGGCGCCGGCCGTGGTCCCGTCGTACGGGCGGGATATCGCGGTCGTGGTCGCGCCGGTCGGCGAGCCGATGATCACGTTGTTGGGCAGCTGGCCGGTGAAGTTGGCCGGGATCGCGCTGCCGCCGGCCAGCGGGAAGAACGCCATCTTCCCGCGCTTGTACTGGAAGTTGCCGATCCAGTCGGTGTCGCTGCCGACCCACAGCCCGGTCGGCGTCGCGTACACCGCGTACGCGCCGGCGCCGCGCGGGTTGCGTCCCGGGTTCCAGGAGAACGGCACGCCGTTGGCCGGGTCGAGCGCCGCCACGCCCGGCCGCGGCACGGCGCCGGCCTGGGCCCGGTCGGAGCCGAGGCTGTTGTTCAGCCAGCGCTCGTGCCCGCCGACGTAGACGACCGCGCCGGTGACCGCCACGGACAGCAGCGTGTCGCCGCCGGTGAAGTCGACCCAGGTCGGCTGCAGCGCGGTGCCGGTGGCATTGGTCTCCCAGCGGGCCGCGGTGTCGCAGAGCGTGCCGGCGGATGGGCCGCCGGTCGCGACGATCACGAAGTACGTGCCGTCCGGGGAGAACTCGACGTCGCGAATGTAGCTGTCGTACGCGCGCCATCCGCAGTCCGGGGTGTAGCGCGCGGTCTGCCAGTTCGGGTCGACGGTGGCGCTGGTCGCGCCCAGGTTGATCAGCGCGACCTGGTCGCGGTCGAGCCCGGCCGCGGTGAGGAAGTTGCCGATGATGACCATGCGGCTGCCGTCCGGCGTGATGTCCAGTTTGGACACGCCCACCGGTGCCTGCGCCCCGATCGGCTTCCCGGTCGCGTCGAAGTGCGGGTAGTTGTGGTGCCCGGCGACCGCGATCGTCATGTACGCGTCGACCGCGCCGGTGGTCGGGTTCAGCGTGCCGAGCCCGGGTCGCGAGTTGGGGCCGAGCGTGGTGAACGTGCCGCCGAGGAACAGCCGGCCGCCCGACAGGGCGATGTCGTTGACCACGCCGTTCATCGGCGGGAACTTGAAGCCGGGGACGAGCGCGCCGGTGCTGGTGTCCAGCAGCGCGATGCCCTTGAACTTGACGCCGTTGACGTTGTTGAACGCACCGCCGACGTACACGGAGTTCGGGGTGGGGCCCGGCAGTAGCGCGTTGACCTGGCCGTCCAGGGTGGGCGCGAACCCGGTGTCCAGCGCGCCGGTGGTGGCGTCGACGGCGAGCAGGTAGGTCCTGGTGACCGCGGTGGTCGACCCGGACGGGGTCGCCGAGGTGAAGTTGCCGCCGACGAAGACCTTGCTGCCCACCTGGGTGAAGGCCTGGACCGAGCCGTCGCCGATGTTCGGCGTGCCGGCCAGCGGCACCGTGCCGACCAGGCTGGTCTGCTTCGTGCTGACGGCACCGGCGGAGTCGGCGCCGACGGCGAGCGTGGCCACGGTGGCCATGCTGACTGCCGTCGCCGCAGCCGCCAGGGCAGCGATGACGCGCTTAGTGAGCACTAGTGAATCCCCCAAGAGTGGTCCGGCCCCAACCGGACTGCTCAGACAAGATAGACGATCGCTGCGGGCGCACAGGTGAGCCTTGACAACTTTTGGGGCGCACGGTCCGTGCTATTTGGACCGCTCCCCGTATTGGCGGTGCGGTTGGTCCAGCGATGCACCGAACGGATCCGCCGGTTCCGGTCCGTGTGACAGTCTGGGGTGTGACCAGCACGCACCAGCCCGGGTTCGACCCCGAGGCGACGGTGCGGCTGGACCCGGAGGCCACCGTCCGGCTGGCCCTGCCGTCGATGGCGCCCGCGGTGCCGGACGCGCCGCTGCCCGACCCGGCGCTGCCCGCCGGCGTGGCCGAGCGGGACGGGCGCGACCCGGGCTCCAGCGTGCAGGCGGTCGCCCGCGGCGGCGGCGCCAACCTCATCGGCGCCGCGGTGACCACCGTCGCCAACCTGCTGCTGTCGGTCGTGGTGGCCCGGTCGATGAGCCAGGCCAACGCCGGCATCTTCTTCTCGATCACCTCGCTCGTGCTGCTGCTGGCGACGGTCGGCCGGGTCGGCACCGGCGGCGGCGCGATCTACTTCCTGCCCCGGCTGCGGCTGCTCGGCTCGCCGGGCGAGGTGAGCGAGTGCGTGCGGTGGTCGATCCGGCCGACGGTGCTGGTCTCCTGCCTGCTCGGACTGGGCCTGCTGCTGTTCGCGCCGCAGATCGCCGACCTCGCCGTGGGTCGCGACCCGAGCCCGGACGCGGTCCTGGTGCTGCGGCTGTCCGGGCTGGTGCTGCCGTTCGCGGCGCTCGGCGACGTGCTCCAGTCGATCACCCGTGGGTTCGGCCGGATGCGCACGACGGTGATGGTGGAGCGGATCGGCCGGCCGCTCGCCCAGCTCATGCTCGTCGTGCTGGCGGCGCCGACACACAACGTGCTCCTGCTCGTGCTGGCCTGGACCGTGCCGTACCTGCCGGCGACGATCCTGTCCGGGCTGCCGGTCCGGCGGCTGGCGCGGGAGAACCGGCGCCGCCGCTCGGATGGCGAGCCGTCCGGGTTCAGCCGGTCCGAATACTGGCGGTTCACCGGCCCGCGGGCGCTGATCTCGCTGACCCAGGTCGGCCTGCAGCGGGCCGACGTGCTGCTGGTGATCGCGATCCTCGGCCCGGTGCAGGCGGCGCTGTACGCCGCGGCGACCCGGTTCCTGGTCGTCGGGCAGCTCAGCAACCAGGCGATCTCGGTCGCCCTGCAGCCGCGGCTGTCGGCCGCGCTGGCCCGCCGGGACCTGGACGAGGCCGGCATGCTCTACCGGACCACGACCGGCTGGCTGGTGCTCACCACCTGGCCGCTCTACCTGCTGGTCGGCGCGTTCCCAGCGGCGCTGCTGGGCATCTTCGGGCACAAGTACGCGAGCGCGACCGACGTCGTGGTCGTGCTCTGCGCGGCCATGCTCGTCGCCACCGCCAGCGGCCAGGTCGACACCGTGCTGATGATGGCCGGCAAGAGCACCTGGAACCTGGCCAAGGCGGTGCTGGCGCTGGTCGTCCAGCTCGGGCTCGACCTGCTGCTGCTGCCACACCTCGGCATCCTCGGTGCGGCGATCGGGTGGGCGGTCTCGATCCTGGTCGCCAACCTGGTGCCGCTGGGGCAGCTGGTGATCGCGGCCGGCCTGCACCCGGTCGGCCGGGCCAGCGTGCTCGCGGTGGTGATCTGCACGGTCGCGGTGGTGCCGGTGGCCGCGGTGGCCCGGATCGTCGGCGGCGACCACCTCGTCCCGGCGCTGGTCGCGACCGGCGTGGCGGTGCTGCTGTGGGCGGCGCTGTCGTGGCGGTTCCGCGGGCCGCTCCAGCTCGAGGCGTTCATCGCCGGCCGGCGCCGCAGGCGTGGTGGCCCGGGCAACGGGACCCGTCGGGCAGAGCCGGGCCCACCGGCGCCGTCGGGCCCATCAGCCCTGTCGGGGGCGCCGGGGGCGGCGGGGGCGCCGGGGGCGGCGGCACAGCCGGCACAGCCCACGCGGTCAGGCCGGTCGGGCCGCGGCCGGCACCGGGCCTAGACGCTGCCGCGCAGGTCGCCCGCGTATCCGTAGCGCAGGATCGCCGGCCCGCTGACCACGCTGATCAGCCGGCGCGTGCGCGGGTCGAGCGCGGTCCGCCAGGCCTCGTCCAGCTGCAGCTGCTCCGGACCGGACCGGAACCGCATCGGGTTGCCGGCGACGCTGTGGTCGCGCGGCAGCTCGACGCTCGAGTCCGCTACGAACGCCAGGTCGGCGTCGGACGCCTCGCGGCCGAGAAACCTGACGATGCCGGCCAGCTCGGCCCGCGGCGCGGCCACGAAGTCCTCGTAGTGCACCAGCCGGGTCGGCACCCCGCGCAGCCGCAGCGCGTCGAGCAGGAAGTTGAACGCCGACCACTCGGCCGCGGTCCGGGCCGGCGGGTATTGCGGCATCGGCTTGCCGTCCCGGTCCGGCCTGGCGACCGTCTTCGACCACGAGTAGCAGACCCCGTAGACCGACCGGACCAGATGCACGAGCTTCAGCTCGACGTCCGGCACGTGCCGCAGCAGGTACGCCGAGGAGGGGTATTTCGAGGTGTCCACGACCACGTCCGCACCGCTGACCGTACGGACCGACCGGTAGACCGTCGACATCGCCGCCGCGTACTCGCGCAGCCTGCGGGCGTAGTCCGGGGCGAGCGCCGGCGCGGACAGCAGCGGCGTGTACCGGACCCGCTCGACCGCCTTGCGCAGCCTGAGCAGCGCGCGGGCGTCGACCTGGTCCCAGCCGCCGAACGCCTCCTTGCCGACCGCGGTCCAGAACTCGCACTCCGAGAACGACTTGCCGCAGCCGCACAGCCGGTCCATGAGCACGCCCTGGTCCCACAGGTAGCAGAGCTCGCCGACGGTCACGAATCCCGGCACGGCACCGAGCACGCGGGACAGCAGGGTGCTGCCGCTGCGCCCGTGGCCGCCCACGAACGCAACCGGAACGGCGGTTGTCATCCGGCTCCCCCTCACGCCGCACATACTCCGGGAGCACTTTAGTTGGTGCGGCGCCGCCGTCCCCTGATCGGGGGCCGGTAGGCCGGCCGGCCGATACTGGGCTTGCACATGTGGAAGGCTTGACGCCCGCGCGGACCGGGCGCCGGCCGGCCGCGGGGGTGGACGATCGCGTGAGGGGTTCGGGGAGTGAGGTCAGAGCATCGGCTCAGCGGCGGTCCCGGCTGGGGGCGCCGGCACTGGCGGCTGGTGGCGGTCACCGGGGTGCTCGTCGCGATCGTCGTGGTGGTCGGTGCGGTCCTCACGGTCGTCAACCACCCGGAGACCGCCGGACTCGGCGGGCCCACCCCGGGGACGACCCCGCCGGTGAGCGAGCCGCAGGCCAGCGGCGGCCCGCGGGCGCCGTCCGACGGCGCCTACCTCGGCGCGTACGTCCAGCCGGACACCGACTACACGCCGCAGGGCCGGATCGACGCGGTCACCCAGTTCGAGAAGTCGACCGGCCGGCAGCTGGACATCGTCCAGACCTACCACCCGTGGGACGACGACTTCCCGGACGCCACTGACAAGTGGGCGGTGAACAGCGGCCGGATGCTGCTGCTGTCCTGGGCCGGCACCGACACGCGGGTGATCCAGTCCGGCCGGTACGACAACCTGATCCGGCAGCGCGCCCGCGAGATCAAGGCCCTCGGCAAGCCGATATTCCTGCGCTGGCGCTGGGAGATGGACCGGCCCAACCTGCAGGCGAGCATCTGGACCTCGCAGGACTTCATCGCCGCGTGGCGGCACATCCGGACCATCTTCGCGCAGGAGCAGGCGACCAACGTCTCCTGGGTCTGGTGCCCGACCGCGGCCGGCTTCTCCGACACCGATCGCGCCGTGCCGTATTATCCCGGCGACTCGGACGTCGATTGGTTGTGTGCGGACGTCTACACCGGCCAGAAGCTCGACACGTTCGAGGAGGCCGCGGCCGGCTTCCTGGCCTGGGCCAAGGGTCACCCGAACAAGCCGATCATGATCGGCGAGTGGGCGACCTCGGACCAGTTCCCGGGCGGCCAGACCGCGTGGCTCGACCAGGCGCAGAAGACCGCGCAGGACAACCCGTCGATCAAGGCCTTGGTCTACTTCGACTCGAACGACAAGTCCAAGGGACCACGCGCGCAACTGGCGCTGAAGGGCGCTGCGGTCGGCCGGTTCGGCGATCTGCTGGCCGAGCCGTACTTCAACACCAGACGCCTGCCGGTCGGTCGCTGAGGGGGGTGGCGGTTCACCGTGCGTCGGCCGGCCCGCGGCCGGGTGGACACCCGCACGGTAGATTGCCGCGCGGGGTGGCGTACGGGGCCCGCGGGATGCGGGCGACGCGGGACCGGACGCTGTGCAGGGGGTTGACGGGATGACGGCTGCCGACGCGGCGGCGACGATGGCACAGGTGCCGGCGGAGGCCGGTCCCGTTCTGCTGGTCGGGTCGAGCGGTGGGCATCTCGCCCAGCTGCTCGCGCTGCGGCCCTGGTGGGGCGACCGCGACCGGGCCTGGGTGACGTTCCCGACACCGGACGCCAAGTCACAGCTGCCCGGCGAGCGCGTGGCGTGGGCGCACTACCCGACCACCCGCAACATCCCCAACCTGATCCGGAACACCGGGCTGGCGTTCCGCCTGCTGCGCCTGGCGAAGCCGTCGGTCATCGTCTCGACCGGCGCCGGCGTCGCGGTGCCTTTCTTCGTGCTCGCCTGGCTACGCGGGATTCCGACCGTCTACCTGGAGGTGTACGACCGGATCGACTCGCCGACGCTGACCGGCCGGCTGTGTCGCCCGTTCACCCGCCTGTTCCTGGTCCAGTGGGAGGAACAACGCAAGTTCTACCCGGGCTCCGTCGTCGTGGGACCACTGCTGTGAGCGCGCGGGTTCTGGTCCTCGTCGGGACGGACTTCCACCGGTTCGACCGGCTGGTCGGCTGGATCGACCGCTGGGCCGCCGACCGCCGCGCCGACGTGCTGGTGCAGCACGGGACGTCGCGACCGCCGGAGGTGGCCGCCGGGCAGCCGTACCTGGACTGGGACAAGGTGCAGTCGGAAATCGCGCAGGCCGACGTCGTGGTCAGCCACGGCGGCCCGGCGACGATCTCGGAGGCGCGCAAGGCCGGACACCGGCCGATCGTGGTGCCCCGCGACCCCGCCCGGGACGAGCACGTCGACGACCACCAGCAGCTGTTCTCCCGCCGGCTCGGCGCCAGCGGGCTGGTCACCGTCGCCGAGGACGAGACCGCCCTGCGGGCGGCGCTGGACGCGGCGGCGGCGGCCGGGCGCGGGCCGGCGGCCGAGCTGCCGGCCGAGATCCTCGCGACCACCCGTCGGCTGGGCACGCTCGTGGACGGGCTGCTGCCAGCCGGAGCGGCCGCGGCGCCGGCGCCGGAACGGCCCCGGATCGCGTTCCTCGGCGGCTTCGGCCGGTCCGGCTCGACGCTGCTGGAGCGGATGCTCAACGAGATCCCCGGGGTCAGCGCGGTCGGCGAGTCGGTGCACCTGTGGCAGCGCGGGCTGCGTGACGACGAGCGGTGCGGGTGCGGCGAGCGGTTTTCCCGCTGCCCGCACTGGCAGGCGGTCGGTGACGCCGCGTTCGGCGGCTGGGATCAGCTCGACGTCGACCACGTGCTCGCGGTCAAGGCAGCCGTCGACCGCACCCGGTACGTGCCGCGGCTGGCCGGCCCGGCCGCGTCGGCCAAGCACGCCCGCGCGCTGGACGAATACTGCGACCTCTACCGCCGGCTCTACCGCGGCGTCGCGGCGGTCACCGGGGACAGCGTGCTGGTCGACGCGAGCAAGCACGCCTCGCTGGCGTACGCGCTGCGCCGGGCCGCCGACCTCGACCTGCGGGTGCTGCACATGGTCCGGGACAGCCGCGGCGTGGCGCACTCGTGGTCGAAGCAGGTGCGCCGGACCGAGATCGCGGACGACGAGGTCTACATGCCGCGCTACTCGCCGGCCAGGGCCGCGGTGCTCTGGGCAGCGAACAACACGCTGTTCGACCTGCTCGGCCGGCTCGGCACCCCGGTGCACCGGTTCCGGTACGAGGACCTGCTGGCCGCGCCGAGCCTGGTGTTCGGCGACGTGCTGAGCTACCTGGGGCTGCCGGCGGACGAGGAGGCGCTGCGCTTCCTGCACTCCGACAGCGCCGAGCTCGGCACCAGCCACACCATCGGCGGCAACCCGATGCGGTTCTCCACCGGCCGGCGGACCCTGCGCACCGACGAGGCCTGGCGGCGGGAGATGCCCCCGGTCGCGCGGCTGCAGGTCTCCGCGCTGACCGCGTGGCCGCTGGCCAACTACGGCTACCACCTGCGGGACGACAAGTGACCGGGCTGCCGGCCGCGGAGACCGACGCCACCGGCTCCCGCCCGCTGCCGGCGGTGACCGTGGTGATCCCGACCCGGGACCGGCCGGCGCTGCTGCGTACCGCGGTCGACGCCGTGCTGGCCCAGGACTACCCGGGCGAGGTGGGCTGCGTCGTCGTGCACGACGGCACCGAGCCGGACCGCGCGCTGGAGCGGGACACGGTGACGGTCACCAGCAACGTCCGCTCCCCCGGCCTGGCCGGCGCCCGCAACTCCGGCATCGCGCTGGCCGACACCGAGCTCGTCGCGTTCTGCGACGACGACGACCGCTGGCTGCCGGACAAGCTGTCCCGCCAGGTCGAGGTGTTCCAGTCCGACCCGCAGGCGCGGTTCGTCGGCTGCGGAATCCGGGTCCGGTACGGCGACCACGTCGTCGACCGCAGCCTGCCGATTAGCCGGGTCACGTTCGCCGACCTGCTGCGGGACCGGCTGACCGAGCTGCACCCGTCGACGTTCCTCATCCAGCGCTCGCTGCTGGACGAGATCGGGATGGTGGACGAGGCGCTGCCGGGCAGCTACGCCGAGGACTACGAGCTGCTGCTGCGGGCGGCCAGGGTCGCGCCGGTACGGTCGCTGCCGACCGTGCTGGTCGAGGTGCTCTGGCACCCGAGGTCCTACTTCACCGGCCGCTGGGCGACGGTATCCGCGGCCCTGCAGCGGCTGCTGGCGACGTACCCGGACTTCTACCGGGAGAAGGCCGGCGCGGCCCGGCTGAGCGGCCAGATCGCGTTCGCCGAGGCGGCCCAGGGGCACCGCGGCGCCGCGGTGCGGTGGGCGGCGCGGACGGCCAGGCTCCGGCCGACCGAGCCGCGGGCCGTGCTGGCGCTGGCGGTGGCGGCGAAGGCGGTCTCCGGCGAGCGGGTGGTGCGCGAGCTCAACGCCCGCGGCCGCGGCATCTGACCCACACGACGAGGCCCCGGGGTCACCCCCCGGGGCCTCGTCCGTGTTTCCGGTCCCTAGCCGGCGATCACCTGACGCCACGCGTTCTTGCTCGCCGCGTCGAGGAGACGGAAGTCCCCGCCGACGGTCGAGTCGAAGTAGGTGATGTAGGCGGCGCCGTTGGCGCGGGCGTAGCTGCCGATCGCGGTCAGCCACTTCGCCCGGCCGGTGCCGTTGTCACCGGAGGCCATCTTGCTGCCCAGCTCGGCGACGGCCCAGTTGACGCCGGCGGCCTTGGAGGTGGCGACGGCGGTGCCGAGCATCGACGCCGGGTCGCCGTACGAGCCCTTGGAGAAGGACTTGTTGTAGCAGTCCCACCCGATGGTGTCGATCACGCTGGCACCGGCGAAGTAGTCCTGCCAGTTGCGGTGCGAGCCCGGCTGGAGCGTCCAGCACATGAGGATCAGGTTCGACCGCAGCTGCGGGTTGTTGGCCCGGTCGGCCAGCCCGGCGAGGTGCACCCAGGCCGCCCGGTAGTCCGCCGTGGTGAACGAGCCGGACTCGACGTCGTTCTCCGGCTCGTGGAAGTAGGACCAGAAGA
>DATBFW010000192.1:0-7021 GCA_036558285.1 Mycobacteriales bacterium | reverse complement strand
CCCAGCAGCAGCCGGCCGCGCGGGGCCACGTCGAGGATGCGCAGCAGCCGGTCGGCCGTGTGCAGCGGCGCGAACAGGTTGGACAGGGACAGCTCCACCCACAGGTTCGGCCGGGCGGAGGCCAGGTAGGCGGCCTGCTCGCCCCAGGGGAAGGAGCCGTGGATGAGCACCACGGTGGCCGCCGACCCCGCCGGGGTGCGCAGCACCTCCTCCAGCAGCAGCGGGTCGGAGTCGGCCAGCCGGATCTCCGAGTCGCCGAAGCCGGTGTGCACCTGCACGGGCAGGCCGAGCTCGGCCGTCGTCCCGAGCACGGTCCGGAACACCAGGTCTCGCAGGGCCTTGCCGCGGCGCCGGACCGGCACCTCCTCCCGCAGCGACCGCTCCGCGTCGGCGAGGTCGGCGTCCGGTCGGACCGCGAGACCGGTCCGGTAGGCGAGCACCGTCTTCACCGCGACCGCACCGCCGGCGACGGCATCGGCGACGAACCGCTGCGCGCGGTCGAGGATCTCCGCGGCGGTCGCGCCGGCCCCGACGAGCTGGTCGACCAGCGGGTCGAGCCGGGCCATCTTCCAGACCGGCCGGCCGGCGGCCGCGCTGTAGACCTCCGCCGGGTACGCAGGGTCGTCCGGGTGCAGGGCCTCGTCGACGATCATGCCCGCCAGCTCGGCGTCGTCGAAGAGCCGCCGCAGGTAGCCGGTCCAGTCGCCGCGGGCGAGCTGGTCCCGCCCGGCCGCGAGGTCGTCCGGCGGCAGGTCGAGGAACGCCGCCAGCCGGGTCTCCAGCAGGTGCACGTACAGCCGGCCCGGGGCAAGCGCCCGCCGCCGCGCGGCCGCGTCCGGCGCCGGGTCCACGTCCAGGCCCAGCTCGCCGGTGTCGAACGGGGCGAACTCCAGCGGGAACGGGTGGACGTGGTCGTCTATCACGGCTGTCCGGGACTCGTCCCGCGCAGCAGGGTGGCCAGCCGCAGGATCCCGTCCTCGATGGCGGAGTCCGCGACGCGGCTGTACGCCAGCCGGAGCCGGTTGGCCCCCCCGGGGCCGGAATAGAACGGCGCGCCCGGCACGAAGGCCACCCCGAGCCGGGTGGCTCCGGCGACCAGGTCCCGGGTGTCGACGCGCTCGGGCGCGGTGAGCCAGACGAAGAACCCGCCGGCCGGCCGGGTCCAGGACACTCCCGGCGGCATGTGTGCCGCCAGCGCGTCCAGCATCAGCCCGGCGCGGCGGCGGTACAGCCCGCGGGCGGTGGCCAGCGCCGCCGGCAGGTGGCCGCCGAGGACGTACTCGGCCATGAGGGTCTGCCCGAACGCACCGGCGCACTGGTCGCTGTTCTGCTTGGCCGCGGTCATCGCGGCCAGCAGCGGCGCCGGGCCGAGCGCCCAGCCCAGGCGGAAGCCGGGGGCGAGGATCTTGCTGAACGTGCCGAGCTGGACGACCAGCTCCGGCGCGAGCGACCACAGGCTGGTCCGGGCCGTGCCGCCGAAGCTGAGCTCCCGGTAGGCGACGTCCTCGACGATCGGCACGCCGTACCGCCGGCACAGCTCCACCACCGGCCGGCGGCGCTCCTCCGCCAGGCTCACCCCGCTCGGGTTCTGGTGGTCGGGGATGACGTAGAGCAGCTTGGGCCGGCGGCCCCGGGCAAGCGCCGCCGCGAGCGCGTCGACCTGCAGCCCGTCGGCGTCGATCGGCACTCCCTCGACGTCGGCCTCGAAGCCGGCGAAGGCCATGATCGCCCCGAGGTAGCTCGGCGCCTCGACCAGCACCCGGTCGCCCGGCTCGACCAGCATCCTGGTCAGCAGCTGGAGACCCTCGATGCCCCCGCTGGTGATCAGCACCTCGGCGGGGTCGACGGCCCGACCCTGGGTGTCGGTGACCAGGCGGGCGACCGCCTGCCGGGCGCGGGGGAGTCCCTCGGTCGGCGAGTATTGCAGCGCCGTCCCGGCGCCCTCCGCGAGCACCCGGGGCAGCAGCTCCTGCAGCAGCGCTGCCGGGAACGTCTCCGGCGCCGGGAACCCGCCGGAGAAGGTGATGACGTCGGTCGACGCCGCGAGCGAGAGGATCGCGGTGATCTTGTCCCCGGCCCGCTCGGACCGGCGCGCGAACAGCGCCGGCCAGTCCAGCTCCGCCGGCGCCGTGGTGCCGAGCGGGTCGGTCAGGGATGGGCGCATGGCGACCTCTGCGAAGCAATCGTACGGCTACGGCGGCTCAGGAAGTGCGAGGTGTGAGGTATGTTAGGCCTCAGGATGTCATGCGACAAGCGCGAAAGGCTGGTGAGCTTTCAGTGAATCAGCGCAGCGCGCCGCTGTCCGGGCTGGCCGACGTGGCGATCCTGCCCCGGACGCCGGTCCGGCTCGACGACGTCGACCGCCGCTTGCTCACCCTGCTGGCCCGGGACGCGCGGGTCTCCCAGCGGGGGTTGGCCCGGGAGCTTCGGATGTCGCCGCCGGCGATCGGGGAGCGGATCGCCCGGCTGGAGCGGGCCGGGGTCATCCGCGGCTACCGGGTGGACGTCGACTGGTCCGCGCTCGGCTACGTCACCGGCTACCTCGCGGTGACCGCGATCCAGGGCGCCGACCAGAGTGAGATCATGCGCGCGCTGCACCAGCTGCCCGAGGTGCGGGACGTCTCGGTCATCACCGGGTCCATGGACATGCTGGCCCGGATCCGGGTACGCGACTACACCCACCTGCGCCGGTTCCTGCTGGAGGGCGTGTGGCAGATGCCCGGGATCCAGCGCACCGAGACGTTCCTGTCGCTGGCCGAGATGCCGTCGAAGGAGCTGAGCGCGGAGCTGCTGGACTCCGACGCCGGTGACGCCGCCGGCGATCCGGAGCCGGACCGGGGCCCGTCGGCGTCCGCCTCCGCCGGGCCGTAACGGTCGGTCAGCCGGGGACGCTGCTCGGTCGGCTCAGCGGGAGTTCGGCGTGGATCGTGGTGCCCGCGTCGGGGCCGGTCTGCATGGAGAACCGGCCGCCGAGCGCCTCGACCCGAACGGCGGCCGGCCGGTCGCCAGCTCGTACAGCGTGGCGCCCAGGGCGTACAGGTCGGCCCGCTGGTCGACGGAGCGCCCGGTCCGCCCGGTCTGCTCGGGCGCCAGGTAGGCCAGCGACCCGACGATCTCCGTGTGGTGAGTGAACTCGGGCCGGATCTCCGCCAGTGACGTCGCCAGCCCGAAGCCGACCAGGCACGGCCCGCCGTCCTGGGAGATCACGATGGTGGCCGGGCTGATGGCCCGGTGCAGCACGCCCCGGCGGTGGATCTCCGCCACCGTCCGCGCCAGGGCCGACCCGAGCCGGGCCAGGACGTCGAGGTCGGGTGGCACCGGCAGGTCCGCCAGGCGGGTGGCGCCAGCGTCCGCCAGCGTGAGCGAATCCGGCCGGCGCGCTCGCGCAAGTGCGTCGTACGAGGCCGGCGCCGGAGAGGTCGGGGTGCCGGGCGGCGGCTTGGCATCGGTGACCTAGTCTCGACGGGCAATGCGGCTTCGTGGCTCCCGTGGGTTTCGACTGTTCTGGACGGCCTTCACGGTGTCGGCTTTCGGTAGCCAGGTCACCGCGTTCGCCGTGGCGGTGCTGATCGTGACCACGCTGGGTGGAACGGCCGCCGACGTCGGTCTGGTGAACGCGGCCCGGTGGCTGCCGTACCTGCTGCTCGGCGTGGTCGTCGGCGCGCTGGTCGACCGGGTGCGGCGCAAGCCGCTGCTGGTCGGCACCGACCTGGCCCGGGCGGTGCTGCTGTCTGCGGTGCCGTTGCTGGCGTTGCCGGACCTGCTCAGCGTGCCGGTGCTGGTCGTCATCATGGCGCTGTTCGGTCTGGCGTCGCTCGTCAGCGACGCTGCGCATCAGTCGTTCCTGCCGCGGCTGCTGCCCCGCGAGGCGCTTCCCCGGGCGAACGCCCGGCTGGAGCAGAGTTCGGCGGCGGCTGAGACGTCCGGGCCCGCGGTCGCGGGCGGGCTGGTGTCCTGGCTCGGTGCGCCGGTGGCGGTGCTGGTGGACGCCGGGTCGTATCTCGCCTCCGCTGTGCTCACCGCTCCGATCCCGGTCGAGGACCCGCCGGCGTCGGTTCGCGGGCCGCTGCTGCGGGAGATCCGGCAGGGCCTGAGCTGGGTGTACGGGCACCGCATGCTGCGTCCGCTCGCGCTCAGCACGCACGGGTGGACCGTGTTCGCCGCGGTGCTCGGCGCCGTCTACGTCCCGTACGGGCTGCTGGAGCTGGGGTTCAGTGCGCTCGGGCTTGGTCTCACCCTGGCCGCGGCCGGGGTCGGTGGCCTGATCGGTAGCGGGTTGTCGGAGCGGTGGGGCCGGCGGCTCGGGATCGCCGTCCCTGCTGCGTGGCTGCTGGACGCGGTCGGCATCGCGGTGATCGCGGTGACGCCGGCGGGTGCGCTGGTCGTCGCCGGGGCCGGGCAGTTCCTGAACGGGCTGGGACTCGGCCTGTCGAGCCCGGTCGAGCTGTCCTACCGGCAGGCGGTCACCCCGGACCGGCTGCAGGCCCGGATGAACGCGACCATGCGCTCGTTCAACCGGGCCGCGGTCGTCATCGGCGCGCCGGCCGGCGGGCTGGTCGCGGATGCGATCGGCTACCGGTCCGCGCTCTGGTTCGCCGTCGCCGGAATCGCCGTCGCGGCGCTGGTGCTGGCGGCCTCACCGTTCCGGCACGCTGACGCCGCCGCGGACTGAACACACCGCCTCTGGCGCTGGCTCGTTGCGGCACGACGACAGGGCGGACACTGGGACGGGGTGAGCGGCGGCTCGCATGTCCAGGTCGTGGGAGGCAGGTCATGCAGGATCGAGGGAGCGGCCTGATCCTCCAGTTGGCGCCCGTCCTGCCGGCGCCGCGCGAGCGGATCTTCCGCGCGCTCACCACGCCGGAGGAGCTGACGGTCTGGTGGGGTCCCGAGGGGTTCACGACGCCCGGGATCGACCTGGATCTCCGTGTCGGGGGGCGCTATCGCTTCACCATGCAGCCGCCCGAGGGGGATGCATTCCACCTGGCCGGCGCGTTCGTGGAGATCGAGGCGCCGAGCCGGCTCGTCTACAGCTTCCGCTGGGAAGAACCCGATCCCGACGACCGGACTACGACCGTCAGCGTGTCACTCCGTGACCTCGGGGACGCCACCGAGTTGTCGCTCACTCAGGGCGAGTTCGCCACCGACGCGCGGCTCGAACTGCACCGCAACGGTTGGACCGACTCGTTCCACAAGCTCGAAACCCTGGTGCAGTCAGGCTCCTAGCCCGCCGCGCCGCGCAGCCCGGATGGCCACCCGGGTCCCTCGACCGATGGCTCGAGGCGGATCACACTCGGACACATGGAGTCGGAGCGCATGTCTCTGGAGTGGTCGCCGGGCGCACGGCTGACCCCGTGGCTCGTTCTCGATCTGCCGAGGGCCGCGTGGATCGTGGAGCGTCGCGCCGCCGAGCTGACCGCCGAGGAGCGTCAGATCGTGCAGGACGCCGCCGAGCGCATGCTCAGCGCGGTCACTGCCATCGGCTGAAACACAAGTCGCCAGCCCACGCAGCACCCCCCGCCGGCCTGAGAGTCGGCTGGGAACGAGAAGAGCACCGCCCGCAAGGGGCGGTGCCTCGAAGCTTGAAATCGTTGCCGCGGGGGTGCCCTGCGCATCCGCCTCCGGAGGCCGGTGCCAACACCCACCGTGATTGGGTGAGGCCGACCGCCGTCAGCTTTGCTGGCGGAGAGGGGTGTGGGACCTCACGGCCTGGACCACATCGAGGATCGCTCGCGTGGTGGCGGCGGCGCCGGCTTCGTCCCCGACCAGCGCCTCATGGGAGGCGCCCTCGACGATGCGGTGCGCGCTGTCGGTCGACAGCGTGGCAAGGCGATCCTGCGCCGCCGAGTGGATGGCATCACCGCCGACGCCGGCCGTCAGGACGACCAGCGGCTTGTCGTCGAGGCTCCGCAGGGCTGCCGCCTCCTCGCCCGATGCTTTGGCCTGGACGTACTCGTCGATCGTGCTGCGCATGCTGCTCGCGGACGCGAAGCTGGCGCGGGCCTCGCCCTGCGACCTCGACGGAAGGTCGACGACGGCGACCTGGGCGATGAGGCGGGCGAGACCCAGTCGCGCCGGCGGGTTCGCTCCACCCGCGACCCGCCCTGTCGTAGGCACAGACCCGGGTGTTCCGGGCCACGGCCGGTGTGATCCACCCGAGGTTCGACGACATCTCGCCGCCGCCGGCCTCGAGCACGACGGTGGGACTGCCCGAGCCGGTGCAGTTCAGGTGCAGCCGGTGTCCGCCTACGTGGATCAGCCGACCCGGCATCGGATAGGACCGGGCATCCGCCGCCGCACCCGCGGTCGCGCAACCGCCGCCGACCGAGCCAGCGCCAGGAACGCGATCACCGGATACAGCAGCCAGCGCCCGCTCCGGCTGCGAAGGTCCCGGCGGACCCGGACGACCATCCAGATCGCCAACGCCAACGAGGCGGGGGGCCACACACCCAGTCCAGCACCGAGTGCACCGAGGAGCCGAAGCCCACCGACAGAAGGCCGCCCACCCCCATGAGCACGGCCGGGACCGCCGCCCATCGCTGCGGCTGATCGGTGAAGCGCCCCGAGAGCACGGCCAACATCGCCCAGCCCAGCGCGAACCCGCACAGGACCGCGCCGGTGACCGCGCGCTCGTCCGCCCGGATGAACGGAGCGAACGCGAACAGCAGTGCGGCGACGAGGCCGGTGGCCAACGACCCGGCCACCACCTGACCGATGCGCAGGCGGCGAGCCGGAGACGAAGCAGGGACCTCGGAGGTGACTGTCTGCTCGGTCGTCATCGGGCCTCCTCGGTCGAGGGAATGCCGTGGGCGGAGGCCAGGGCCTGGATCCGCGCCGGTTCGGTCCGTCACACGCTTGCGGGAGCGGCTTTCGGGACGCTGTCGACTTCCTGTCCGCCCGGGCTCCCGGGCTCCCGGGCTCCCAGGCCTGCTTGTCACCGCCCTCGCGGCTGCCGGCCCGTCACCGCATCGGGTGGCGGCCCCGGTCACCGGGCGCGGTCGACGGCGAAGGATTCGCCTGG
>DATBFW010000191.1:0-6851 GCA_036558285.1 Mycobacteriales bacterium | reverse complement strand
GACCACAGTGAACGTCACCTTGACCGACCAGGTGCTCGTGACGAAGGCGGCGTACAACTCCGACACCGGCACGCTGGTCGTCAACGCCACCTCCAGTGACACCGCGGCACCGCCGACGCTGACCGCGCAGGGCTTCGGCGCATTGACGTCGGGGGCGGCGACGTTCGCGCTCGGCGCCGACCAGCTCCCGCCGGGCATCATCACGGTCACCTCGTCCAAGTCCGGGTCCGGCACCGCACCGGTGGTCGTCAGCGGCGCCGCGATCCCGCCCGACCCGGTGCTCGCCCAGGCCCCGGCGACGCTGACGGTGCAGCAGGGCCAGCAGGTCCAGCTCGACGGCTCGGCCTCGCTGAACGCGACCGGGTTCTCCTGGGCGCAGGTCGGCGGCACGCCGGCGGTCAGTCTGTCCGACGCGAGCACCGCGATCGCCAGCTTCACCGCCCCGAACACGGCGACCACGCTGACCTTCCAGCTCACCGCGCAGGGCCCGGGCGGACCGAGCACGACCAACGAGGTCGTCACCGTGGAACCGGTCGCCCCGCCGCGGGCGAACGCCGGGCCGCCGCAGTCGGTGCTCGCCGGCTCCACCGTCACCCTGGACGGCTCGGGCTCGACCGGCGCCAGCGCCTTCCTCTGGAAGCAGGCCGGCGGCGCGAGCGCCACGTTGTCGAGCACCACGGCGGTCAAGCCCACCTTCACGATGCCGAACACCCCCGACCCGCTGATCTTCCAGCTGACCGTCACCGGCCCCGGTGGCAGTGACGTGGCGACCGTGCAGATCAGCCCGATCCCGGACGTGCTCACCACGACCCGCGTCGAGTTCCGCACCGACAAGAGCGAGTGGCGGGTCGAAGGCACGGCGACCGTCACCACCGGCAACACCATCAAGGTCCACCTCGGCAACGACCTGACCGGAACCCTGCTCGGCCAGGCCTCGGTGGACGCACTCGGAGCCTGGAGCCTCCGCCTGGCCAGCGGCCCGCAGCCGCCGGCCAGCCAGACCATCAGCCTCGAGTCCACCCGCGGCGGCGTCCTGCTCGCCGTACCGGTGGTGGTCCGCAACTGACACCACCACCCGACGCGGTGCCCCGCAGCCTGTCCCCTCCCGGCTGCGGGGCACCGCCACCCGGTCCCCGTTCGGGGTGTGGTGCTTCGGTTTCAGGAGGAACTACGATCGGACTGGCAGTAGCAAGTCCGACCCGAGGCACGGAGGTATTTCGATGGGCAACTGGCAACTCGACCCCTACCACACGCAGGTCGAGTTCTCCGCCAAGCATCTGGGGATGATGACGGTACGGGGGTACTTCGACGAGGTCAGCTCGACCGCCGACATCGACCCCGCCCACCCGGAGGCGGCGTCCGTCGAGGTGACCATCTCGACCGCAAGTATCCGCACCAACAACGGCGTCCGGGACAACGACATCCGTTCGTCGAACTTCCTCGAGGTCGAGCACTACCCGGTCATCACGTTCCGGAGCACGAGCGTCGAGCCGTCCGGGGCGGACCACTACACGCTGACCGGCGACCTGACCATCAAGGGCACCACCCACTCGGTCGCTCTCGACGTGACGAAGTACGGGGAGTTCAACGACGCCGGGATGATGGGCCACCGGATCGCCTACGGAGCCACGACCAAGATCAACCGGAAGGACTTCGGGCTGAAGTTCAACGCGGTGCTGGACGGCAGGCTCGTCGTCAGCGAGGAGATCCAGATCATGATCGAGGGCGAGCTCGTCGAGCAGCAGGAGACCGCCGATTCCGCGGGCTGACCGCTAACGATCAGCTGTGGGGTCGGCCTGGCCCGTTCCCGCCGGCGGCTTCGACACCGTGGCGCCCGCGTCCGGCGCGGCTGACCCGGGACTACCGGCCGGGCCGCGGGCGGCGGGAGAGGATGACGAGGAGGAGCGCGGCCAGGGCCTGGCTGGCGATGACGGCGATCACCAGTGACGTGGTCGAGTGCTCGTACAGGGCGCCGGTGGCGATGCCGCCGGCGAGCGCGCCGACCCCCTGCACCGCGGCGAACAGCCCGTACGCGGTGGCCCGCCGGTCCGGTCGGACGAGGTCGGCGACCAGTGCCTTGACCGTGGAGTCCTGCAGTCCGACGGCCGCCCCCCACAGCAGGACGCCGGCGGTGACGGCGGCCAGCCCACCGGCGAAGGCCAGCGGCGGCACCGCGGCCACGAGCACCGGCAGTGCCAGCAACGTCCGCGGTCCCATCCGGTCGTAGGCCTCGCCGGTCAGCAACGCGGCGACGGCCCCGGCCGCCATGGCCGCCGCGTAGAGCAGCGGCGCTCCGGCCGCGGGCACGATCCCGGCGTCGACGAGGTGGAAGCCGATCAGCCCGAAGGTCACCAGCCCGGCAGTGCAGATCGCGGACGCCGCGGCGAACAACCAGAACGCCCTGGGCAGCCCGTCCATCCGGGTACGCGCCGGCGCGCGGGCGACCGGCTGCTCGCCCGGCATCCGGTGCCGGGTCAGCACGAGCAGCACCATCGCGACCGCACCCGGCACGGCGAGCACGGCGAACCCCCGGCCACAGCACCGCGCCGGCTAGCGCGACGACACCGGCGACGAGCAGCGGGCCGGCGAACGCGCCGATCTGGTCGAGGGCCTTGTGCACGCCGAGCCCGCGGCCCATGCCGACGTGCTGGGCGGCCCCGGCGAGCAACGCCGACTTCGCCGGGCTCCGGATGGCCTTCCCGGTCCGCTCGGCCAGGATGAGCACGGTCGCCACGGCGAGACCGGCGGCGCCGAGGAACGGCGTGACGGCGAGCAGGGGCACGGACACAGCGGTCAGCGCGTACCCGGCGATCGTCACCGCCCAGTATCGCCGGCTGCGGTCGGCCAGCATCCCCGAGGCCAGCCGGAGCAGCAAGGCCACCGCCTCACCGGCGCCGGTGATCGCACCGACCGCCAGCGCCGACGCCCCGAGCGACGACAGCAGCGGCCCGTACAGCGACCGGCCGCCCTCGTAGACCATGTCCGCGGCCAGGCTGATCGTGCCGAAGCCCACCACCACCCGCCACGGGGACCAGGTCCGCCGGTCGGGCGCGGCGGAGTCGGTCAGCGGCTCGGACACGTACCTCCTGACAACCGATGTCGACGGCCCCAGGCCTCCGAGTATCCGTCGTTCAGGCGAAACGGACGATGCAGCCGATGCCGACGACGAGGCAGTAGACGGCGAAAGGGGTGAGCGTGCGGGTGGTGAAGTAGCGGGTGAGGACCCGTACGGACAGGTAGGCGGCGACGGCGGCCGCCACCGCGCCGACCAGCACCTGGCCGCGGATGCCCGCGCCGGCCGACCTGGCCAGCGTCGGCAGCTTGAGCACTCCGGCCGCGAGGATGACCGGCGTGGCGAGCAGGAACGCGAACTTGGCCGCGTCCTCGTGGTCGAGCCCGCGCAGCAGGCCACCGACCATCGTGACGCCGGAGCGGCTGATGCCGGCGAGCAGGGCGGTGGTCTGGAACAGGCCGATGACGGCGGCTTCCCGGAAGGCGAGCGAGTCCAGCCGTCGCGACCGGCTGTCGACCCGCGTGGCCCGGGTGCCGACCGTACCGGCGGTATCGCCGGGCGCCGCGTCCGGCGATGCGCCGGCCGGGAGCCGGCCCCTGAGCTCGGCCCGGCGGCGCAGCCGCTCGCCGGCGAGCAGGATCAGGCCGTTGATGGTGAGGAAGACCGCCGCGTACAGCGGCTTGGCGAACAGCACCCGGAAGGTGTGCTCGAGCGCCAGGCCGGTGATGCCGACCGGGATGGTCGCGACCACCAGCAGCCAGGCGAGCCGCTCGGTCGACGTCTCGATCCTGCGGGTACGGAGGGTCCGGATGAACGCCCGGGCGATCCGGACCCAGTCGCGCCAGTAGAAGACGAGCAGCGCCAGCGCGGTGGCCACGTGCAGCGCGACGATGAACGCCAGGTACGGCGAGTGCTCGGAGTTCTCCGCCGCGCCTTCGGTCACCAGATGGGACCAGGACCCGCCGACGAGCGCCGGGATGAGGACGGAGTGACCGAGGCTGGAGACGGGGAACAGCTCGGTGACGCCCTGCAGGCCGCCGATGACCGCGGCCTGCAGATAGGACAACTCGGGCACGACGCCTCGTCCTCTCCGTGCCCGGCGTCCCGGTGCGGACGCTGTGGCACTGTAGTCCTACAACTACCGTCGTACTACGAGGATCGTAGTAGATCACGGAGACGAGGATGCCGGGTTCGTCGGGACGGGCACGCGGTGCCTTGGAACAGGAAGTGCTCGCCTGCCTCGCCGCGGCCGGCCGGCCGCTGACGACCGCCGAGGTCCAGGCCGGGCTCGACGGGCAGCTCGCGTACACCACCGTGATGACGGCGCTGACCCGCCTGCACGCCAAGGGTGTGCTCACCCGCCAGCCGGTCGGCCGGGCGTTCGCGTACGGGTTGGCGGCGGACATGGACGAGATTCCGGCCTCGCTGACCGCCCGCGGGATGCGTCGGCTGCTGGAGTCCGGCCCAGACCGGGCATCCGTCCTGGCCAGCTTCGTGGCCGATCTCAGCGCGGAGGACGAGCGCATCCTGTCCGGGCTGCTCGAGGAGCGGGCGCACCCGCAGGACGGCGAGCCGGCATGACCGTCGCGATGTGGGCGCCCATCCTCGTCGCCGTCCTGCTCGCGGCGGCCGGCGGCCGGCTAGGGCGGCGCCTGCACCCCGCGGTCGCCGTGCCCCTGCTGACGTTCACCGCGCTCACGACCGCGCTGGCGACCGGCTTCGTCCTGGCCGTGGCGGCGTTCGACGCGATGGCGATGCTGGCCCCGGTCGCGCAGCTCGGTCACTGGTCGGCGGCGGCCGTCCGGCCGGGCGGGCCGCTGTCGGTGGCGCTCGGCGCGGCGGCCGGCCTCACCGTCGGCGTGCTGCTCGCCGCAGCCGTGTGGCGGGCCACCCGCATCGGCGTCGACCTCGGCCACGCCGTTGCGACCTGCCGCCGGCTCGGACCGGACGCCGGCGGCCTGGTCGTCCTGCGCGACGACGCGCCGGACGCGTTCGTCCTGCCCGGGGTCCGCGGCCGGGTCGTCGTCTCGACCGGCATGCTGCGGATGCTCCCGCCGGACGAGCGCCGCGTCCTGCTCGCGCACGAACGGGCCCACCTCGCCCACTACCACCAGCTCTACGTGCAGCTCGCCGGCCTTGCCGCCGCCGCCAACCCGTTGCTGCGGCCGCTGGCCCGGGAGGTCGAACGGGGTGTCGAGCGATGGGCCGACGAGGTCGCCGCCACCGAGGTGGGCGACCGGCGGCTGGCCGCCCGGGCGCTCGCGCGGGCCGGTCTCGCCCGGGCGGCGTCCCCTGTGGACAGTCGCTCGAACCTCGCCCTGCACGCCGCGGCGCAGCCGGCCGTGGTCGGAGCCCGGGCGCTGGCACTCCTGCAGCCACCGCCCCGGCGGCGGCGCTGGCCCGCCGCCGCGCTCATCGCCGTCACGCTCGTCGCCATCGGCGGGGCCGCGTGGACCGGCTCGACCACCGAGGACCGGTTCGAGCAGGCTCAGGCCGACTATGCCGTCGCTCCGTGACGCAGCGCGCACTGTTACGAACTACTACGACGGAGGTAGTAAAGTGGCCGGCTGCTGATCGGCCTTGACCACTGCCGATCTCCAGTTGGGGCCGGCGGCGGACCCCCGTGCGCCGTCGGCCCCGTCTCATGGTCGACGACCGGCCGGGGCAGTCGCCGCCGTCGTCGGCGAGGTCCGTCCGTCCTCCGAGCACGGCGCCGCCGACGCGTCCCGAGGAGG
Source organism: Mycobacteriales bacterium (assembly GCA_036558285.1). GTDB lineage: Bacteria > Actinomycetota > Actinomycetes > Mycobacteriales > CADCTP01 > CADCTP01. Next base: position 1,103 of record DATBFW010000191.1, on the reverse strand, counting down.
CTGACATCAGCGCTGACATCCGACTCGGGATCGCACTGATCCTGTTGCTGGCGGCGGCGACCGGCGTGCTCGCCGCGGCCGGCGTGCGGATCCGGCGGCAGGTCGTGGTCGCCGCCGTGCGGGCCGCGCTGCAGCTGGCGGTCATCGGCGTGGTGCTCGGCTTCGTGTTCCGCTTCCCGGGCGCGGCCGCGGTCGTGCTGCTGGTCATGCTCGCCACCGCGACCAGGACCGCGGGTCGGCGGCTACGTGAGCTCGACGGCGCGCTGCGGGCGGTGCTCCTGTCGTCGCTGGCCGGCGCACTGTGCACGCTGGTCGTCGCGTTCGGCACCGGCGCGGTCGCCTTCCAGGTCCGGTACGTCGTCGCGCTGAGCGGCATCACCCTCGGCGGCACCATGACCGCCTGCACGCTGGCCGGCCGGCAGCTGCTGTCCGGCATCCGGTCCCGGCGGGAGGAGGTCGAGGGCTGGCTGGCCCTCGGCGCCACCCCGCGCCAGGCGGTCCGCGACATCGCCCGCACCGCCGCCGGCGAGGCGCTGCTGCCGGCCATCGACCAGACCCGTACGGTAGGCCTGGTCACGCTGCCCGGTGCCTTCGTCGGCGCGTTGTTCGGCGGCGCGTCGCCGGCCTTCGCCGCACGCTTCCAGCTCGTCGTGCTGGTCGGCCTGCTCGCCGCCGAGGCCGTCGCCGCGGTCACCCTGACCTGGCTGCTCGGCGCGCCGGCGCCGCTGCCCTTGCCGCCGGACGACCGGACCGCCGGGGACGCACGACCGGTCCGATCCGCCGCGCCCGCCCGGCTGCGCCGGCACTTGCCGCGCCTGCGGTCCTAGCGTCAGACCACGCCGCCCGGGCGGATCGGCGTGCGGCGGCGCCTGCCGCCCCTGCGGTCCTGCGGGTCCGTGGCGTCAGACCACGCCGCCCGGGCAGATCGGCGTGCTGTGGCCCCTGCCGCGAGACGGACCGGGTCCGGCCGCAGGCGGTCGTTTGGTCGCGGGGGCAGCGGGCACCTCACGTGAATCAGTCCACGGTCTGAGGGTGTGAGATGGCGCTGTCGGTGCGTACCCGTGCGGCGGCGCGGGTGAGGTGATGCTGCGTCCCACCGGACC
>DATBFW010000190.1:0-9679 GCA_036558285.1 Mycobacteriales bacterium | reverse complement strand
CTACTGATGAGTAACATCCTGGCACCTCAGGGTGGTGGAGGAGGACCGAGGACGTGGACATCGTCGTACTGGTCAAGCAGGTGCCCGACACGTGGGCGGAGCGCCGGCTGTCCGAGTCGGACTACACGTTGGACCGCGAGTCGGTCGACGCGGTCATGAACGAGATCGACGAGTACGCGGTCGAGGAGGCGCTCCGGCTCAAGGAGGCCCACGGCGGCGAGGTCACCGTCCTGTCCATGGGTCCGGAGCGGGCGACCGAGACGATCCGCAAGGCGCTGTCGATGGGCGCCGACAAGGCCGTGCACGTGTCCGACCCGGCGCTGCACGGGGCCTGCGCGGTGCAGACCGCGGAGACGCTGGCCGCGGCGCTCGGCACGATCCCGCACGACCTGGTCGTGCTCGGCTCCGAGTCGACCGACGCCCGCCTGTCCGTGATGGCCGCGATGCTGGCCGAGAAGCTCGGCCTCCCGCAGCTGTCCGGCGCGCGCAAGGTCGAGGTGGACGGCTCGACGGTCACCATCGAGCGGCAGACCGAGACCGGCTTCGACCGGGTGCAGGGCTCGACGCCGGCCGTGGTCAGCGTGGTCGAGAAGATCAACGAGCCGCGCTACCCGTCGTTCAAGGGGATCATGGCCGCCAAGAAGAAGCCTGTGCAGACGGTCACCGTGGCCGACCTCGGCCTCGACGCCGGCTCGGTGGGCCTGGCCAGCGCGACCAGCGAGGTGGTCGAGATGACCCCGCGGCCGCCGCGGCAGGCCGGTCAGATCGTCAAGGACGAGGGCGACGGCGGCGTGAAGCTCGCCGACTTCCTCGCCGCCCAGAAGCTGCTCTAGGAGGAACAGCCCCGATGGCATCCGTTCTCGTCCTCGTCGAGCACGCCGAGGGCAAGGTCAAGAAGGTCACCCTGGAGCTGCTCACCGCGGCCAGGGCGATCGGCGAGCCGGTCGCGGTCGTCGTCGGCGCGCCCGGCAGCGCGCAGCCGCTGGTCGACACGCTGGCCGAGTACGGCGCGGCGACCGTGGTCGCGGCCGAGTCGCCCGACGTCGACAACTACCTGGCGACCCCCCAGGTCGCGGTGCTGGCCGACCTGGTCGCGGCGGAGTCGCCGGCCGCGGTGCTGATCGGCTCCTCGGCCGAGGGCAAGGAGGTCGCCGCGCGGCTGGCCATCCGGACCCGGTCCGGGATCCTCACCGACGCGGTCGGGGTCGACGGCGACGGCACCGCAACCCAGTCGATCTTCGGCGGCGCGGTGGTGGTGAAGTCCCGGGTGAAGACCGGCACGCCGATCGTCACCGTGCGGCCCAACTCGGTGTCGGCCGAGCCGGCGCCGACCCAGGCCCAGACCCGGTCCGTGGACGTCACGCTCGACGCCGCCGCGCGCGCCGCTACCGTGCTCGAGCGCGTGGTCGAGGAGAAGGGCAGCCGGCCGACGCTCACCGACGCCTCGATCGTCGTGTCAGGCGGTCGCGGGCTCGGCTCCGGCGACAACTTCACGCTCGTCGAGGCGCTGGCCGACTCGCTCGGCGGCGCGGTCGGCGCGTCCCGGGCGGCCACCGACGCGGGGTGGTATCCGCACCAGAACCAGGTCGGCCAGACCGGCGTCACCGTCTCCCCGCAGCTGTACGTGGCGGTGGGCATCTCCGGCGCGATCCAGCACCGGGCCGGCATGCAGACCTCGAAGACGATCGTCGCGGTCAACAAGGACCCGGAGGCGCCGATCTTCGAGCTGGCCGACTTCGGCGTCGTCGGCGACCTGTTCAACGTCGTGCCCCAGCTGACCGACGAGGTCACGAAGCGAAAGGCCTGACGGCCGTGCCGCCGGGCCGGGCTACCGTCGGGAGGTGAGCGACGGCATCCTGGCCCGGCCGTACCGGGCGGCGACGGCCGGGATCCTCGGTCTGATCAGCCTGATCGCGTTCGAGGCGATCGCCGTCGCGACCGCGCTGCCCACGGCGGTGCGGGAGCTCGACGGCCTGCCCTGGTACGGCTGGTCGTTCACCTCGCTGCTGGTCACCTCGGTGATCGGCATGGTGATCTCCGGTGAGGTGACCGACCGGGTCGGCGGCCGGCTGCCGCTGCTTGCCGGCGTCGGCACGTTCCTGGCCGGGCTGCTCACCGCCGGGCTGGCGCCGGACATGCCGGTGTTCCTGGTCGGCCGCGCGCTGCAGGGCTTCGGCGTCGGGCTGCTCATCGTCGTGATGTACGTCATCGTCGGCGACCAGTACCCGGAGCGGCTGCGGCCGACGGTGTTCGGCGCGATCTCGGCGGCCTGGGTGATCCCATCGCTGGTCGGGCCGGTGGTGGCCGGCGCGCTGGCCGAGGGGCCGGGCTGGCGGTGGGTGTTCCTCGGGCTGGTACCGCTGGTCGCCGCGGCGGTCGCGGCCCTGGTGCCGACGCTGCGCAGGCTGCGCAGGCCGGCCCACCCGGCGCCGCCACGGCCGGGCCGGCGGGTGGCGGCGGTGGCGACCGCCGCCGGCGTGGCCGCGGTGCAGTGGTCGCTGCAGGAGTTCGGCTGGCCGCGGGTGCCGGCGCTGGTGGGTGGGCTTGTGCTGCTCGCGCTCGGGCTGCGGGCGTTGCTGCCGCGGGGCACCGTGGTGCTGCGCCGCGGGGTGCCGGCGGTGGTCGGCTTCCGCGGGCTGCTGGCCGGGGCCTTCTTCTCGGTCGAGTCGCTGGTGCCGCTGACCCTCACGCTCGTCCACGGCTACTCGCCGACCGCGGCGGGCGTCCCGCTGACCTTCGGCGCGCTCGGCTGGGCGGCCGGGTCGTTCTGGCAGGGCCGGCGCCCGGACGCGGCACGGCACGTGCTGGTCCGGGTCGGCTTCGTGCTCGTGGGCCTGGCCGCGGCCGGGATGGCCGTGGTCACCCAGCCGTGGTCGCCGGCCTGGGTGATCTACCCGGTGTGGGTGGCCGGCGGCTGCGGGATGGGGCTGGCGATGTCGAGCCTGTCCGTGCTGTTGCTGTCGTTCAGCCCGCCGGCCGAGCGCGGGGTGAACTCCTCTGCCCTGCAGCTGTCCGACTCGGTGTCCAGCGCGCTCTGCATCGGGCTGGCCGGTGCGCTGGTCGCGGCCAGCGCCCGCGGGCTGCTGCCGATCCAGCGGGCGGCCGGCGCGCTGGACCTGCTCATGGTCGTGGTCGCGCTGGCCGGCGCCGCGCTCGCCGGCCGGGCCCGCCGCCCCGTCCCGCGCGAGAGCGCCGCCCCCGCCCCCGCCGAGACCCGCGTCGCCTGAGCCGTTGTGGGCGGGCCGCCGCCGGCCGGCCACCGTGTCCTTCCGCCCGGCCGGCTGCAGGGCCGACGACGGCCATGGGTGCCGCCGGTCGCGGGCCGCCGGCCGGTCGCCGCACGGCCGGTCCCGGGCGGGTGGCCGCGCGCCGCCGGACAGGGCGACACGCCGTACGCTGGCCTGCGATGGCATACCTGGATCACGCTGCGACGACCCCGATGCTGCCGGAGGCAGCCGAGGCCGTCGCCGCCGCGCTGCTCGACACCGGAAACCCCTCGTCCCTGCACGCGGCCGGCCGCAAGGCCCGTCGCGCGGTCGAGGAGTCCCGGGAACGGGTCGCCGCGGCGATCGGCGCCAGGCCGTACGAGGTGGTCTTCACCGGTGGCGGGACCGAGTCCGACAACCTCGCGGTCAAGGGCATCTACTGGGCCCGCCGCGCCGCCGACCCGCGCCGCCGCCGGGTGCTCGCGAGTGCCGTCGAGCACCACGCGGTCGTCGACTCGGTCGAGTGGCTGGTCCGGCACGAGGGCGCCGAGGTCGTCTGGCTGCCGGTGGACCGGCAGGGTCGGGTGCATCCGGACACGCTGCGGGCCGCGCTCGACGAGGCCGGTCCGGACACCGTCGCGCTGGTCTCGGTGATGTGGGCCAACAACGAGGTCGGCACGGTGCAGCCGGTGGCCGCGCTGGCCGCGGTCGCCGCCGAGCACGGGGTGCCGTTCCACACCGACGCGGTGCAGGCGGTCGGGGTGCTGCCGGTCGACGTCGCTGCGGCCGGAGTGGATGCGCTGACATTGACCGGGCACAAGCTCGGCGGGCCGGTCGGCGCGGGCGCACTGGTGCTCGGCCGGGACGTGGACTGCGCGCCGCTGCTGCACGGCGGCGGCCAGGAGCGGGAGGTCCGGTCGGGCACGCTCAACACCGCGGCGATCGTCGGGCTGGCGGTGGCCACCGAGACCGCGGTGGCGGCCCGGCCGGAGACCGTCGCCCGCGTGGCCGCGCTGCGGGACGAGCTCGTCGCCGGCGTGCTCGCCGCGGTGCCGGACGCGGTGCTGTCCGGAGACCCGGTCGACCGGCTGCCCGGCAACGCGCACTTCGCGTTCCCCGGTTGCGAGGGCGACTCGCTGCTCATGCTGCTCGACGCCCGCGGCGTCGAGTGCTCGACCGGCTCGGCCTGCTCAGCCGGCGTGGCCCAGCCGAGCCACGTGCTCGTCGCGATGGGCCTCGACCCCGCGCATGCCCGCGGCTCGCTGCGGTTCTCCCTCGGGCACAGCTCGTGCCGTTCCGACGTGGCCGCGCTGCTCGACGCGCTGCCCGGTGCGGTCGAGCGGTCGCGGCGGGCCGTGCTCGCCGCGGGCCGGTGAGGTCACGCCGATGAGCGAGCGCACGATGACGGTTCTCGCCGCCGTCTCCGGCGGGGTCGACTCGGCGGTGGCGATGGCGCGGGCGGTGGACGCGGGGCACGACGTGACCGCTGTGCACCTCGCGCTGGCCCGCAACCCCGCCTCCACCCGGACCGGTGCCCGCGGCTGCTGCACGCTGGAGGACGCCAGGGACGCGCGCCGGGCGGCCGATGTCGTCGGCGTCCCGTTCTACGTCTGGGATCTGGCCGAGCGGTTCCACGCCGACGTGGTCGACGACTTCGTCGCCGAGTACGCAGCGGGCCGCACGCCGAACCCGTGCCTGCGCTGCAACGAGAAGATCAAGTTCGAGGCGGTGCTCGACCGGGCGCTGGCGCTCGGCTTCGACGCGGTCGTCACCGGGCACCACGCCCGGCTCGCCGACGGCGTGCTGCGGCGCTCGGTCGACCCGGCCAAGGACCAGTCGTACGTGCTGGCCGTGCTGACCCGCGACCAGCTGGCCCGGGCGATGTTCCCGCTCGGCTCGTCGACCAAGGCCGAGGTGCGGGCCGAGGCTGCGGCCCGCGGGCTGGCGGTGGCCGACAAGCCCGACTCGCACGACGTGTGCTTCGTCGCCGACGGGGACACCCGCGGCTTCCTGCACCGGGCGCTCGGCGACCGCCCGGGCTCGCTGGTGGACGCGGAGACCGGGGCCGAGGTCGGCCGGCACGACGGCGCGTACGGCTTCACCGTCGGGCAGCGGCGCGGGCTCGGGCTGGACCGCCCCGGCGGTGCGCCGCGGTACGTGCTCTCGATCGAGCCGGTGGCCGGCACCGTGACCGTCGGGCCGGGCACGCTGCTGGACGTCGGTGCGGTGACGGGGTCGCGGCCGGTGTGGACGGCCGGGTCGCCGCCGGCGGAGACGTTCGGCTGCCTGGCCCAGCTGCGGGCGCACGCCCGGGCGGTGCCCGCGGTGGCCACGCTCGGCGCCGGCGACGTCGAGGTGCGACTGGACGAGCCGGTCCGCGGCGTCGCGACCGGGCAGGCCGTCGTCCTCTACGACGGCGACACCGTCCTCGGCTCCGCCACCGTCGCCGCGACCACCCGCCTCGAACCCGTCCCCACCGCCTAGTGCCGTCGACACGGTCATCGGCTCGGTGCCGGCACGACGGCGGCGCGCTCAGGCGAGGAGCTGGGTCGGGGTGGCTGCGGCGAGCGCGCGGCAGTCGTGGCCGAGGTGGGCCTGGTCGGTGTAGCCGGCGTCGGCGGCCAGCCGGGCCAGGCCGGCGGTCGGCTCCGCCCGGCCGAGTGCGAGGAAGCGCTGCAGCCGCAGGATCCGGTCGAGCGTCTTCGGCCCGTAGCCGAAGGCGGTCACGCAGCGGCGGTACAGCTGCCGCTCGGACAGCCCCGCCCGCCGGGACAGCTCGGCGACCATCCCGGGCCGACCCGTGCGGCGGCCCAGCCGGCGACCGACGGCGAACGCGACCGGGTCGACGGGCGGTGCGTCGATGAGGCGCCGGCGGACCGCGTCCTCCAACACGGCGACGCGGTCGGTGGCTGCGCCGACCCGGTGGCCCAGGGCCGGCGCGTCCGGCCAGAGCTCGGTCAGCGGCACTCGCAGGTCGCGCAGCTCCGACGCGGGCAGCCCGAGCACGGCCGGCGCGGCCCCGGGCCGGAACCGCACCGCGGCGATCTCGACCCCGGCCGCCAGCTCGGCGTGGGTCGCGACGGTGTCCGGGCCCGCGACGACCAGCTCGCCGCCGATCCACATCAGGTCGAGGCAGCCGTCCGGCAGCACCGACCCCGACCCACCGGTCAGCCGCGTCCACGAGCAGCGCAGGTGACCGGCGAGGTCGGCCGCCGGGGCGCGTTCGGCGTACATGCCGGTGAGGCTGCCGCAGGGCACCGACAATCCCGGGCCGCTAGGGTCGCCGCCGTGACCGAGCAGCACGTGGCCGGCGTCGCGACCGGCGTGGGATCGATGCCGGGCACCGACCCGGCCGAGGCGATCAAGACCGTCCTCGGCGAGCTGCCCGACCTGCCGCACGTGCCCGAGCTGCCGGCCCGCGGTGCCGGTGCGGACATGATCGGCCGCGGCGCGGCGTTCCTCGTCGACCTGCCGGTCGACCTGCAGCCGTCCGGCTGGCGGCTGGTCGACCGGCCGGGCCGGGACCTCCGCCGGTCGCTCGACTTCCTCGCCCACGACCTCGACACCCTCGAGGACCTTGCCCAGGACTACGCCGGCCCGCTGAAGCTGCAGGTCGCCGGGCCGTGGACGCTCGCCGGCACGGTCGAGCTGCACTACGGCGACAAGGCGGTCTCGGATCCCGGCGCGACCCGCGACCTGACCCAGTCGCTGGCCGAGGGGGTCCGCCGGCACGTCGCCGACATGGCCGGCCGACTTCCCCACGCGCAGATCGTGCTGCAGCTGGACGAGCCGGCGCTGCCCGCGGTGCTGGTCGGGGACGTGCCCACGGCGAGTGGCTTCGGCACGCTGCGGGCCGTCGAGGAGCAGATCGTACGCAGCGGGCTCGCCGAGGTGCTGGACGCGGCGTCCGGCGCCGGGGCGGTGCAGACGGTCGTGCACTGCTGCGCGCCGCATCCGCCGATCACACTGTTCCGGGAGGCCGGGGCCGGCGCGGTCTCGTTCGATCTGGCGCTGCTGTCCGCGGCCGAGGACGAGCCGCTCGGCACCGCGGTCGAGGCCGGCGTCGGGCTGTGGTTGGGGGCGGTCCCGGCCGGCACGGCCGACGACCCGGCCGTGCTCGGCGACCTCGGCGACACGGTCCGGTCCGTACGCGGCCTGTGGAGCCGGCTCGGCTTCGCACCCGAACTGCTGCCCGGCGCCGTGGTCCTGACCCCCGCCTGCGGCCTGGCCGGCACGACGCCGGCCTACACCCGCGCCGCCCTCCGCCGCGTTCGCGACGCCGCCCGCGCCATCGTCGACGACCCCGAACCCTGACCCAACCCCCGCGCCCTGCCGCGTCCGCTCCGGACGGCCGAACGACGGCGCGGCGGCCGGCGGGCGAGGGGCCGCAGGCACCGCACGAACCTCCCGCGCCTCCCTCCGGGCGGCGGCGGGGGCGGGCTGCAGGTGAGGCCGCCACCCCAACCTGCCGCGTCCGCTTCGAGCGGCGGCGGGGCGAGTCTTCGGGCGGCCCGCCGGGCTGGCGGGGCAGGCGGGCGAGGCCGCCACCCCAACCTCCCGAGCCCCGCTTCGAGCCGGGCCGCCCGGCTGGCCGGCCAGGCCTGCGCCGGCGGGTGAGCGGGGCGGAGGTGAGGCGCGGGTGTGGGCGGGAAAGTGTCGGGTGCGGCGGATACGGTGCGGGGGTGAGCGAGATCGGGGAGGACCTGCCGGCGGTGCCCGCCGGCGATCAGCCGCGGGCCGCGACGCCGGCGGCCCGGGAGCAGGCGGCCGAGCTGGCGCAGACGATCGACGACGCGCAATACCGCTACTACGTGCTCGACCGGCCGACCCTCTCCGACGCCGACTACGACAAGCACATGCGCGAGCTGCAGGCGCTCGAGGACGAGTTCCCGGAGCTGCGCACGCCCAACTCGCCGACCCAGCGCGTCGGCGGCACTTACTCGACCTTGTTCACCCCGGTGGACCACGTGGAGCGCATGCTCAGCCTCGACAACGCGTTCACCGGCGAGGAGCTGGCCGGTTGGGCGCAGCGCGTCGAGCGCGAGGGCGGCACCGGCGCCGACTACCTGTGCGAGCTCAAGGTCGACGGGCTGGCCGTCGACCTCGTCTACGAGAAGGGTCGGCTGGTCCGCGGCGCCACCCGCGGCGACGGCCGCACCGGCGAGGACGTCACCCCCAACCTCCGCACCCTCGACGACGTGCCCGACCGGCTGTCGGGCGCCGACGTGCCCGCGTTGCTCGAGGTCCGCGGCGAGGTCTACTTCCCGGTCGTCGGGTTCGAGAAGCTCAACGAGTCGCTGGTCGAGGCGGGCAAGACCCCGTTCGCCAACCCGCGCAACGCGGCGGCCGGCTCGCTGCGGCAGAAGGACCCGCGGGTGACCGCGACCCGCCCGCTTCGGCTGGTGCTGCACGGCGTCGGCGCGCACAAGGGCACGGCGCCCGACCGGCAGAGCGGGTGGTACGAGCTGCTTCGCGGCTGGGGCCTGCCGGTCTCCGACCGGTTCCGGGTGGTCACGACCCTCGACGAGGTGCAGGCCTACATCGACCACTACGGCGAGCACCGGCACGACGTCGAGCACGAGATCGACGGCGTCGTCGTCAAGGTCGACCAGCTCGCCCTGCAGCGCCGGCTCGGGTCGACCTCGCGCGCGCCGCGCTGGGCGATCGCGGTGAAATACCCGCCCGAGGAGGTCAACACGACTCTCCTCGACATCAAGGTCAACGTCGGCCGCACCGGCCGCGTCACGCCGTACGCGCAGTTGGAGCCGGTGGTCGTCGCCGGCTCCACGGTCGGCCTGGCCACCCTGCACAACGAGAACGAGGTACGCCGCAAGGGCGTCTGGATCGGCGACACGGTCGTCGTCCGCAAGGCCGGCGACGTGATCCCGGAGATCGTCGCGCCGGTGGGGGAGCACCCGCCGGGCGCGCGCGAGTTCGTCATGCCGACGGAGTGCCCGGAGTGCGGGACGACGCTGCGCCGGGAGAAGGAGAGCGACGTCGACATCCGCTGCCCGAACGCGCGGTCCTGTCCCGCGCAGTTGCGGGAGCGCGTGTTCCACGTCGCGGGGCGGGGCGCGTTCGACGTCGAGGCGCTCGGCTACGAGGCGGCGATCGCGCTGACCACCCGGCCCGACGACGGCGGCGACCCCGTGCTGCGGGACGAGGGCGACCTGTTCTTCCTCGACGTCGATCGGCTGAGCCGGGCCGAGCTGTTCCGCAAGAAGGACGGCGCACCGACCGCCAACGCGCTGCGGCTGCTCGACAACCTGGCCGCGGCCAAGGACCGGCCACTGTGGCGGGTGTTGGTCGGGCTGTCCATCCGGCACGTCGGCCCGACCGCGGCGCAGGCGCTGGCCCGGGAGTTCGGCTCGATGGACGCGATCCGGTCGGCGTCGGTCGAGGAGCTGGCCGCGGCCGACGGGGTCGGGCCGACGATCGCCGAGGCGGTCCGGGAGTGGTTCGCGGTCGACTGG
>DATBFW010000189.1:0-13005 GCA_036558285.1 Mycobacteriales bacterium | reverse complement strand
GCTCGACCACCCGGCTCGACTTCTCCTCGACCACGCCGAGGGCGACCCAGACGCCGTAGCCGATGAGCTGGAAGTAGAGCAGCAGGACGCCGAAGAAGGCGGCGCTGCGGCGGGCGTCCGAGTCGGGGTCCGGCGGATCGAGCGCGGTGATCGCGAGCGGCGGCACGTCGAGCGCCTGACCGACCGCGGCGGCGTCGATGCCGGCCGCGGTGAGCCGGGCCGCTCCCTCGGCCTGCCGGTACGCGGTCTGCACGACCTGCTCGGTCGTGCCGGACAGCTCGTGGTGGACCAGCACCCGGTTGATGCCGACGAAAACGGCATCCGCATCCCCGGACGACACCGCGGCCTGTCCGGCGGCCTCGTCGGGATAGTGGTTGATCGTCAGCGTCGCGCCCTGCACCTGCGCGGCCTGCTGCAGCGCGGGTTGCACGGTCGACGTGTCGCCGACCAGGCCGACGGTGACGTTGTCGTCGTCCGAGTTGAACAGGCTCGGCACGATGACCACCGCGGCGACGATCAGCAGCGTGACGGCGGTCGAGATCAGGAAGCTGCGCTCGCGTATCCGGCTGGTGATCTCCCGGTGCACGACCAGCGGCACCATGCCCCGCGGGGCGCTCCGGTTGCTCACACCGTCACCCCCTGCCGGTCGCGGCCGCCTTCGGACGGTGCCTGCTCGTCGGCGTCGGTGACCGCCTCGCGGAACAGCTCGGTCAGCGTCGGCTGCCGCCAGCTGAAGTGCTCGACCCGACCGGCGCGGCTCGCGGCGGCGAGCACCGCCTGGTCGTCGGCGCCGTCGGCGAGCTCGAGCACCAGCTCGCCCCGCCGCTCGGACACCACAGTCACCCCAGGGACGGCCGCGGCCCAGCCGGCGGGCGCGTCCCGCACGATCACCAGCAGCTGCCGGCGACCCTCCTGGGTGCGGAGGTCCTCCACGGTGCCGGCGGCGACCATCCGACCGGCGTTGATGATCCCGACCGAGTCGCAGAGCCGTTCGACGAGGTCGAGCTGATGCGAGGAGAACACGACCGGCACGCCGCGCTGGGCGCGCTCAAGCAGAACGCCGGCCAGGGCGTCCACGCCGACCGGATCCAGGCCGGAGAACGGCTCGTCCAGGACGAGCACCTCGGGGTCGTGCACCAGCGCGGCCGCCAGCTGGACCCGCTGCTGGTTGCCGAGGGACAGCTTCTCGATCGCGTCGTTGCGGCGCTCGGCGACGCCGAGTCGCTCGGTCAAGGCGTCGGCCGAGCGGGTCGCGGTCCCCTGGTCCAGGCCGTGCAGTCGGGCCAAGTAGACCAGGTGCTCGGTCACCCGCATCTTGGGATAGAGGCCGCGCTCCTCCGGCATGTAGCCGAAGCGCCTGCGCGTCTCGAACGTGACGGGCTTGCCCTGCCAGCGCACGACGCCGGAATCGGCGGCCAGCACGCCGAGCATGATCCTCATCGCGGTCGTCTTGCCGGCGCCGTTGGCTCCGACGAACCCATACACCTCCCCCGGGCGTACGGAGAAGGACAGATCGCTCAAGGCGAGCTTGGTTCCGTATCGCTTGGTCAGACCGTCGACTTCCAGCATGCTTTCCTCTCTGTACGGGTGGCTGTGCTGGAATCTTCTCCCGAACCAGCTAACTCCCGCACCAGGGATGGCTCGGGTAATTCGGATGCTTTGGACATACCGTAGATGTCGGGCGTATGCTCCCCGCCGTCCGGGCACTGGTGGGAGGGACGGCACGAATGGGGCACGGGTTCGTCTCGGATCCGGGTCAGCTCACGTCGCTGGCCACGACGGTCTACCGGCTCAAGCAGAAATACGACGCGGTCTCCGTCAGCTCGCAGGCGGAGGGTGAGCCGCTCGGGAGCCTGGACGTGGAGAGCGGCGCCAGCACCGTCCAGACCAAGTGGTCCCGGAAGAAGCCCGAGATCGGGCAGCTGCTCGACCAGATGGCGACCGGCCTGTTCGCGGCCGCCCGAGAGTACGGCTGGACCGAGGAGCAGGCCCGCCGTGACGCTTCCGACAACCCGGACGGGTCGAGCCCTGGTGGATCCCAGCACCCCCGCTCCGGTGGCGGCGGGGGCGGCGGCGGGTCCAGCTCGCCCGGTGGCGGCATGTCGCCGTCCGGTGGAGGCGGCGGGGGCGGTTCGGGCAGTCCAGGCGGCTCGGTCCACCCCGGGGACGGGTCCGGTGACCCGCAACACCCGGGCAGCGGTCAGTGGCACCCGGGCGACGGCTCCGGTGACCCGCAACACCCGGGCGGCAACGGGACCGGGACGGGTGACGTCGGAAGCCCGGGGGACCCGACCAGCCCGGGCGACCCGACCAGCCCGACCAGCCCGACCAGCCCGGGCGACCCGACCAGCCCGACCAGCCCGACCAGCCCGACCAGCCCGACCAGCCCGAGCGACCCGACCAGCCCGACCGGCCCGGGCGATCCGACCAACCCCGGCGACCCGACCGGGGCTGGTGCCGATCCGGCGAGCCCGGGGGACCCGGCGAGCCCTGGAGACCCGACCACGCCGGTCGACACCGACGGGGACGGGACGCCCGACTACCAGGACACCGACTCGGACAACGACGGGATCCCGGACTCGGTGGAGAAGGGCGGCAACCCCGACGCGTCGGTGGGCCCGGGCGGCACGATCCATCCGGGCGATGCCGGCGGCGGGTCCACGCCGACCGGGAGCGACGCCTCGCCCGGCGGGTCCGTGCACGCGGGTGACACGTCCACCTACAGCGGCTCGTCGGGCGACTCGCTCAGCCCTGGTGACGGGCTGAGCGGCGGGAGCACCGACCACAGCTCGGCCGGGACGCCGCTGGCGCCGACGGATGTCGCGCCCAGCACCCCGACCGGCGTGATCGGCGCCGACAGCGCCGGCTCCGACTTCGGCGGCTCGGACCATGCCGGTTCGGACCTTTCCGGTTCCGAGCCTTCCGGCTCGGATCTGTCCGGGGCGGGGTCGGCGGACCCCGGCGCGGCGGCGGGCGTGCCGATCGGGGGCGGGAGCGGGTCCGTCGGCGGAGGCGGCGGCTCCGTCGGCGGTCCCGTCCCGGACACCGCGCCCAGCACGCCGGTCGATCCCTCCGCGCTCAGCGGCGGCGGGTCGGTCGGGTCAGGACCCGGCTCCGGCTCGGGCTCGGTCGGCCTCGGCGGCCAGGCCACGGGTGGTGGCACCGCGGCCGCGGCCGGTGGGACCGACGGGCTGCCGATGGCGGCCGCCGTCGCCCCGGTCGGAGTGCTCGGCGCGGCCGGTGCGGCGGCCTGGGCGGTACACCGCAAGCGGGTCCAGGAGCGCGAGGACGCCACCGAGACCGAGGACGACGAGCTGTGAGCGGGAGGGTGACGCGGTGAGCGGGCGGGACCAGTGCTACGCGCTCCCGGAGCTGCAGCAGTGGGAGACGGCGAAGACCGAGAACTACGTCTGGGGTGACCCGGCCGCGATCCAGGCCTACGGCAAGGGGCTGGACACGGCCGGCCACGACCTCGGCGCCATCGCCGAGAGCCTCAACGGGATCGACGTCAACGGGTTCTGGACCGGGGACGCCGCCGACGCGTTCACCGACCTCAAGCGCCGAGTGACGCCGGCCGTACGCGGGCTGTCCGACATGCACAAGGACTCCTCGACCGCGCTGAACACCTGGCAGCAGCACCTCGGCGTCTACCAGGAGGACTGCGCCGGCGCGATCACCACCGGCCGAAACGGCTGGCACCTCTACCAGACCACGTCCTGCGACAACCAGGACGCGCAGAACCAGATGAAGAACGGCAAGACCGGCATCACCAACGCCGAGTCCGGCCGGGACACCGCCGGCCGCACGTGCAAGTCGGCGCTCGAGGCGGCCGCGGCGAAGGCCGACGTGCCGACCGCCCCGCCGCAGCAGCAGCAGGGCGTGCCCAACCAGATCTCCACCACGCCCGGCCAGGTCGGCACGGCGCCGTCCGGGCGGGAGCCGGTGCCGTTCACCGGCCCCATCCCGGCCGGCCAGCCGCGGCCGTACGTCGACCCCGCCAACGGCAGGATCGTCGTGCCACGACCCGGGCCGTGGGCGATCGGCAAGCAGCCGTGGGACTACGCCGACGGGTCGCCGGCACCGACCCAGCCGGCCGTCGCCACCCAGCCGGTCGGGCAGAACCCGTACGTGCCGACCACGCCGCCCGCGGACACCTCGACGCTCGGGGTCACGCCGTCGGGGCGGGCGCCGGTGCCGTTCACCGGGCCGATCGCGTCCGGCCAGCCCCGCCCGTACGTCGACCCGGCCAACGGGCGGGTCGTCGTCCCCGCGATGGGGCCGTACGCGACGGGCAAGCGGCCCTGGGTGTACCAGAACTGACCGCGCCGCGTGTGCCGGATCCCGGGTGGGGAAGGATCCGCTCATGGCGACCACGGAGTTCTCCGTCGCGAAGCCGCCGACCGGAGTCGGGCTCGACGGGGTGCGCAAGGCGGCCATGCGGTGCCGGGCCTGCCCGCTGTGGGAGCCGGCCACGCAGACCGTGTTCGGCAAGGGGCCGGCGGACGCGCGGGTGGTGTTCGTCGGCGAGCAGCCCGGTGACGTCGAGGACCGCAAGGGCGAGCCGTTCGTCGGGCCGGCTGGGAAGCTGCTCGACCGGGCGCTGGTCGAGGCCGGCATCGACCGCGACGAGACCTACGTGACGAACGCGGTCAAGCACTTCCGGTTCACCCAGAGCGGGAAGCGGCGTCTGCACCAGACGCCGGGACCCGAGCATGTCGCCGCCTGCCGGCCGTGGCTGGACGCGGAGCTCGCGCTCGTCAACCCCGAGCTGGTCGTCTGCCTCGGCGCCACCGCGGCCAAGGCGATGTTCGGGCCGTCGTTCCGGATCACCAAGCAGCGCGGGCAGTTGGTGCCACTCGACCAGCAGGCCTCCCTCGGCGGCGAGGGGTCGCTGTTCGACGAGCCGGAGGACGCCGCCGTGAAGTCGGCGTGGATCATGGCGACGACGCACCCCTCCGCGGTGCTCCGGGTCCCCGAAGAGGGACGCCAGGACGCCTACGACGCCCTCGTCGCCGACCTCCGCATCGGTGCCTCCGCCCTCGCCTGAGCGGACCGGGCCGCTAAGCGCGGCGGTCGGAGATGGCGATGTCCCGGAGGGCCTCGTCGTCGGCGGTGACCGGTGTCATCGAAGGCTCGGCCGGCTCCTCCAACTCCGGCGGGACGGCCGGCGCCGGCGCTACCGACGCGTCGTACCGGCGGAACGCCGGCACCAGCGCCACCGCGAACAGCACCAGCACGATCGAGGCGATCCCGCCCGCCACCCAGGAGAACGTGACCCCGGCCACCGCCGCGGTCGCACCCGCCCGCAGGTCACCCAGCCGCGGCCCGCCCGCGACCACCACCACGAACACGCCCTGCAGCCGGCCGCGCATCTCGTCCGGGGCGTACACCTGCAGGATCGTCTGCCGCAGCACCGCCGAGACCAGGTCGGCGGCACCGGCCACGGCCAGCAGCGCCACCGTGACCCACAGGACCCGGCCCAGGCCGGACAGCGCCACCGCCGCACCCCAGCCGACGATCGCCACGGTCAGCGCGATCCCCTGCCGGCGCACCCGGCCGATCCAGCCGGACGACAGCCCGCCGATCACCGCGCCGATCGAGATCGCGGCGAACAGCCAGCCGACCGCCGACGGCCCCCCGAACCGCTCGTCGGCCACCTCCGGGAACAGCGCCCGCGGCATCGCGAACACCATCGCGATGATGTCCACCCCGAACGACATCAGCAGCACCGGTCTGGCCCCGATGAAGCGCAGCCCGTCGATGACCGAGCGCAGGCCCGGCCGGGGCAGGTGCGCCCCGCGGGCCAGCGGCGGCAGCGGCGGCAGCCGGACCGCCGCGTAGAGAGCGACAGTGAACAGCAGCGCGTCGGTGGCGTACGCGACGGCGAAGCCGCCCCACTTCGCGATGATCACGCCGGCCAGCAGCGGGCCGGCGACCGTGCCCACGTTGGTGACGGTGAAGTTCAGCGTGTTGGCCGCGGGGACCTCGGAGCGCTCGATGAGTCGCGGCAGGATCGCGTTCCGGGTCGGCGAGGTCACCGCGAACGCCGCCGACTGGATCGCGACCAGCACCATGATCAACGCCAGGCTGTCCAGCCCGAGCAGCGCCTGGACCAGCAGCGCGAGCGTGACCACCCAGGTCACCGCGGCCGAGACCAGCAGCAGCTTGCGGCGGTCGACGGCGTCGGCGACCGCACCGCCCCACAGCCCGAACACGATCAGCGGCACCAGCCCGACCAGGCCGAGCACGCCGACCCAGAACGACGACAGGCTGATCGCGTACACCTGCACCGGCACGGTCACCGCGGTGACCTGGAACCCGACGAACGACACCCCCTGCCCGATGAACAGCCGGCGGTAGTCGGGGTGTCGCAGCGGTTTGGTGTCGATCGCGATCGCGCGCAGCCGACCGCTCACGGGGCGAGCCGCTCGACGGCCCAGGCCCCGTCCGCCCGCCGGTACCGCAGCCGGTCGTGCAGCCGCGCCGGCCGGCCCTGCCAGAACTCCACCGAGTCCGGCGCCACCCGGAACCCGCCCCAGGCGTCCGGCAGCGGCACCCCGTCCGGATGCGCGGCGGCGAGCGCGTCGACCGCCGCCTCCAGCTCGGACCGGGACCCGACCAGGGTCGACTGCGGGCTGGCCGCCGAGGCCAGCCGGGACTCCGCCGGCCGCGACTCCCAGTAAGCCGCAGACTCCGCCCGGCTCACCCTGGCCGCGGTCCCGGTGACGATCACCTGCCGCTCGGCCGGCACCCAGGAGAAGATCAGCGCGACGGACCCGTTCGCGGCGATCTCCCGCCCCTTGCGGGAGCCGTAGTTGGTGAAGAACACGAAGCCGTCCGCCGACACGCCCCGCAGCAGCACCGTACGCACCGACGGCCGGCCGTCCGGGGACGCCGTTGCCACCACCATCGCGTTCGGCTCCACCACCAGCCCGGACGCGGACACCTCGTCGTACCAGCGGGTGAACTGCCCGACCCAGTCCGGAGCCAGGTCCGCCTCGGACAGGGCCCCCCGGGCGTACGTGCGGCGCACGCCGGTCACAGAACTGAGATCAGGCACCAGACGATTTTCCTCCTCCGACGGCCGCTCCGGCCTCCGGTGTCGTCAACGTGACAGCGGGTGGGCAAGATGGGATCCATAAGGCCAGCCGAGTCGGGGAGTGCGAATGCCCGAGGACTTCAAGCCGGGGCTGGAGGGCGTCGTCGCCTTCGAGACCGAGATCGCCGAGCCGGACAGGGAAGGCAGCGCGCTGCGCTACCGGGGGGTCGACATCGAGGACCTCGTCGGCCGGGTGGCGTTCGGCAACGTCTGGGGCCTGCTGGTGGACGGCGAGTTCAACCCGGGCCTGCCGCCGGCCGAGCCGTTCCCGATCCCGGTGCACTCCGGCGACATCCGGGTCGACGTGCAGAGCGCGATCGCGATGATGGCGCCGCACTGGGGCCTGGAGCAGCTCATCGACATCGACGAGGAGCAGGCGCGCAACGACCTGGCCCGGATCTCGGTCACCGCGATGTCGTTCGTGGCGCAGTCCGCTCGCGGGCTCGGGCTTCCGGCCGTGCCGCAGAGCGAGATCGACAAGGCGAAGACGATCGTCGACCGGTTCATGATCCGCTGGCGCGGCGAGCCCGACCCCGGCCACGTCAAGGCGGTCGACGCCTACTTCGTGTCCGCGGCCGAGCACGGCATGAACGCGTCCACGTTCACCGCCCGGGTCGTCGCGTCCACCGGCGCCGACGTCGCCGCCTCGATCTCCGCCGCGATCGGCGCGCTGTCCGGACCGCTGCACGGCGGTGCCCCGTCCCGGGTGCTCAAGATGCTCGACGACGTCGAGCGGTCCGGCGACCCGGTCGGCTACGTCAAGGGCGTGCTCGACCGCAAGGAGCGGCTGATGGGCTTCGGGCACCGGGTCTACCGGGCCGAGGACCCGCGCGCCCGCACGCTCCGGCGGACCGCCAAGGAGCTCGGCTCGCGCCGCGTCGAGGTGGCCGAGGCGCTGGAGAAGGCGGCGATCGAGGAGCTGACCGCCCGCTACCCGGACCGTCCACTCCGGACGAACGTGGAGTTCTGGTCGGCGGTGGTGCTCGACTTCGCCGAGGTCCCGCCGCACATGTTCACCTCGATGTTCACCTGCGCCCGGACGGCCGGGTGGAGCGCGCACATCATGGAGCAGAAGCGGCTGAACAAGCTGATCCGGCCGTCCGCCCGGTACATCGGGCCGGGACCGCGCAAGCCCGAGGACGTCGCCGGCTGGGCGGAGATGCCCCCCCAGTACAAGACGGCGACGGCGTAGCCGACCATGGAGGGGTGACCTCAGCTCAGATCGTCCTGCCCGACGAGATCAAGCCCCGCGACGGCCGCTTCGGCTGCGGGCCGTCCAAGGTCCGCCCGGAGGCGCTGGACTCGCTCGCCTCTGCCGGGGCCGCGGTGATCGGCACCTCCCACCGCCAGGCGCCGGTGAAGGACCTGGTGCACCGGACCCGGTCCGGCCTGGCGTCGCTGTTCTCGCTGCCGGACGGGTACGAGGTCGTGCTCGGCAACGGCGGGGCGACCGCGTTCTGGGACGCGGCGGCGTACGGGCTGGTGCGGGAGCGGGCCGAGCACCTCGCCTTCGGCGAGTTCAGCGCGAAGTTCGCCGACGTCACCAAGGGTGCGCCGTTCCTGGCCGAGCCGGTGGTGGTCAGGGCCGAGCCGGGCAGCGCGCCGGCGGTGCGGCCGGAGCCCGGCGTGGACGTGTACGCGTGGCCGCACAACGAGACCTCGACCGGCGTCATGACGCAGGTCACCCGGCCGGCCGGGACCGACGACGGCGCACTGGTGCTGATCGACGCGACCTCCGGCGCCGGCGGCCTGCCGGTCGACGTCCGACGCGCTGACGTCTACTACTTCGCCCCGCAGAAGAACTTCGGCTCCGACGGCGGGCTGTGGATCGGGCTGTTCTCGCCGGCCGCGCTCGACCGGGTCGCGGAGCTGGCCGGCTCCGACCGGTGGATCCCGCCGTCGCTCGACCTGGCCACGGCGCTGGACAACTCGACCAAGGACCAGACGTACAACACGCCGGCGGTGGCGACGCTCTGGCTGCTGGTCGACCAGATCGAGTGGATCAACGCCAACGGCGGGCTCGACTGGGCGGTGGCCCGGACCGCCGACTCGTCCTCGCGGCTCTACACCTGGGCCGAGAAGTCGCCGTACGCGACGCCGTTCGTCAGCGACCCCGCGCTGCGCTCGCTGGTGGTCGGCACGATCGACTTCGCCGACTCGGTGGACGCGGCCGCCGTCGCGACGGTGCTGCGGGCGAACGGGATCGTGGACACCGAGCCGTACCGGAAGCTCGGCCGCAACCAGCTCCGGATCGGCATGTTCCCCGCGGTCGACCCGGACGACGTCGAGGCGCTCACGGTCTGCATCGACACCGTGGTGGAGAAGCTCGCATAGTCATCCGCCGGGCCTGCGTGTCGCGACCGGGCGAGACCCGAATGGGTCTTTAGCCTGGAGCGACGGCGGATCTCGACGGGTGGAGGCGGTGCGGATGCGGCAGCTGCGACTCGTCGGGCTCGCCGAGGACGGCGACAGCCTGCTGCTGGAGAGCCCGACCGGCGAGTCCTACCGGCTGCCGCTGGACGATCGGGTGCGGGCGGCGTGCCGCGGCGACCTGACCCGGCTCGGGCAGATCGAGGTCGAGTCGGACAACCCGCTGCGCCCGCGGGAGATCCAGGCCAGGGTGCGGGCCGGAGAGTCGGCCGAGCAGGTCGCGGCGTCGGCCGGGATGCAGCTGGACCGCGTGCTCCGGTTCGCCTACCCGGTGCTGCAGGAGCGGTCCAGGGTCGTCGCCCAGGCGCGGACGGCGCCGGTGCGACCGCCCGCCCCGGAGCAGCTCGGCGACCTCGTCGAGGAACGGCTGGTCGGGCGGGGTACGGACGCGGCCACGCTGGAATGGGACGCCTGGCGCCGCGAGGACGGCCGGTGGGCGGTCCGGCTCAGCTGGCGGCACGGCGACAGCGCGCACGCGGCGAACTGGAGCCTCGACCTCGGCCGGCACTCTCTGCAGTCGGAGGACCCGGCCGCGGAGCAGTTGAGCGCCGAGGAGTTCCACGCGCGGACGATCACCGCGGTGACGCCGCTGGCGGTGGCCGCCCGGGCGGCGGCCGAGCCCGGCACGCCGCGCGAGGCGGACCGGCGGTCGCCGGAGCGCCCCGCGCGGCCACCGGCGTCCGACCGCGGCACCGGGGAACGGGGCCGCGCGGACCGCGCGCAGCGTGGGAGCGCGGACCGCGGCCAGCGTGCCGAGGGGCGGCGGCCGCGGGAGGCCCGGCAGGCCCGGGACGCCGAGGAGGACGCCGATCCGGCGGCCGAGTCGCGGATCGCGGCCGGCGGCGGGACCGTTCCCCTGGTCGATGTCGACGGTGAGGAGGATCGCGCCCGCCGGGCGACGGTGCCGTCCTGGGACGACATCCTGCTCGGAGTCCGCCGCCGCCACTGAGCGCCCGCGCGCTCCGCCACCGGCCGGAGGCGACGGCGACTACGAGCGACCGTCGGCACCGGCGACCGTCGCCGGCCCAGCCCGGGCGTGGGTGACGGCGGTCACGGAGCGGCTGCCGTCGGGCCGGCACCGGGCGGAAACTCGGATGTCATCGGTGCCGACGTCGGTTAGCGTTGGTCATCGTGTCCCAGCGCCGGTCTTCGTACTCCTCCCTCCGGCGCGTCGGGCGGTATGCCCGCCCCTACCGGGCCGGATTCCTCGCCATGACCGGGGCGGCGCTCGCCTCGGAGCTCGCCCCTGCCGCCATCCCGCTGATCGCCGCGCGGGTGGTCGACGACGCCATCAGCACCGGAGACCGCGGCGCGCTCTACCCGCTCGCCGGCCTTGCCCTGCTGCTCGGCATCCTCGAGGCGCTGGCGGTGCTGGTCCGCCGCTGGGTGATGAGCAAGGCCGCGCTCGGCGTCGAGACCGACCTGCGCCGCGACCTGTACGGGCACCTGCAGGCGCTGCCGGTGTCCTTCCACGACCACTGGCAGTCCGGCCAGCTGCTGTCCCGGGC
Source organism: Mycobacteriales bacterium (assembly GCA_036558285.1). Taxonomy (GTDB): domain Bacteria; phylum Actinomycetota; class Actinomycetes; order Mycobacteriales; family CADCTP01; genus CADCTP01. Next base: position 1,968 of record DATBFW010000189.1, on the reverse strand, counting down.
GACCGAGGACCTCGCCACGGTCCGCCGGTTCCTCGGCTTCGGGCTGGTTTTCCTGGTCGTGAACTCCACGGTCTGCGTGGTGGTCGGGATCCTGCTGTTCTTCCAGTACTGGCCGCTGGCCCTGCTGGTGCTGGCGTTCTCGGTGCCGCTGGTGCTGACCGTGCGCCGGTTCGAGCTGCGCTACTCCCGGGTGTCCCGGCGCGCGCAGGACCTCAACGGCGAGCTCACCTCGAGCGTCGAGGAGTCGGCGGCCGGCATCAGCACGATCCGCTCGTTCGGCCGGCGGCCGCTGGCGCTGGGCCGGTTCATGGACCGGTCCCGCGACCTGCGCGGCGCCCAGCTGGAGAAGGTCACGGTGCTGGCCTACTTCTGGGTCGTGCTGGAGCTGTTCCCGCAGGTCGTGCTCGCGCTGGTGGCGCTGGGCGGCGGCATCGCGGTCGCCCAGGGCGCGCTCAGCCTCGGTGGGCTGGTCGCGTTCGTGTCGCTGTTCCTCATGCTGCAGTGGCCGATCGACTCGCTCGGCTGGCTGGCCGCTCAGGCGCAGGAGGCGGAGACCGCGTCCGAGCGGGTGTACGAGGTGCTCGACACCCCGTCCGCGGTGCTCGACCGCCCTGGCGTGCAGCCGATGCCGGCGGTCGCCGGCCGGCTGCGGCTGGACGGCGTCGGTTTCCGCTACCCCGGCGCGGACCGGGACGTGCTGCACGACGTCACGCTGGAGCTCGCGCCCGGCGAGACGGTCGCGGTGGTCGGGGCCACCGGCTCCGGCAAGACCACGCTGACCGCGCTGGTCCCGCGGCTGTACGACGTGACCGCGGGCCGGGTGCTGATCGACGGCACCGACGTGCGCGACATCCCGCTGGCCCAGCTGCGGCGGGTGGTCGCGACCGCGTTCGAGGATCCGACGCTGTTCTCGGTCAGCGCGCGGGAGAACCTCACCTTCGGCCGGCCGGATGCCACCGAGGACGAGATCCGCGAGGCGCTGCACGTCGCCCAGGCCGAGTTCGTCTACGACCTGCCGTGGGGCCTGGACACCCGGTTGGGCGAGCAGGGCCTGACCCTGTCCGGCGGGCAGCGGCAGCGGCTCGCGCTGGCCCGCGCGGTGCTCGGCCGGCCGCGGGTGCTGGTGCTGGACGACCCGCTGTCCGCGCTGGACGTGCACACCGAGGCGCTGGTCGAGCAGGCGCTGCGGCGGGTGCTGCGCGACACCACCGCGCTGGTGGTGGCGCACCGCGCGTCCACCGTGCTGCTCGCCGACCGGGTTGCGCTGCTGGCCGGCGGCACGCTGGCCGCGGTCGGCACGCACTCGGAGCTGCTCGCGACGGCCCCCGCGTACCGGGACCTGCTTGCACAGGAGACCGACCTGGAGGAGGTGGCGTCATGACCATGACCGAGACGGAGACCGAGACGGAGACGGAGACGGTGACCGCGGACGAGACGGTCGAGCGGGAGTGGCGCGGCGTCTCCGCCGAGGACGTCGACGAGCTGCCGGAGAAGATCAGCATCGTGCTGCGGGCGCGCAGCCGGAGGCTGCTGGCCAGCCTGCTGCGCCCGCACCGGCGGCAGCTCTGGTTCCTCGTCGTCGTGGTGCTGATCCAGAACGGGGCCGCGATGCTCGGCCCCTGGCTGGTCGGTGTCGGCATCGACCGGGGGATCCCGGCGCTGGTCGACGGCGACTGGGTGCCGCTGCTGGTGATCGGCGGCGTCCTGCTGGCCGCGGCCGGCGTTGACGCCTGGCTGCGGGCGGTGTTCCTGCTGCGGGCCGGCCGGATGGGCCAGGCGGTGCTGCTCGACCTGCGCCGCCGGCTGTTCGACCACGTGCAGCGGCTGTCGCCGGCGTTCCACGAGCGCTACACCTCCGGCCGGGTCATCGCCCGGCTCACCTCGGACGTCGACGCGCTCGACGAGCTGCTCGACGAGGGCCTGGACGGGCTGGTCACCGCGCTGCTGTCGGTGGTGTCGATCGGCGTG
>DATBFW010000188.1:0-12676 GCA_036558285.1 Mycobacteriales bacterium | reverse complement strand
GGGTGGACCACGCCAGCCCCGGGCGGTGGTCGCCCACGGGCGGTGGTTCCTCCTGGGACCACGCCAGCCCGTGCCCGGGCGGTGGTTCCTCCTGGGACCACGCCGGCCCCGTGCGGTGCTCGCCCCGGGCGGTGGTCCCTCCTGGGACCACGCCCGCCCGGGTGGTCCCTTTCGGCATTGCGCTGGCCGGGTGCGGGCGGTGGTCTTGCCGACTGGGGTGGGGCTGTCAGGATTGGTGGGTGGTGGGCGGCGCGGGGGTCGTCGGGCGGGAGGCGGAAGTCGGTTCCGTTCTTCGCTTTCTTGAGCGTGCGGTCGGCGGGACGGCGGGGCTTGTGCTGGAGGGCGAGCCGGGGATCGGGAAATCGACGGTGTGGCTCGCGGGGGTCGGGGCGGCTCGGCGGCTCGGGAGGGTTGTGCTGGTGGCGCGGCCGGCCGAGTCCGAGCGGGGGCTGGCGTACGCGGGGCTGGGCGATCTGTTCGACAGCGTGCTGGACGGGGTGATCGGGGAGCTGTCGCCGCCGCGGCGGCGGGCGCTGGAGGTCGCGCTGCTGCGGGACGAGCCCGGGGCGGCCACCGACGCCGACGGTGCCGCTGATCCTCGCGCGCTCGGGGTGGCGGTGCACGATGTGCTCAACCTGTTGGGCCGACGCTCGCCGGTCGTCGTCGCGATCGACGACGTCCAGTGGCTCGACGCCTCGTCGGCCGGCGCGCTCGCCTTCGCGCTGCGGCGGCTCGACGGCGCCGTCCGGCTGTTCCTGACCCGCCGCCGCCAGGCGTCCGAGCTCGAGCAGGCGGTGGACGTCGAACGGCTGCCGATCGGAGCAGTGAACGTCGGCGCCCTGCACCGGATCCTGCAGGACCGCTTCGGTCGGCCATACCCACGCCAGACCCTGCTGCGCGTGCACGACCAGTCGGGCGGCAACCCGTTCTTCGCCCTGGAGCTCGCGCGCATGCTCGGCCAGGACGTCGACCCGCTCGAACCGCTGCCGGTCCCGGCGACGCTGGACGAGCTCGTCCGTACCCGTCTCGACAGCCTCCCGGCACCGACCCGTGACGCGCTCGCCTACGTGGCCGCGCTGGGTACGCCGTCCGAGTCGGTCCTGAAGCGTGTCGGCGCGGCGCCGGACGCGCTCGGTCCCGCGCTCGCGGCGCAGGTGGTGGAGCGCGAGCGCGGCGCCATCCGGTTCACGCATCCGTTGCTCTCCTCCGTGCTCTACCAGGATCTCGGCCCGCACCGCCGGGTCGTGCACGGACGCATCGCCGCGGTCGTCACCGACCCGGTGCTGCGCGCCCGCCATCTCGCGCTCGCCACGGACGAGCCCGACCCGGCCGTCGCGGCCGCGCTGGACGGCGCGGCGACGGTCGCCGGCGGTCGCGGCGCTTCGGCGACCGCGGCCGAGCTGGCCGAGGCGGCGCTGCGGCTGACGCCGGCCGCCGAGGTCGGCCAGCGGCACCGGCGGGCGTTGGCCGCGGCACGCGCCCACCGCGCCAGCGGGGAATGGACGCGCGCGCGGACGATCGCCGGCGAGCTGCTCCAGGACAGCCGGCTCGGCCCGTTGCGTGCGGACGTTCTCCTCTTCCTCGCCGGCCTCGAGGGCCTCGACCGGGCCGTCACGCTGCTCGAGGAGGCGTTTCACGAGGCGACGTCGCGCCCGGGGCTGCAGTCGGCGATCCAGTGCCGGCTGGCCTGGTCGGCGCGCTTCGGGCAGGGTTTCGACCGCGCGCTCGAGCACGCGCGTGCGTCCCTCGAGCTGGCCGAGGAGGTCGACGACGACGCGCTGCGGGTGGAAGCGCTCGACATGATGACGTTTCTCGGCTCGGTGGTCGGCGATCCGGACTCGACCGCGTACGCCGAGCGGGCCCGCGAGATCGCGAGCGCGACAGGCAACGAGCAGCTGGTACGCAGGGCGCGGTTCACGCTGCTGGAGACCATCAAGACCAGCGATCCCGGTGCGGCAGTCGCGCTGCTCGAACGCGAGTACGAGGAGTCCAGGGAGCGCGACGATCTGTCGGCCGCGCGGGCGCTGGAGAGCCTCGCCTGGGCGCAGCTGTGGGCCGGCCGATGGGAGCTCGCGGCCGAGCACGCGGAACGCGCGTACGACCTGACGACCCAGTACGGCCTCGAAGTGCCGTGGGCCCACCTGCCGATCGCCGTCGTTGCCGCGCACCGGGGCCGGTTCGCTCTCGCCCGCGAGCATTCGGAGCGGGCGTTGCAGCTGGGCGAGGAGCAGTTCGGGCTGCACACGCCCGTGCATCTCGGGACGCTCGGCGTCGTCGCACTGCAGAGCGGCGATCCGCAGACCGCGATGCGCTGGTTCGCCGAGGCCGAGGCGGTGACGACGAGGCTCGCCTGGCGCAACGCGAGCCGACGCTGGTGGGTCGCCGACCAGATCGAGGCGCTGCTCGCGCTCGACCGCGTCGACGACGCCGTACGGGTCCTCGACCTGTGGGAGAAGGACCGCCAGGCGGGCGACGGCCGGGTGCTCGCACACGTGACCCGCTGCCGCGGCCTCGTCGCCGCCGCCCGCGGCGACGTCGCCGACGCCGTCGCACTCCTGGAGGACGCGGTAGCGCAGCACGAGCAGGTGGCCGACACCTTCGGGCACGCCCGCGCACTGCTCGCGCTCGGGATCGTCCGGCGGCGCGAGCGGCGCAAGCGCGTCGCCCGCGAGGCGATCTCCGCAGCGCTCGACGGGTTCGAGCAGCTCGGGGCGGCGACGTGGATCGAGAGAGCTCGCGCGGAGCTGGGTCGCATCGGCGGCCGGGCGCGCGAGGAGGGCCTGACCGCGGCCGAGCGGCGGGTGGCGACCCTCGTCGCCGAGGGGCGCACGAACCGGGAGGTCGCCGCCGCGCTCTTCCTCGGCGAGCGGACCGTCGAGACCCACCTCTCGCACGCGTACGCGAAGCTCGGCGTGCGGTCGCGGACCGAGCTCGCGCGAGCGTTCCGGCCGGACGAGCAAAGTTCAGGGGAACTCACGATTCCACGCTGAGCCCGGCTCCCTAGCGTCCGTCGAGTGCCGGCGATGACGTGGGAGGGGACCGAATCGTGAGATCGACATTCGCTCTGGTCGCGGCTCTCGTGGGGGCGGTGGGGTCCGTGGCAGCCGCGCCCGCTGTCCGGACGCCGCCGCCGGCCACCCAGTGCGCGCCGCCGGCGCACTACGCCGCGGCCGCGTCGCCGGTCGCGTTCTGGAGCACGGAGGCCCGGTGCGCGATCGTCCCGGCCGGCCCGGGCGGGATCTTCGGCGCGGAGAACTTCGGCACCAAGTTCCCCGGCGAGGCAGCCGTCCTCATGGGCATCGTCCACGTCGCCATCTACGACGCGGCCGTTGCGGTCGACGGCGGATACCGGCCGTACGCGGCCTCGCCCCCCGCGCCGGCCCGTACCTCGCCGGCGGCGGCGATCGCGACCGCCGCGTACCGGACGCTCACCGGGCTGCAGCCTCAGCTCGGCGCCGACCAGACGATCCTCGACGGCGATCACGCCGCCTACCTGGCGGCCATCCCGGACGGCACCGCGAAGTCCGCCGGGATCGCGATCGGTACGAGGGTCGCGCGATCCGTGCTGGCGCGGCGGACGAACGACGGCCGCGGGTGCGCCACCACGCTCGCCGAGCTCGGCCAGCCCGCACCGGCGCCCGGCGTCTGGCAACCCGGGCCGGGAGCGGCGCTCGGCCTCTGCCTGCCCGGGATGCGACCGCTCGCGCTGAAGCGCGCCTCGCAGTTCCGACCCGGCCGGCCCCATGCCCTCGGCAGCGGGGCGTACGCGAAAGACCTCAACGAGGTCGAGGACCTTGGTCGCGTCGACAGCACCATCAGGACGCCGGAGCAGACGAGCCAGGCGCTGTTCTGGACCGACCACGACATCCGGCAGTGGAACGACGGCATGCTCCGGCTCGCCGCCGACCGCGGTCTCGGCCTCGTCCGGACCGCCCGGATGCTGGCGCTTGCGCACGTCGCCGGCGGCGACGCGATGATCGCCTGCTTCGACGCCAAGTACCACTACTGGTTCTGGCGCCCGTACCAGGCGATCCCGGGAGCCGGCTCGGACGGCAACCCGGCGACGGTGGCCGACCCCGGCTGGACGCCGCTGGCAACCACACCGAACTTCCCCGAGTACCCCTCGGCGCACGCCTGCCACAGCACCGCGATCGTCAACGCTCTCGACGCGTTCTTCGGCACCGACCGGGTCCGGTTCGCGCTCGACAGCCGCGCGCCCGGCGTGACCGAGCGGACGCGGACGTACCGCCGCCTGCACGACGTGGTCGAGGACGTCGACCAGGCCCGGGTCCTCGTCGGCTTCCACTTCTTCAGCTCGGACCGGCAGGGCTCGGTGCTCGGCGGCACGGTCGGCCGCTACGTCGCCCGGCACTACTTCCAGCCGGTCCACTGAGGAAGGTGGCAGGCGCCCCCGGTCCGCGGGAACGCGGGCCGGGGGCGCCGGGCGTTCAGTGGCTGAACGGGCGGCCTGTCTCCAGCAGGGTCTTGAGGTCGTTGAGGACCCAGGTGTGGCCGCCGCCGGCGCCCTCGCTCTCGAAGCGGCCGCCGACGAGCGCGGCGAGCACAGGGGCGCCGTCGAGCTCGTGGGTGAGCGTCAGCGAGCAGACCCCGTTCGGGCCCTCCGTGATCTCGTGGGTGATCCTGCTGGCCGGCTCGGACGCCGTCCGCTCGTCCATCAGCATCCGGAACGTGGTGACCAGCTTGTGCGGCGGGTCAGCCTCCAGCACCTCGCCCTCGATGATCACCTCCGGCAGCTGGTTGCCACGTGCCTCGGCACCGGCCCGGAACTCCTCCGTCGGGCGCACCCGGTACGCCCCGCCGGGCCGCAGGTCGTACTCGACCAGACCGGTGTAGCCGTACTGCCGGGTCCATTCCGGCCGGGTGATCGCGTCCCAGATCGCCTGGGCGGACGCGCGGATGTAGACCCGGTGCACCTGGACGACCCGGGACTGGGTGCTGCTGGTCATGACGGCTCCTCGAGCTGTTTCTTGAGGTCGGCGAGCGCCGACACCTGGCGCTCGGTGTACTTGTCGATCCACCGGTCGTGGATCAGTCGGATCGGCACCGGGTTCAGGAAGTGGCGCTTCTCCCGACCGGACCGGTGGGCGACCACGAGCCCGGCGTCCTCCAGCACCTTGAGGTGCTTCATCACGCCGAACCGCGTCATCTCCAGCTCGGACTCCAGCTCGGTCAGCGTGCGGCCGTCGCGCTCGAAGAGCCGGTCGAGCAGGAACCGCCGAGTCGGATCCGCGAGCGCCTTGAACACGCGATCGTCCTCGCCGGTCACGCCGCCCAAGATAGGTGACCAAACAGTCACCTGTCAACGCGGGCCGCGCCGGCCCCACGATGCGATCAGGGCGTGGCGGAGAGCCAGAGGACGCCGCCGTGCCGGGTGACGGCGTCGGTCTTGAGGGCGCCGTCCAGGGCTTCGACGAGTCGGCGGACGTACCGGCGGTCGCGCGGGAACGCCGAGCTGGAGGTGTAGATGAGCGGCGGTACGCCCGCCGTCGCGGCGACCCGGTCGCGGCGCAGCCGCTCGAAGTCGACCACGTTCTCGGTGACGAGGATGCGCTGCTCCGCCACGGCGCCGGCGAACAGCGCATCGTCCGGTCGCTCCCGCAGCCGTGGATCTGCGGCCACGCTGCGGCAGTCGTACCCGCGCTCGGCCAGCTCGGCCGCGATGCGCGGCGAGAACATCTCGTCGAGCAGGAGGCTAGCGGTCATCCGGCGAGCAGCCGGCGCTCGCGGCGCCACCGTTCCTCGGCGGCTTTGCTCTCCCGCTCGGCGCGATCGACCCAGGCGTCCACGTCGTGCGGGTAGTCCGCCCAGTAGTCCACCGCCGCTCGCACCAGGTGCTCGGCGACGCCGCTGGTCTCGGCGACCAGTGCGACGACCTGTTCCGGGCTCAGCTCCCGCTCGGCCCCCCGAGCGCTGCGCACCGCCCGGACCACCTCCCACACGTCCGGCCCACCGACGAGCCGGGCACGCCGGCCCGCGGGACCGTCCCGGAAGACGACGAGCGGATGGTCCTGGCTCCGCAGCGCCTCGTCGACCAGCAGGTTCGTCGCCGACGACGCGCTGAGTCCGGGGTGGGTCGCGACGAACTGCGCCAGCCGGGAGGCGACCTCGTCGTCGAACCGGACGGAGGACGGCGTAGCCATGACTACAGACTACTACAATGTAGTGAACGGCGGACGCGGGACGGCTACTCCCAGACCGGCACGGGGTGGGCGGCCGCGCTCGGCGCGCCTGGTCGGTCAGCTCCTGGATGAGGTCGGCCTCCTAGCCAGCGGCGGCGAGGCGAGGATCTGGACAGGCCCTGGAGCGGCGCGGGATCGTCGCTGGCACCGAGCCTTCCGGGCGCGGTGCATCGCGGGCGCCCCGGCCCGCGTGGAGGTGCGCCATGTCGTCTCGCCGCGTCCGCGCCACCGTCGTACTCGGCTCGCTGGTCGGGTTGCTGCTCGGCCTCGCCGGACCGGCGCACGCGGCGCCGTCGCCCGCTCCCGCCCCGACGCCCGCGGCGACCAGTACCCCACTGCCGGAGGGACCGTGGCCGCCGGACGAGATCCTGGCCCGTCCCCCGGGCGGCGTCGCGCCCCGGGCGCTGGCCGCCGCCGGGCCGAGCACGACCTGTCCGGCGGCGCCGTTCGGGGTGCAGCGGACGGCTCCGGGTTCCGGCAAGACCGTCGCCCTGACCTTCGACGACGGTCCGGGCGTGACCACCCCGGCGATCCTGTCGATCCTGCAGCGGTACGGGATACCGGCCACGTTCTTCAACATCGGCGTCAACGCCTCGGTCCGGCCGGCGTACGTCCGGTCCGAGCTGGTGACCGGGATGGTGATCGGCAACCACAGCTGGGACCACCCGCAGCTGCCGACGCTCAGCGCGTCCGGGCAGGCGAGCGAGATGGACCGGGCCACCGCTGAGCAGAGCGCGCTCACCGCGGTCGGGTCGTGCCTGTTCCGCCCGCCGTACGGGGAGTTCAACGCGACGACGCTCAGCCTCGCCCAGCAGCGCCGGATGGCCGTGTGGAACTGGTCGGTCGACACCGAGGACTGGAAGGCGGGTACGTCGACGTCGTCGACCTGGGTCGAGCGGATCTACTCCCGCGCCGTGGCCGGCGGCAGTCAGGCGCACCCGGTGATCCTCATGCACAACCCGCCGGCGGGCGTCCCGGCGACCGTGACGGCGCTGCCGCGGATCATCGACTACTACCGCGCGCACGGCTACCGCTTCGTCGACCTGGCGGGCGGCACCGGCCAGCGCGCCTCGACGCCCGCGGCCGCCACCACGGCCGCCGGCCTGCACGTGCTGATCCGCAACGCCGCCGGCAACGTGATCGAGCGGACCCTGCGCGGCTCGACCTGGATCGGCTGGAGCCAGCTCGGTGGCTCGGTGGTCGGCGGCCCGGCCGCGGCGGCGACCAGCTCGGCCGGGCTCGCGGCAGTCGCCATCGGCAGCGACAACGCGGTCTATCGGGAAACCGTCTCGGATGGCGGTGCCCGCAGCGGGTGGAGCAGCCTCAGCGGTGTCACCACGACCAGACCGGGCAGCGGGGTCGCCCCGGACGGCGTGGAGAACATCGTGATCCGGGGCGCGAACGGGCAGGGCTACCTGCGCCAGCGCACGACCGCCGGCTGGGGCGTCTGGATACCGCTGGGCGGTCTGCTGGCCCCGTACGCGCCGTCGGTCGCGGCGACCGCGGGCGGCGTGCTCACCGTCGCCTGTCTCGGCGCCAACCACGCGATGTACGTGAAGACCCGGTCCGGCGGGGCGTGGTCCGGCTGGCGGCTGCTCGGCGGTTCGATCAACTCGGACGTCGCGCTGTCGCCCACCGCGGACGGCACCAAGGTGGTCGCGGTCGTCCGCGGCGGTCAGAACGGGTACTACTCGGTGCTCGACCCGGACGGGACCGGCTGGACCGGCTGGCTCAGCCTCGGCGGGAGCCTCGCCTCCGGACCCGCGGTGACCCGCAACGGCGCGGCGCTGGAGGTGTTCGTCGTCGGCGGCGACGGCCGCATCTACCGGCGGACCGCGACCAACGGCACGGCGGTCACCGGGTGGGGCGGCTGGCGGGCGCTGCCCTGACCGGGATCAGCGATACGGCCTGCCCGTTCGGGATCAGCGATACTGCCTGCCCCGATCGGGATCAGCGATACGGGCCGAAGTCCGGCGGGCGGCGCTCGGCGAACGCGCGCGCGCCCTCCTCCGCCTCGGCCGTGTGGGAGAACAGGTCGAGGCCGGCGAAGGCGATGTGGGACAGGCCGGCGATGGAGTCGCTGTCGGCGTTGAACGAGTGCTTCAGGAACCTCAGCGCGGTGGGCGAGTACGAGCCGATGCGCCGTCCCCACTCCAGCGCGGTCGGCAGCAACGCGTCGGCGGGGACGACCGCGTTGACGAGGCCCCACCGCTCGGCCGTTTCCGCGTCGATCCGGTCGAGCAGGAACCACAGCTGCCGGGCCCGCTTCTCGCCGACGACCCTGGCCAGGTAGGCCGAGCCGAAGCCGGCGTCGAACGAGCCGACCCGCGGCCCGCTCTGCCCGAACGTCGCGTGCGACGCAGCCACGGTCAGGTCGCAGAGCACGTGCAGCACGTGGCCCCCGCCGACGGCGACACCGTTGACGGCGGCGATCACCGGCTTCGGGATGTCGCGGATGACCCGGTGCAGCCGCTCGATCTCGAACGTGCCCCACTCGGTCTCGCCGTACCCGCCGGTCTCGGCGCGCTCCTTCACGTCCCCGCCGGCGCAGAACGCCCGGTCGCCGGCACCGGTCAGGATCACGCAGGCCACCGCCGGGTCCGCCCAGGCGTACTTGAACGCGCTGATCAGCTCGTCGACCGTGCGGCCGCGGAACGCGTTCATCCGGTCCGGCCGGTCGATCGTCACGACCGCGCAGCCGTCCTCGACGGCGTAGCGGACGTCGGTCAGCTCATCCAGGCGCATCCGGGCCTCCTCGGTTGACCAGCGCAACGATCGTTGCCACTGTGCTCGATGATGGTGACCCGCGTGAACCCGCCCGCCCTGGCCAGGCCCTCCGGCTTCGCGCACGCGGTGGTCGCCGAGGGCTCGCGGGTGGTGTTCCTCGCCGGCCAGACCGGCATGGACGCGACCGGCGCGATCGTCGGCGGTGGCCTCGTCGCCCAGTTCGAGCAGGCGCTGGCCAACCTGCTGGCCGCGCTCGACGGCGCCGGCGGCCGGCCGGAGGACCTGGCCAGCCTCACCGTCTACATCGTCGACATGGACGACTACCGCGCCCGGTCCGGGGACATCGGCGCGGTCTGGCGGCGCCTGGTCGGCCGCGACTACCCGGCGATGGCCGGCATCGGGGTGGCCAGGCTCTGGGACGCCGAGGCGGTGGTCGAGCTGCAGGGCGCCGCAGTGCTGCCCTGACGGGAACCGTCGGTCGGTAGGCATACTGGCGGCATCGACCCGGGGGAGGGCGCGCCATGGACGTCGCGCAGGAGCCGAGGGCCGGTCTCGGTCCGTCGGCGCACGCCGACACGTTCTGCCGGGACTCGCTGCCGCCGGCCGACCAGTGGCCGGACCTGCTGTTCCGGCTTCCCGAGCTGACCTACCCGGACCGGCTCAACTGTGCCGACGCGCTGCTCTCCGGCCCCGACGGCGACCGCCGCTGCCTGGTCTGGCCGGACGGCACCTGGACCTACGGACAGCTGCGCGAGCGGGTCGACGCGATCGCGCACGTGCTGGTGGAGGACCTCGGTCTGGTCACCGGCAACCGGGTGCTGCTGCGCGGCCCCAACGCGCCGTGGCTGGTGGCGTGCTGGCTGGCGGTGGTCAAGGCCGGCGGCGTCGCCGTCGCCACGATGCCGGCCCTGCGCCCGGGCGAGCTGCGCTCGATCGGCGGGATCACCCGGCCGTCGTTCGCCCTCTGCGACGCGAGGTTCGTCGACGACCTGGCAGACGGGCTGCCCGACCTGCCGATCGTCCGGTACGGCGACGGCGACCTCGAGGGCCGCGCCGACCGGCACCGCACGCCGTTCCGGGCCGTCGCCACGTCGGCCGACGACGTCGCGCTGCTGGCGGTGACCTCCGGCACCACCGGCGTCCCGAAGACCACCGCGCACTTCCACCGGGACGTGCTCGCGGTCGCCGACACGTTCTCCGCGTACGTGCTCCGGCCGAGCGCCGACGACCTCTTCCTCGGCAGCCCGCCGCTCGCGTTCACCTACGGGCTCGGTGGCGAGCTGATCTTCCCGCTCCGGGCCGGCGCGGCGACGCTGCTGATCGAGCGGCCGGCGCCGGACGTGATCGCCGGGGCGGTGGCCGAGCACGGGGTCACGGTGCTGTTCACCGCGCCGACCGCATACCGGGCCATGCTCGCGGCGGGGAAGGTGCCGACCGGACTGCGCCGGTGCGTGTCCGCCGGCGAGCCGTTGCCGCGCGCGGTGTCCGAGGCGTTCCACGAGGCCACCGGGCTGTGGATCATCGACGGCATCGGCTCCACCGAGATGCTGCACATCTTCATCTCGGCCGCCGACGACGACGTCCGCGCCGGCTCGACCGGCCGGCCGGTCCCCGGGTACGAGGCCGCGGTGCTGGACGGGGCCGGCGACACGGTGCCGGACGGGCAGCCCGGGCGGCTCGCGGTGCGCGGCCCGACCGGCTGCCGCTACCTGTCCGACCAGCGCCAGCAGACCTACGTGCAGCACGGCTGGAACCTCACCGGCGACACCTACCGTCGCGACGAGGACGGCTACTTCTGGTACGTGGCCCGCAGCGACGACATGATCATCTCGGCCGGCTACAACATCGCCGGGCCCGAGGTGGAGAACGCCCTGCTCAGCTCGCCCGACGTGGTCGAGTGCGGGGTGGTGGCCAAGCCCGACCGGGACCGCGGCAACGTCGTGGCCGCGTACGTCGTGCTGCGCCCGGGCGTGGTCGGCGACGCGGCCAAGGCGGCCGAGCTGCAGGAGCTGGTGAAGCGGCAGATCGCACCGTACAAGTGCCCGCGGGTCATCGAGTTCCTGCCCGAGCTGCCGCACACCCCGACCGGCAAGCTGCAGCGCTTCAAGCTCCGCGCGCTGGCGGCGGACTGATGCGCATCGCGGTCATCGGCGGCGGCCCCGGCGGGCTCTACTTCTCGCTGCTGGCCAAGCAGCTCGGCCCGGGGCACGAGATCTCGGTCTGGGAGCGCAACGCGCCGGACGACACGTTCGGCTTCGGGGTGGTCTTCTCCGACGAGACGCTCGGCGGGATCGAGCACGCCGATCCCGTCATCTACGGCGCGATGGAGCGCGAGTTCGCCCGGTGGGACGACATCGACATCCACTTCCGGCCCGGAAACGGCCGCCCGGACCGGCTGATCACCTCGGGCGGGCACGGTTTCGCCGCGATGAGCCGGCGGACCCTGCTGGGGATCCTGCAGGACCGCTGCCGTTCGCTCGGCGTCACACTGCGGTTCCGGACCGAGGCGCCCGACCCGGACGAGCTGTCCGGCGGCCACGACCTCGTGGTCGCCTGCGACGGGGTCAACTCGGCCGTCAGGGCCAAGTACGCCGACCGGTTCGGTCCCGCCGTCGACACGCGACAGTGCCGGTACATGTGGCTCGGCACGGACAAGGTGTTCGACGCGTTCACCTTCGACGTCCGGCGCACCCCGTACGGGGTGATGCAGGTGCACGCCTACCCGTACGACGCGACCGGGTCGACCTTCATCGTGGAGATGCACGACTCGGTCTGGCGGCGGGCCGGGTTCTCCGCCGGGTCGTTCGCGCCCGGGGAGAGCGACACCGCCGCGATCGCGGTGATCGGCGACCTGTTCGCCGACCTGCTGGACGGGAAGCCGCTGCGGGCCAACAACTCCCGCTGGATCAGTTTCGGCACGGTGCGGTGCGAGTCGTGGCGGGCCGGCAACGTCGTGCTGCTCGGCGACGCCGCGCACACCGCGCACTTCTCCATCGGCTCCGGCACGAAGCTCGCGATGGAGGACGCGCTGGCACTGGCCGCCTCACTGCACGAGCAGTCCACAGTGGACGAGGCGCTGGCGGCGTACGACGCCGAGCGGCGGCCGGTGGTGGTGTCCACCCAGCGGGCGGCGCAGGCGAGCCTGGAGTGGTTCGAGAACCTCGGCCGGTACGTGCACCAGGAGCCGGAGCAGTTCGCGTTCAACCTGCTTACCCGCAGCCGTCGGGTGACGCTGGACAACCTGCGGCTGCGTGACCCCGAATATGTGTCCACTGTGGAGCGGGCGTTCAGCGCCGGCACCGGGGTGGCCGCCGGGACGCCGCCGATGTTCCACCCGTACCGGCTGCGCGGGCTCGAGCTGCGCAACCGGGTGATCGTGTCCCCCATGGACATGTACTCGGCGGCCGACGGGGTGCCGTCCGACTTCCACCTCGTGCACCTCGGCGGCAAGGCGCTCGGCGGCGCCGCCCTGGTGATGACCGAGATGGCCTGCGTCTCGGCGCCCGGCCGGATCACCCCCGGCTGCGCCGGGCTGTGGACGGACGAGCAGGAGGCGGCCTGGACCCGCATCGTCGAGTTCGTGCACGGCTCGTCCGGTGCGGCGATCGGCCTGCAGCTGGGGCACTCCGGCCGCAAGGGGTCGACGAAGCTGATGTGGGAGGGCATCGACGAGCCGCTGCTGTCGGACAACTGGGAGGTCTGCGGTCCGTCTCCGCTGCCGTACTCGCCGGCGAACCAGGTGCCGCGCG
>DATBFW010000187.1:0-21245 GCA_036558285.1 Mycobacteriales bacterium | reverse complement strand
CGACGTCGAGCGCGGGCTCGCGGAGGCCGACGTGCGGATCGACGCCGAGTACCGCATGGCGGCGAACCACCACAACCCGATCGAGCCGCCCACGACGACGGCGGCGTGGGATCGCGACCGCGTGACGATCTACGACTCCACGATGGGCGTGCGGGCCAGCCAGCTCACCGTCGCCCAGCTGCTGGGCCTGCCGCTGTCGAAGATCCGCGTGCTCACCCGCTTCGTGGGCGGCAGCTTCGGCATGAAGGCGATGGTCTGGCCGCACGTGACGCTGGCCGCGATGGCCGCTCGGCACGTCCGCCGCCCGGTGCGGCTGGCCATGACCCGGCCGCAGATGTTCACCTCCAACGGCCACCGCGAGGAGCAGGAGCAGCGCATCACCATCGGCGCGCGCCGCGACGGCACGCTGACCGCGATCCGCCACGCCAAGCTCTCCATCACCTCGCCGTTCGACGACTGGGCCGAGCCGGCCACCGGCGTGTCCTCGCAGATGTACGCGTGCGACGCGTTCGCGGGCTCGCACCGGCTCATCCACGGCAACACCATGACGCCGACGTTCACTCGCGGCCCGGGCGAGTCGGTGGGCTCGTTCGTGCTCGAGACGGCGATGGACGAGCTGGCATACCGGCTCGGCCTCGACCCGCTGGAACTGCGGCTGCGCAACCACACCGACGTGGACGGGCACGGCAACCCCTGGTCCAGCGACGGGCTGCCGGAATGCCTGCGGCTGGGCGCCGAGCGGTTCGGCTGGGCCGGCCGCGACCCGACCCCGCGCGCCCGTCGGGACGGCGACTGGCTGATCGGCACCGGGATGGCGGCCGCCGGCTACCCGGTGCCGCTGTTCATGCCGGTGCAGCGGGCCAGGGCCCGGCTGTACGCGGACGGCGGCGCGGTCGTGGAGGCCGGCACGCAGGAGTTCGGCACCGGCGTCACCACCGCCATGGCGCAGGTCGGCGCCGACGCCCTCGGCGTGCCGCTGTCCGACGTGCGGTTCGCCGCCGGCGACACCGACCTGCCCAACGTCAGCTCGGCGGTCGGGTCGGCCGGCGCCGGCATGATCAGCGCGGCCGTGCACGCCGCGGCGACGGCGCTGCGCCAGCAGCTCGTCGAGCTGGCCGTCGGCGACGCGCAGTCGCCCCTGCACGGCTGCGACCCCGCGGACGTCGACGTCGTGACCGGGCGGCTGCAGGCACGCGGCCGGCCGGCCACCGGCGAGACGTACGGGCAGCTCATGCAGCGCAACCGGCTCGCCGACGCCGAGGCGGTGGGCAGCTGGACGCCGCCGCCGCTGGACACCCCGCACGGGCTGCTCACGTTCGGCGCGCAGTTCGCCGAGGTGGCCGTCGACCCGGAGCTCGGCCTGGTCCGGATGCGCCGGATGCTCGGCGTGTTCGCACCCGGCCGGGTGCTCAACCCGCGGCTGGCCCGCAGCCAGCTGATGGGCGGGATGATCTGGGGGATGAGCCAGGCCCTGCTCGAGGGCAACCACATGGACCCGCGGCACGCGCGCTGGGCGGCCACGAACCTCGGCGAATACCTGGTGCCGGTCAACGCGGACGCACCCGACGTGGGCATCGAGTTCGTCGAGGTCACCGACGACGTGGTGAACCCGCTCGGGGTCAAGGGGGTCGGCGAGATCGGCCAGGTCGGCGCGGCCGCCGCGATCGCGAACGCGGTCTTCCACGCGACCGGCCGCCGGGGTCCGCAAGCTGCCGCTCGCCGCCGAGCTGGTCATGGACCCGGCGTGATCGCCCCACCGTCCCCGGCCGCCATCCCCTCGGCCGGCGCGGGCGGGGCCTCGCTACGGTGACCGTGCGCGTGGCCGCCACCCGAGGGCGACGGCCGAGCGTCAGCGCGCCGCTGGACCAGCAGTCCCGGCCGGCGCGGGCGGCCCAGCGGGAGCGGTGGGCCCGGCAACCCGGGCTCGGCGCGCTCGGCCTGCTGCTGGTGCTGCCGGTCGCGCTGCTGCTGGCGCTCGCGGCCGGCGGGCCCGAGCCGTCGCTGCTCGTGCTCGCCCCGCTGGTCACCTACGGGCTGCCGGTCGTCGCGATGGTCGCGTTCTGGTGGGACGACTGGCCGGGCAGCACGCTGCGGGCGAGCTGGTCGGGCTGGGCCGACACCGTGCTCGTGATCGTCGCCGCGGTCGGCCTGACCCTGCTGGGCCAGGCAGTCGTCGACACCGTCGACGTGCGGGCGGTGCTGGTGCTCGGCCGGCTGCTCGCCGGTCCGGACCTCGGCGCGCTGCTCACCCTGATCGGCGCCGGGCAGGTGGGCGTGTACGTGCTGGGGCGGGGGTGGCCGGTGGCCCGCTCCGGCCGGCGGGCGGTGCGGCTGGTGGTAGGCAACGTGCTCGTGCTCGGCGCCGCCGGCCTGGCCTACGCGGTGACCCGCGGCGTCGACCCGGGTGCGGTCAGTGCCGCGGCCGGGTGCGTGGTGGCCGCCGGGCTGCTGTACGGGATGCTGTTCGAGGGGTTCCTGCGGGACCGGCTGCCGGCGGCCACCGAACGGGCCGTGCTGGTCGGGCTGACCTCGGTCACCGCGGTCGTCCTCGACCTGGCGCTGGGCGGGTACGCCGGGACGGTCGCCTGGACCCGCGGCACGCCGGACGACTGGGTCACCCACGCCAGCCTGAACGCGCTCGGCGTCGGCGTCATCCTGCACGTCGCGATCGGCCGGCGCTGGCCGTTCGGCCGGCCGGCACCGGCGGCGGTCTCAGCCGTCGAGCCGGCGCAGCAGGGTCTTCGGAGCGCGTAGCCGGTAGCTGTCCTCGATCAGCTCGGTCAGCTCGGCCCGGTCCGGGTGCTCGGCCAGCCGGATGCCGACGTCGTCGCGATTCCACAGTGGACCGAACGCGGCCGGCCCGGCCAGCACGGCGTCCAGTTCCGCACCGGCGCGGACGGTGAGCACCGTCGCCGGGCCGTCCGTGCCGGCGGCGGCCGCGAACGACGGCGGGTAGCCGTCGACGATCTCGAGCAGGTGGGCGAACGTGCGCCGGCGCACCATCCAGCGCGTCCCGACCCAGGCGTCCTCCTCGTACGCCCCGGGCAGCGCCAGGCACACCCCGCGCGCCCACGCCAACCCCTCCGCGAACACGTCCACGCCGGTCTCCTCAGCGATCGTCGAGCTGGAAGTGCCAGATGATCGCGGACGGCTCGTCCCACGCGGCCCGGCTGGCCTCGGGCACCAGCGGCAGCAGGGTCCACGGCCAGTCCGCCCAGTCGCCTGGGGACAGCTCGGCCGGCGGCGGAGGCGCGGGAATCTCCCGCCGCGGCTCCTCGCAGCGGCGGACCAGGAGCCCGTGCGGCACCGCGGCCCGCAGGTAGTCACCCGCGGTGTGCCGGTAGGTCGGCGCCAGCGCGGGCTCGCCGGCCGGCCCCGGCGCGTGCACCACCGAGCCGCGCAGCACGAGCTCGTGGTGGGCGTCGGAGATCACCAGGTGGCCGCCCGGCCGCAGCACCCGGGCGAACTCGGCCAGCGCCGGCGACGGCGACGGCAGGTGCGCGAGCGCCAGCCCGCACACGACGACGTCGACGGCGTGGTCGGCGAGCGGCAGCCGGCGCAGGTCCGCGCGGGCGAAGGCGGCTGCCGGCACCCGGACCCGGGCCCGCTCGAGCATCTCGGCCGAGCGGTCGACGCCGAGGACGCGGTGCCCGCCCCCGGCCAGGTACGCCGCGTACCGGCCGGTCCCGCAGGCCGCGTCGAGTGCGGTGCCGGCGGGCAGCCCGTCGAGGATCTCGTGCACGACCGGCTCGTCGGAGTCGAACAGGGTGTTGCGCGGCTCGTCGTAGGTCGCCGACCAGGCGCGGTAGGCCGCCCCGAGATCGCCCCGGCGCACGGCCACGCCGGCGTGCCCGGCCAGCGCCGGCTCGTCGAGCAGCCGGCGCACCTCGGCCAGCCGAGCGGTCACGAACGCTTCGTCGTGGTCGCCCGCCCACGCCCGCAGCAGGGCCAGACCCTCGATCCCCAGCAGGTACGCCAGCGGGTGCTGGTAGATCACCTGCCGACGCTATCCACGCCGGCAGCCGGGCGCGACCGGGTTTCGCTCACCGGCCCGGTACGTCGAGGCGCAGCCGCGGGGCGGGGCCGAAGCGGGTCGGCGCGGTGCCGTCGGGCAGGAAGCCGACCGCGGCGTAGAACGCCATCGCGTGCGGGTTCGCGGTGACCCACACGTGCTCGACGGCCTCGGTCCGGGCCAGCTCGAGCAGGTCTTCGATGAGCCGGCGAGCGATCCCACGGCGCATCCGCTCCGGCGCGACGAACAGGTCCTCCAGTTCGAGGCCGCCGTCGATCGGCACGGTGGTGGCGAAGCCGACCACCGCCCCGTCCTCGACCGCCACCCGTACCCGTCCGCCGGCGATCGCCTCGCCCGACCACACCAGCACCTCGGGATGCGCCAGCAGCACCTCCCGGTCCCCCGTGTTGTGCAGCGACGCGCGCCGGAACACCCCGCGCAGCGCCTCAAGATCCCCCGGCTCCGCGGCCCGCACGACCGGGCCCGGCGTGACCCGGCCGCCGAGCTGCTGTGCCACCTCGAGGTCGTTGGCCGCGAACCAGGTCTCGGCGACCCGGTCGCCGACGACGCGGAAGATGATGATCCCGGTCTCGCGGACCGGCTGGTCGTGTGCGGGCAGGTCGAGGAAGCCGCCCCGGTACGTCGACCGGGTCGTGTACCGCACGACCACCCGGTCGCCGGTCTCGACGACGTCCTCGACGACCGTCCGCTGGTCCGCGAACGTGGCCGGGAACCAGCGCAGCCAGGCCGGGAACCCGGCCCGGTCGGTGGTTCCGCCGGGCCCGTGAGCGACGAACCCCTCGGCCGCCAGCTCGCCCAGCCGCGCCTCGTCCCCGGTCCGGCACATCTCGAACCACTCCCGGACGAGCTCCCGTGCGGTCATCGAACCCTCCAGGGCACGCTCTGCGCGGTGACCAGGCAGAAGGGGTGTCCGGCAGGGTCGGCGTACACCCGGAAGCCGATCGGCTTGTCCGAGCCCTCCAGAAGGGTCGCGCCGAGCGCGAGGACCTGCGGCTCCGCCGCGTCGAGGTCGTCGACCAGGACGTCCACGTGCTCCTGCGCCGGGACCGGACCGGTCGGCCAGGTCGGCGGCCGGTACGGCTCAACCCGGTGGAACGACATGGCCGGCAGTCTCGACCCGGCACCGATCGCGGCCCAGTCCGGACCGGCTCCGAGCAGCTCGAGCCCGAGCAGCTCCGCGTGGAACTCGGCCAGCGTCCGCGGCTTTGCGCAGTCCACGACGAGACAGTGCAACCGTCCGATCATCGCGCGAGCCTAGGTCCGTCGGCCGTACGGGCGAGGGCGAGGAGTGTGCCGACGACATCGTCGAGGGGGGCGGCGGTGTCGATCTCGACGTGCGCGATCGAGCGCAGTCTCGGCTCGACCGTGTCCTTGAAGCGCAGGCTGCGGGCCAGCTCCTCGGGATGCGTTCCGTACGCGGAACCGGTCCGGCCGCCCAGCCGCTCGGCCATCACCGCCGCCGGCGCGGTCAGCAGCACGATCAGGTCGAACCGGGCCCGGAAGGTGCCGAGGTTCGGCGCGCACCCGCCGAGGACGAGCACGTCGGCGTCCTCGGTGGCGAGCAGCCGCTCGACCCGGTCCGCCCGCCACAGCCAGTCCTGCCCCGGGTGCAGCGGCGACGGCCCGTCGCCGTCCGGGCTGTCGACCCACTCCGACCAGGCCGGGTCGTCCAGGTCGACCGCCTTGATCCCGCGGCGGTGCAGCTCCTCCACGGTGGTCGACTTCCCCACGCCGGAAACCCCGGTGACAAGCACCCGCCTCATGCCCCTCTCCTACCACGCCGCCGGACGGCGGCGTCAGAGGTCCGCGGCCGCGGCCCGGCCGGCGGCTCGGCCGGAGAACAGGCAGCCGCCCAGGAACGTGCCCTCCAGCGCGTTGTACCCGTGCACGCCTCCCCCGCCGAACCCGGCGACCTCGCCGGCCGCGTACAACCCCGGCACCGGCCGGCCGTCCGGACCGAGCACCCGGGAGTCGAGGTCGGTCTGGATGCCGCCGAGCGTCTTGCGGGTCAGCACGTGCAGCTTGACGCCGATCAGCGGGCCGGCGGCGGGGTCGAGGATGCGGTGCGGTGTCGCGACCCGCCCGAGCCGGTCGCCGAGGAACCGGCGCGCGTTGCGGATGCCCTGCACCTGCGCGTCCTTCCCGTACGGGTGGGCGATCTGTAGGTCGCGCGCCTCGATCTGCTCCCGGATTCGGGCCGGGTCGAGCAGCGGCGTGTCGGTCAGCGCGTTCATCCGGTCGACGAGCTCCTCCAGCGTGCGGCCGACGACGAAGTCGGCGCCGCGGCGGGTGAACGCCTTCACCGGTGCCGGCGCGCCCTTGCTCAGCAGCCGCTCACGCAGGAACGCCCGCCTGTCCTTCGCGGTGATGTCCGGGTTCTGCTCGGACCCGGACAGCGCGAACTCCTTCTCCACGATCCGCCGGGTCAGCACGAACCAGGAGTGGTCGTACCCGGTCAGGTCCGGCGTCGTGCGCAGATGCCGCAGCGTGGACAGGGTGTCGTAGCCGGGCAGGCACGGCACCGGCAGCCGCCGGCCGAGCGCGTCGAACCACATCGACGAGGGGCCGGGCAGGATCCGGATCCCGTGCCCCGGCCAGATCGGGTTCCAGTTGCGCACGCCCTCGGTGTAGTGCCACATCCGGTCGCGGTTGACCAGCCTGGCGCCGGCCGCGGCCGCGATCTCCAGCATCCGCCCGTCCACGTACGCCGGCACCCCGGTGACCATCGACGCCGGCGGCCGGCCGAGCCGCTCGGGCCAGTACTGCCTGACCAGGTCGTGGTTCGCCCCGATCCCGCCGGTGGTGACGACGACGGCCGGCGCGGTCAGCGTGAACTCACCGGCCAGGGTCCGGTTCGACGGCACGCCGCGCGGACCGTCGTCCGCGGCGAGGACCGCGCCCCGGACACCGGTGACCGTGCCCTGCTCGACCACCAGCTCGTCGACCCGGTGCCGGTGATGGAACGTGAGCTGCCCGGCCGTTGCCGCCTCCTCGGCCGCGGCGACGAACGGCGCGACCACGCCGGTGCCGGTGCCCCAGGCGACGTGGAACCGCGGCACCGAGTTGCCGTGCCCGTCCGCGCGCAGGTCGCCGCGCTCGGCCCAGCCGACGGTCGGCAGGAACGTGATCCCGAGCCCGGCCAGCCAGGCGCGCTTCTCCCCCGCGGCGAACTCCACGTACGCGCGGGCCCACCGCCTCGCCCACGCGTCCTCGTCGTCGAGCCGGTCGAACTGCGCGCTGCCGAGCCAGTCGGACCAGGCCAGCTCGACCGAGTCGTGCACGCGGAGCCGGCGCTGCTCCGGGCTGTCGACGAGGAACAGCCCGCCGAACGACCAGTACGCCTGGCCGCCGAGGTTGGCGTGGTTCTCCTGGTCCAGCAGGGCCACCCGCCGGCCCGCGGCGGTCAGCTCCCGCGCGGCCACCAGGCCGGCCAGGCCGGCCCCGACGACGATCACGTCCGCGTCCATGGGCCGAGATTGTCACCCGCCGGGGACGGCCGCATGCCAGGGTGGCACATGCGCAAGTACGTGATCATGGGCGTGCAGGGCAGCGGCAAGGGCACCCAGGCGAAGCTGCTGTGCCGGCACTACGACCTGGTCCACATCAGCGTCGGCGACATCTTCCGGTGGAACGTCCAGGCCCACACCAAGCTGGCCGCCCAGGTGCGGCGGACCATGGCCGCGGGCGAGCTGGTCAGCGACGACCTGGTCGACGCCGTGGTCCGGGAGCGGTTGGACCGGCACGACTGGAACTACGGCTTCGTGGTCGACGGCTTCCCGCGCAACGGCGACCAGGCCGAGTTCTTCCTGGAGAGCTACGACATCGACGGCGTGGTGCACCTCGACCTGCCGGACGAGGAGGTGCGCCGCCGGGTGCTCGCCCGCCGGCTGTGCTCGCGCTGCGGGCTGGACTACAACCTCATCGCGTCCCGGCCGGCGGTCGCCGACACCTGCGACGTCTGCGGCGGCGCGCTGGTGCCGCGGGAGGACGACACCCCGGAGGCGCTCGAGGTCCGCATCCGCGAATACCACGACCGGACCCAGCCGGTGCTCGACATCTTCCGGCGCAAGGAGTACGTCGTCACGGTCGACGCGACCCGGCCGCCGGCGGCCGTCTTCGCCGACATCCGCCGCAGCCTCCAGCTGCCCGACGTGAGCGCCTAGCGGTCGTCAAGGAAGCGCTCGGCCAGGGGTGCCGGCGCGCAGGCCAGGTAGCCGTCGGTGAGGGCGTCCCGGACGGTGTCCGGCGCGGCCCGGTCCAGCTCGATGAGCACGGCCGCGTAGCCGTCGAAGTGCGGGATCGTGAAGAACCCCGCGTGCCCGGCGGCGAGCACGGCCTCCTTCTCCCCGAGGTCCTCGACCCGTACGGCCAGGATCGGCTCGGCCGGCGGCGTCTCGGTGCCGAACCGCCTGATGTCCGCCTTGCTGAACGGCCGCTCCCAGGCGAACGCCTTGCCGGCGACGAACCAGGTCCGGTGGCCGTGCCGGTCCCCCTCGGTGACCTCGGGCAGCGCCGAGATCGCGTCGGTCACGTCAGCCAGGCTCGCCACGCGTGCTCCCACCTCCGTCGGACACGCCATCCTCGCACCGGCCGCGGGCGGCGGCCACGACGGCCTGGCCGAGGCTGATGCCGGCGTCGTTGGGCGGCACCCGGGAATGTGTCAACACGGTGAGGCCGCGGGCGGTCAGCCGGTCGGTCAGCAGGGTCACCAGCACGACGTTCTGCGCCACCCCGCCGGACAGGGCCACGGTGGACAGTCCGGACCCGGCCGCGGCCCGCTCGACCAGCCCGACCAGGCCGTCGGCGAGGCCGCGGTGGAACCGGGCCGCCACCGCCCCGGTCGGGACGCCGCGCAGCACGTCCGCCGCCGCGGCCCGGACCAGATCGGCCCCGCACAGCACGCCCCCGGCCACCGATGCCTCGTACCCGCCGGTCTCGGCGAGGTCGACGCGCTGTTCCAGCTCGATCGCGGCCTGCCCCTCGTAGCTGATCCGGTCCCGGACGCCGGCCACCGCCGCGACCGCGTCGAACAGCCGGCCGGCGCTGGAAGTCCGCACCGCGCCCGCGCCGAGCGAGACGATCGCCGGCCAGTGCTCGGCGTGCCGTCGCCGCACCGGCAGCGCACCATCCACATCGGACCCCAGGTACGCCGCGGCCATCCGCCACGGCTCCCTGATCGCCGCCGCCCCACCGGGCAGCGGCACCGGAGCGAGGTGGCCGACCCGGCGGAACCCGGTCAGGTCGGCCACCAGCACCTCGCCGCCCCACAGCGTCCCGTCCGGGCCGAAGCCGGTGCCGTCCAGCGCGAGCCCGATCACCGGCCCGGCCACACCGTTGTCGGCCAGGCAGGAGGCGATGTGCGCGTGGTGGTGCTGCACCCCGACCAGCTCGACCCCGTCCTGCTCGAGCGCGTACGCCGTGGACAGGTAGTCAGGGTGCAGGTCGTAGGCGACCACCGCCGGTTCGACGTCGAACAGCCGGCAGTAGTGCTCGATCCCCTCGACGTACGAGCGGTAGGTCTCCCAGTTCTCCAGGTCGCCGATGTGCTGGGAGAGCACGGCGTGCCGGTCCCGCAGCAGGCAGAACGTGCTCTTCAGCTCGGCGCCGCAGCCGAGCACCGGCCGGCGGGCGGCCCACGGCACCGACAGCGGCTCGGGCGCGTACCCGCGGGACCGGCGGATCGGCGTCGCCCGCCCGCGGGTGACCCGCACGACCGAGTCGTCGACCCTGGCGTGGATCGGGCGGTCGTGCCGGAGGACCGCGTCGGCGATCCCCGCCAGCCTGGCGGCGGCGTCGGCGTCCGCGTACGCGATGGGCTCGTCGGAGACGTTCCCGCTGGTGAGTACGAACGGCCGGCCGAGGGCGGCGGCGAGCAGGTGGTGCAGCGGCGTGTACGGCAGCATCAGGCCGATGTCGCGGTTGCCCGGTGCCACCGACGGCGCCAGCGGTGCGTCCGGCCGGCGCGGCAGCAGCACGATCGGCCGCCGGCGGCCGGTGAGCAGCTCGACCGCGGTCGGATCGAGCTCGACCAGCCGGCCGGCGGCGTCGAGGTCGGCCGCCATGACGGCCAGCGGCCGCTCCTCCCGGTGCTTGCGCTCGCGCAGCGCCGCGACGGCCGGCTCGGCGGCGGCGTCGACCGCGAGGTGGTAGCCGCCCAGGCCCTTGACCGCGACGATTCGCCCATCGGCCAGCAGGTCCGCGGTCGCCGCGATCGGGTCCCCGGTCAGCCGGCGGCCGGCTCCGTCCACGAGCGACAGTGCCGGCCCGCAGGCCGGGCAGCAGACCGGCTGGGCGTGGAAGCGACGGTCGGCCGGGTCGGCGTACTCGCGGGCGCAGCCGGCGCACATCCGGAAGCCAGCCATCGTCGTCAGCGGACGGTCGTACGGGACGCCGGTGACGACGGTGAACCGCGGGCCGCAGTTGGTGCAGTTGACGAACGGGTAGCGGTAACGCCGGTCGGTCGGGTCCCACAGCTCGGCCAGGCAGTCGGCGCAGGTCGCCGCGTCGGCCGAGACCGGCACGGTGCGGGCGCCGTCGCCGGTGCTCGACACGATCGCGAACCCGGCGCCGCCGGTCGGCGGCAGCGGCGCGCAGGCGATCTCCTCCACCACGGCCAGCGCCGGCGCCCGGGCGCGCAGCCCGGCCACGAACGCCTCGACGGCGCCGGCCGGTCCCTCGGCCTCGGCGAACACCCCCTCCGGGTCGTTGCCGACGAAGCCGGTCACGCCGAGCTCGGCCGCCAGGGCGTGGGCGAACGGCCGGTAGCCGACGCCCTGGACGATCCCCCGAACGCGGATCCGCACCCTGACCGGCGCGGGCGCCGCGGCCGTCACCCCGCGGCGCTCCGCCCGGCGGCGTGCCGGCTGTAGCGGTCGAGGAACGAGTCGAGCGTCCGCCGGGTGTCGCGCAGCTCGCGGATGACCGCGTCCAGCGCGGCGTGCCCGTCCGGGGTCAGCTGGTACGTCCGCCGGGCCGGGCCGGCGGCCGACGACCGCCACGCCGAGCGGGCCAGCCCTTCGCGCTCCATCGACCGCAGGCTCCGGTAGACGCCGGCGGCGTCGCCGTCGACGAACCCCAGCGCCCGCAGCCGCTCGGCGAGCTCGTAGCCGTGGCTGGGCCGCTCACGCAGCAGCAACAGCAGGCAAGGCTCCACGAAGTGCCGCAGGTCGCAGCTCTGCACCGGCCTCACCGTCCCCCGCGTCCGGTCCCGGGGCCGGGCACCGGTCGTGATCGGCCGATGGTCTCATCGGCCCCGGTGACCGGCAAGGCGACGGGTGGCGGCCCGGCCGCCGCGGCGGCGGCCGGCGGCGGTCGGTCCGCGGCGTCGTCGGGCCGCATCAGCAGATCCGCGGCAGCGGGTCGCCGACCAGCATCTCGATCATGCGGTGGCCGCCGAACGCCGTCTTGGCCAGCACCCGGCCCGGCGGCTCGGCACGGACCTCGCCGATCAACGCTGCGTCTGCGCCCGCCGGCACCGACCGCATCGCGGCGAGCGCCTCGTCGGCCCGCTCCGGCGCGACGAACGCGACAAGCTTGCCCTCGTTAGCCACGTACAGCGGGTCGATGCCGAGGATCTCGCCGGCGCCGACGACCTCCCCGCGCAGCGGCAGCCGGTCTTCGGCGATGACGACGCCCAGCTCGGCCGCCAGCGCGATCTCGTTGAGGACGGTGGCCACCCCGCCCCGGGTCGCATCCCGCATGCAGTGCAGTGCCGGCCCGCAGGCGGCCAGCACGGCCGAGACCAGCTCCCACAGCGGCTGGGTGTCGCTGTGTAGGTCCGCGACGATGTCGAGGTCACCGCGGGCCAGCATGATCGCGACGCCGTGATCGCCGAGCGTCCCGGAGACGAGCACCTTGTCGCCGGCGCGGACCTGCTCAGGACCGATCGCGTGGTCGTGCTCGACGACGCCGACGCCGGTGGTCACCACGTACATCGAGTCGCACTTGCCCCGCTCGACCACCTTGGTGTCGCCGGTGCCGACGGTGACGCGGGCCCGGCGGGCCGCCGCCGCCATCGCGGCCACCTCCTCGCGCAGCACGGTCGCGGACAGCCCCTCCTCCAGGATGAGCGCGGCCGACAGCGACACCGGCCGTGCGCCGGACACAGCGAGGTCGTTGACCGTGCCGTTGACCGCCAGTTCGCCGATCGAGCCGCCCGGGAACCGGATGGGCCGGACCACGAAGGCGTCGGTGGTCAGCGCCAGCCTCGTCCCGCCGACCGACAGCAGCGCGGCGTCGCCGAGCGGGGCGAGCGTGTCGTTCTCCAGCAACGGGACGATGACACCCTCGACCAGCGCCCGGCTCGCCTTGCCGCCGGCGCCGTGCGCGGTGGTGATCCGCTCGTCGACGAACCGCGGCCGGCGCCGCCGCATCGCCTCGATCCGCCGGCCGACCTCGTCCTCGGTGATCGTCCGGCTCATCACAAGACCTCGAGGTGCAGCCGCTGCTTGGCGTACTGGCCGAAGGTGTAGTAGGCGGCGCAGGCGCCCTCGGAGGAGACCATGCAGGTGCCGATCGGCGTCTCGGGCGTGCAGGCGGTGCCGAACACACCGCACTCCCAGGGCTTGAGCGCGCCGCGCAGCACGTCGCCGCACTGGCACGCCTTCGGGTCGGCGACCCGCACGCCCGGGACGTCGAAGCGCAGCTCGGCGTCGAAGTCCGCGTACGCGTCGGACAGCCGCAGCGCCGAGTCCGGAATGGAGCCGAGACCGCGCCACTCGAACGTCGGCCGGGGCGCGAAGACCTCGTCCAGCACCCGCAGCGCGACCGGGTTGCCGTCCCACGGGACGACCCGGCCGTACTGGTTCTCCACCTCGCACCGGCCCTCGGTCAGCTGCTTGATGATCTGGTAGATCGACTGCAGCAGGTCCAGCGGCTCGAACCCGGAGACCACCAGAGGCTTGCCGTAGTCGCGGGCGATGAACTCGTACGGGGCGCAGCCGATCACCGTCGACACGTGCCCCGGGCCGATGAACGCGTCCAGGGCCAGCTCGGGTGAGTCGAGGATCGCCGTGATCGCCGGGTTGACCAGGACGTGGTTGCAGAAGACCGAGAAGTTGGCGATGCCCTCCGCCTTGGCCCGCAGCAGCGTCAACGCGGTCGACGGCGCGGTGGTCTCGAAGCCGATCGCGTAGAACACGACCTGGCGGTCGGGGTTCTGCCGGGCGATCCGCAGCGCGTCCAGCGGCGAGTAGACCATCCGGATGTCCGTGCCCTCGGCGTTCGCGTCGAGGAACGACCCGGTGCTGCCGGGCACCCGCATCATGTCCCCGAAGCAGGTCAGGATCACCCCGTCCCGGCGGGCCAGTGCCATCCCGTCGTCCACCCGGCCCATCGGGATCACGCAGACCGGGCAGCCCGGACCGTGCACCAGCTCGATGTCGTCGGGCAGGTGGTCCTGCACGCCGTACCGGTAGATGGTGTGGGTGTGCCCGCCGCACACCTCCATGACCTTGTAGTGCCGGCCCGGCTCGCACAGGGCGGCGATCTGTGCGCCGACGGCCTGGGCCAGCTCGGCGTCGCGGAACTCGTCGACGTACTTCACGACACACTCCCCAGTCGTTCCAGGGCGACCTTCGCGTGCACCAGCAGCCGGTCGCCCGGTGCCACCGGGCCGACCAGCTCGGTCGCGACCAGCTCCTCGCGGCCGTCGGCGTCCCGGCAGCGGGCGTCCGCGCCGACCACCTCGAGGACCTCCAGCGCCACCGCGACGTCGCCGCAGGTGATGCAGCCGTCGGTGACCTCGCAGGCCGCGCCGACGGCGAACAGGTCGAGCCGCTCGCCGGTCATTCGATCCTCGACTCGGCCACGGCCTGCAGCTCGTCGGTGAAGGCCTGACCCATCAGCTCCAGCATCCGCAGGGCCTCGGCCGCCTCCTGCTCGTCCACCTTGGACATCGCGAAGCCGACGTGGATGAGCACCCAGTCGCCCGGTGCGAGCTGCTCGTCGTCGAGCAGGCCCACGTTGATCCGGCGCTTCACCCCGACGACGTCGACGAGGGCGAGCTGGTCGTCGTTGCCAGGCAGCAGCTCGACCACCTCGCCCGGTATGGCCAGGCACATGTCACCCTCCCACCGGCGCGCGGTATTCCACCCACTCGAGCGTCAGCTCGTCGCCGCCGCTCGCCCGCACGTCGAAACTGCCGCAGTGCGGGCAGGCGATCGGCGGGTCCATCGTCTCGAAGCCGCGCCCGCACGACCCGCAGTTGCCGGTCACGGGCACGACGGTCAGGTCGGTCGCGGCGCCGTCGGCCACGCCGCCGGCCGCCATCAGCTGGAACGACTGCTCGAACGCGGCCGGCACGATGCGGTGCAGGCTGCCGACCCGAACGCCGATCCGGGCCACGGGGCGCCCGCCCGCGCGGTCCTCGACCGCGTGCAGCACCCCGTGGCAGTACCCTGCCTCGTGCATGGGGCCTCCTACATCTGGCGGATGCGCACGTAGCGCTTGACGTCTCCGGCCGAGGCGGCGCCGGCGACGGCGACCCCGATCAGGATCCCGACCACCAGTCCGGTGGCGATCCAGCCGACGACCCTCATGGCTCCTCCCGGTTCTCTCCCGTGGCGAGCAGTCGCAGCACGGCGTCCACGGCCGGGTCGACCGCGGCGGCGACCGGCGGCGACAGCCCGATCCCCTCGTCGGTGTCGGCCGGCTCGCAGCCGACCACGTACGTGCGCGGCAGCCGCCCGCCCAGCGAGCCGAGACTGGACAGCACCGCGGTCGGTTCCATGCCGTGCCCGTCGAAGTCGCCGGCGCCGAAGTCACCTTCGCCGACCTCGAGCACGACGACGTCTCCCGGCCGCCCGCCGCGCGGCGCCGCGTCCAGGATGACCAGCTCGTCGTAGCCGTCGAGCAGGTCGTACGCGAGGTGCATGCCGCGGATGCCGTAGTCGACGACGCGGACGCCGGCCGGCAGCGGGTGCCCGACCAGCCGGCGGGCCACCTCCGGACCGAAGCCGTCGTCGCCGAGGAACAGGTTGCCAACCCCGGCCACCAGCACCCGCCCGGTCACGGCAGCGGCTCCAGCTCGTCCGGCCCGAAGTACCAGTACCGGCCGTACCAGTCGTGCAGGTCCGCCGCTGGGTCGTCGGCGAGCACGACGGCGACATGCGTCTGGCCGTCCACATCGGACAGCACCGCCGTCACCACGGCGTCCTGCCCGGCCAGGAACATGTCCTGCGCGTCGGCCCGGCGGGTCGGCCGCAGCCGGACCCGCGAGCCCTTGGCCACCGGCACGCCGGCGACGAGCACGGCGTCGGTCTCCGGCGAGACCGACTCGTCGGCGCCCGGGTCCCACCACGGCTCGGCCGGGTCACCTGTCTCGTCCCGGCGGGTGCCGTGCAGCCGCGCCATCGTCTCGACCGGCAGGCGGTCGCAGCGGTCGATGATGGCGGCCGCGCGTGGGTCCGTCCCGCGCGCGGCCGCCTTCTCCTCCTCCGTCAGCGTCATCACCCGCAGCGTGAGCATCTCGTCGATCTCGGTCGCGTCGAACAGGTCGCCCGGGCTCTCCGGCGCGACCGCCGGCTGGTCCGGCAGGACCATCGGCGCCACCAGCACCGCGGAGTCCACGAGCACCGGCCACCAGCCGTCGTTGCGGCAGCCGGCGGCCGCCGCCGCGGCGTCCGGCGGTGGGTCGACGAGCGAGACGAACTGCGCACCGGTCACCAGCAGGTGCGCCCCGGCGAGGGCCCGGCGGGCGGCGAGGTCACGGGTGGACTCGGCCGGGTCCCAGCCGGCGGTGTTGCGAAGGCCGAGCTCCAGTCGGGCGTACCCGTCCAGCTCGATGGTCCGCATGCTCAGCTCGGCGGTGACCGGCCAGCGGGTGCGCACCAGCCGGCCGACGATGCGACCGTCCGGATCGGACAGTGCCTCGACGCTCGTGCCAGCGTCGGCGGCCACCGGCCCGGGCCCGGTACGGACGACCTCGCGCTCGACCGCCTCGTGCCAGGGCACCCACTCGGTGTCGCCGACCCGCAGCCGGTCCGCCGGCACGTACCGTCCGTCCACAAGAGACTCGACCGCGCGCCACTGCACCTGCAGGAACCGGACGTGCACCCGCGGCGTGCCGCCCGGCCGCATGAGCAGGGACGCGGTCAGCTCGCCGCGGTCGCCGACGCCGGCCGCCGCCGCCCCCTCCGGCGAGAGCAGCCCGAACTGCCAGCGCAGCTGGTTCTTGGCCGACCCCGCCCGGTACGGGTAGAGCAGGTAGCCCTCGTACAGCACGGCGTCGGCGACCCGGCGGGCCGCGGCGAGGCTCACTGCGGCACCTCGGTGGGCAGCAGCTCCGCCAGCGTGGCCTCCCAGCTGACCAGTCCCCGGTCGGACCGGTAGCGGGCGAGCGCGTCGAGGCTGTCGCGGTCCAGGCGGATCCAGCCGCCGCCCGGGAAGTGGGCGTCCATCACGGCGCGCCAGACCCGGACCGGCAGCCGGTGCACCGCCTCCTGGTGCCAGGGCACCTGCTCGACCGCGAAACCGGTCTCGCCGCGGGTGAACACCGTCCCGCTGAACAGCAGCCGCAGCGGCACCTCGCCGTCGCCGAGCGCGTGCAGGTACTTCGCCGCCGCCACCTCGAAGTCGTACGTGCACGCGACGGGCAGGTCGAACTGGACGTCGCCGGTGAAGCCGGGCACCAGGGCGACGGCGTGCGTCCACAGGAACGGCCGCAGCGTCTGCGACCACCGCTCCGGCGGCCCGAACAGGTCGGCCAGCCCTTCCTGCTCGCGCTCGGCGTACCGGCGGCGCTGCGGCTCGATCTGCAGCTGGGCCCGCAGCGCGACCGCGTGCACGACCGCGCCGGTCGACTCGGCCAGCCGGACCCGGAACAGCAGCGTCGGCGCCGCCGCGTACCGCTCCGGTGCCGCGTCGAGGACGGTGAAGGCGAGGTCGGTCACCGGCACCGCCCCGCCACCCGCTCGAAGAACCGGTCCAGCGCCTGCCGGGCCTCCTGCCCGCCGTCGAACCCGCGCCAGCGCCGGCGCAGCTCGCCGACCAGCTCGTAGCACACGTCGATCGGCACCAGGTACGCCTCCACCCGGCTGCCGCGCACCCGCACCAGCGCCGCCTCGACGTCCGGGGCCAGACCGGACAGTGCCGGCGCGGCCGCCAGCACGGCATCCCAGGAGCCCAGCGGCAGCTCGGACTCGGTCGCGCCGGCCGGGCCGGGGTAGACCCCGACCACCCGGCCGAGCACCGAGTTGGCGAAGAAGAACGCCACCCCGACCGGGACCTGCAGATCCTCCCAGACCGGCAGCGGCAGCGGGTCGAGGGCCCGGTAGCGGTCCGGCACCGTCTTGTACGCCAGCCGCGCGTCCGGGTAGTCGAACAGCAGCGCGCACGGCCGGCAGGTGCACAGCAGCGCCCGCCGCGCCAGGTCGACTACGTGCGAGTGGTCGTCGCCGACCGGCGCCCCGCACATCTCGCAGCGCTCCCCCGCCGGCACCGGCGGTGCCTGCCGGATCCGCCGCAGCACGTCGAGCGCCGCCGGATCCGTCATGGCCTGGCCCGGACCGTGATCGCCTCGACCGGGATGAGCGCCGCCGTCGGTGCCGGATGCGCCGGCGCGGTCGGCTCGGCCACGTCGATGCCGGTCACCTCGGGCGCGACGGCCTCGATCGCCTCCCGGACCGCGGTGGTGAGCGTGGCCGTCGAGCCGGCGCACCCGTCGCAGTGGCCGAGCAGCCGCAGCCGGACCGTCCCGTCGTCGTCGATCCCGAGCAGCTCGACGTCGCCACCGTGCGAGCGCAGGTAAGGCCGGGTCGACTCCAGCGCCCGCTGGACCCGCTCGGCCAGCGGGTAGGGGTGCAGGTCGTGCACGGTCAGCAGGCCCGCGACCAGCTCGTCGGCCGCGAGCTTGTCCACAGTGGACGGCGGCAGGTCGGCCGAGACGATCTCGACCAGCCGTTCCAGCCCGGCGCCGTAGAGGTCGACGACGACGCGCACCAGCTCCTCGGCCCGCTGCCTGGCGAGCGGGCCGGAGGCGCCGAGCGCGTCCAAGAGCTGCTCGATGCGCTCCCCGGCCGCGCGCGGGTCGCTCACTCCGGGGCCGCCGCCGCGGTCGGCGTGTGCAGCTTCTCTATCGTCTTGCCGCCGCCCAGGTACATGTGCACCCCGCAGGGCAGGCAGGGGTCGAAGCTCCGGACGGTCCGCATGATGTCGATGCCCTTGAAGCTGTCCCGGTCGTTCTCCTCGAAGATCGGCTGCCCCTGCACGGCGTCCTCGTACGGACCGGGTGTTCCGTACACGTCCCGCGGGTTGGCGTTCCACGGCGTCGGTGGGTACGGGTGGTAGTTCGCGATCTTGCCGTCGCGGATCACCATGTGGTGCGACAGCACGCCGCGCACGGCCTCGGTGAACCCGCAGCCGATGCCTTCGTCCGGCACCTCGAACGGCTCCCAGGTCTTCGTCCGCCCGGCCCGGATCTCGGCCAGCGCCTTCTCGGCGAAGTGCAGCGCGCAGGCGGCCGCGTACGCCTGGAAGTAGGTGCGGGCGCGGCCGCGCTCGATCGTGTTGCTCCAGCGCGGGATCTTCCACTCGAAGCTGACCGGTCCCTTCAGCGCGGTCTTGGGCAGGTTGATCTGCACGCTGGAACCGGTGGCCTTGACGTAGCCGATGTCGACGAGGCCGGCCAGCGCGGTCGACCAGAGCCGGGCGATCGGGCCGCCGCCGGTGTCGAGCGCGAGATGCTCGCTGCCGTCGTACCAGCGCGGGGACATCACCCAGCTGTACTTGTCGTCCAGGTCGCGCTTCTGCGGCTTTGGGTTGGTGTGCTGGTTCCACGGGTGCCGGCGGTCCACCGGGTTGCCCAGCGGATCGCGGGTCACGAACATCTCCTGGTCGGTCCAGTCGTCGTAGTACGAGCTGCCGAGCAGGATCCGGATGCCGAGGTTGATCGTGACCAGGTCGGTGGTGACGAGCTTGCCGTCGACAATGACGCCCGGGCTGACGAACATCGCCCGGCCCCAGGCGGTCATGTCGTTGTAGGAGAAGTTGCAGACCTCGGGGTCCTGGAAGGAGCCCCAGCAGCCGAGCAGGGTGCGGCGCAGGCCGACCTGCTCATACCCGGGCAACGCCTCGTAGAAGAAGTCGAACAGGTCGTCGTGCATCGGCACGACCTTCTTCATGAACTCCACGTAGCGCATCAGCCTGGACAGGTAGTCGGTCATCAGCTGGACGGTGGCCACCGTGCCGACGCCGCCGGGGTACAGCGTGGACGGGTGGACGTGCCGGCCCTCCATCAGGCAGAACATCTCCCGCGTGTAGCGGGAGACCTGCAGGGCCTCGCGGTAGAACTCGCCGGTGAACGGATTCAGCGCCCGCATGATGTCGGCTATCGTCCGGTAGCCGTGCTCGCCCGCGTGCGGCGCCTCGGTGTTCTCGGCCCGGGCCAGCACGCCGGGGTTGGTCTCGGCGACCATGCGCTCGCAGTAGTCCACCGCGAGCAGGTTCTCCTGGTAGATGTTGTGGTCGAACATGTACTCCGCGGCCTCGCCGAGGTTGACGATCCAATCGCCGAGCGGCGGCGGCTTCACCCCGTACGCCATGTTCTGCGCGTAGCAGGAGCAGGTCGCGTGGTTGTCCCCGCAGATCCCGCAGATGCGGCTGGTGATGAAGTGCGCGTCCCGCGGGTCCTTGCCCTTCATGAAGATCGAGTAGCCGCGGAAGATCGACGAGGTGCTGTGGCACTCCTGGACGACCCGGTTGGCGAAGTCGATCTTCGTGTAGATGCCGAGGCTGCCGACGATCCGGGTGATCGGGTCCCACGCCATCTCGACGAGATCCTTGCGGGAGCTGTCGACTCCGGCCCCCTGCGGTTGCGTCGTGGTCATCCCCGCTCCCTCACCAGGTCCGCTTCGCGCCGGTAGCGAGCTCGTCGCCGCGCCGGCGCCACTTCGGCTCCTTGTCGAGCGTGCTCAGGGTCAGCCCGCGCAGCCGGCGGATCGTCGACCCGTACAGGCCCACCGAGCGGGTCGAGATCTTCCCGCCCGGCGGCTCGTCCATGAACGGCATGAACTTGTCCGGGAAGCCCGGCATCGTGCAACCGATGCAGATGCCGCCGACGTTCGGGCAGCCGCCGACGCCGTTGATCCAGCCCCGCTTGGGCACGTTGCACTTCACCACCGGGCCCCAGCAGCCGAGCTTGACGATGCACTTCGGCGAGCCGTACTCGACGGCGAAGTCGCCCTGCTCGTAGTAGCCCGCGCGGTCGCAGCCCTCGTGCACGGTCGCGCCGAACAGCCACTGCGGGCGCAGCGCGTCGTCCAGCGGGATCATCGGCGCCTGTCCGGTGGCCTGATAGAGCAGGTAGGTGATCGTCTCGGACAGGTTGTCGGGCTGGATCGGGCAGCCGGGGACGCAGACGATCGGGATGCCCGCGCCGGACTTCCAGTCCCAGCCGAGGTAGTCCGGCACGCCCATCGCGCCGGTCGGGTTGCCGGCCATCGCGTGGATCCCGCCGTACGTGGCGCAGGTGCCGACGGCGAGCACCGCCAGCGCCTTCGGCGCCAGCCGGTCGAGCCATTGGCTCGTGGTCATCGGTTGCCCGGTCTCCGGGTCGTTGCCGAACCCGCACCAGTAGCCCTCGTCCTTGAGCGCCTCGTTCGGGATCGAACCCTCGACGACGAGCACGAACGGGTCGAGCTCGCCCCGATCGGCCCGGAAGAACCACTCCAGGAAGTCGTCGCGTCCGCCGGTCGGGCCGCTCTCGAAGTCGATCAGCGGCCAGTGCACGGCGATGTTCGGCAGCCCCGGCAGCGCACCGAGCGCGATCTCCTCGATGCTCGGCTGGGTGGCGGCGGTCAACGCGACGGAGTCCCCGTCACAGCTGAGCCCAGCGTTGATCCACAGCACGTGGATCAGTGGTTGGGCTTGGTCGGTCTCCGGCGCAGCGGCGCTCATGGCGACTCCTCGGCCCGGAGCCGCACCCCGGCGCACGGCTCGCCCCTGCGCCCGGGTGTACACCGCACGTCCGCGTGTCGGTAAGTGCGCGCCGCACCTATCCGCGGGTCGCTACTAGCCCCCCAACCTGCACTGCGAGCCTGCGGCCGATCGCCGCTGAGCCGATTGCAGGGTCGCGTGCTCACTCCTCGGGGGCTGGTCGGTCGCAGTGAGATACCGCCGTTCGGCCAGGTGGGTGGGGCCGGTTGCCAGCGGTGCACCGGTCTGTTAGGACAACAGTGGCGTACGCCACGTTGCGGCTCACTCGTGTCGGACCGGC
>DATBFW010000186.1:0-3230 GCA_036558285.1 Mycobacteriales bacterium | reverse complement strand
CCGCTGAGCCCCATCCGTACGCACCGCGCCGGAGGAAGCGAGACAGTGGACGCCGCCGAAGCCCTCAACCCGTCGGTCGACCGGACCGACGGCGCCGAGCCGGCAGACGGGCTGACCCGCCGCGAGCGTGAGATCCTCGCTTTCGAGCGGCAGTGGTGGAAGTACGCCGGCGCCAAGGAGCAGGCGATCAAGGACCTGTTCGACATGTCCGCCACCCGCTACTACCAGGTGCTCAACGCGCTGATCGACCGTCCCGAGTCCCTCGCGGCCGATCCGATGCTGGTCAAGAGGCTGCGCCGACTGCGCGCCAGCCGGCAGCGTGCGCGGTCCGCCCGGCGCCTGGGTATCGACAGCCCCTAGAGGCTCCCGTCAACCGCTACACGTTCGACGACCTCACCGGCGGCTCGGGGGACCAGCCGGACGGGGAACACCTGGCCGCATCGACGACCACCCGGTCGTCGCCTGGAGGGAGACCACCCGTGGACCGGCTGCGGTCCACGCTGGCCGCGCCCGGCGGCGCCCGGTTGTTCGGGGCGCTGGTCGCGCTGGTCGGCGTGGTGTTGCTCGTCGTCGGCGTGGTGGCGCTCGGTGGTGGCGACTCCGGGTCGTCCGGGGCCGCACCCGCGCCGTCGCCGTCCGTGGCCACCTCGCCGGCGCCGTCCCGCCCGACCGGGTCGCCGTCGGGCAGCAGGTCCAGCGGCCCGCAGCCGACGACCGGGTCCCGTACGACGGCCGCCCCACCGTCGCGGACCACCGCCGCGCCGCCGGCGACGGCCGCCCGGGCGCCGCTGACCGTGCTGAACAACTCGACGATCAACGGGCTGGCCGACCGGGCCGCCGGCGAGGTGCAGAACCGGGGCTGGCAGGTCGCCCAGGTCGGCAACTTCGGCGGCCGGCTGCCCACGACCACGGTCTACTACACGCCCGGGGACGCGGCCGGCCAGGCGGCCGCCACCGAGCTGGCCCGCGAATTCCCGCAGATCGACCAGGTCCTGCCGCGGTACGCCGGCCTGCCGCCGACACCGGCCGGCATCGTCCTGGTCGTGACCAAGGACTGGTAGCGGGCTCCGGCGCCGCACGCACTAGCCTGAGCGCCATGTGTGAGGCAGGCCACATCCTGCTCGACCCGACGATCGTCCCCGCGGAGGCCGAGGCGTTCGCCGGGGAGCGGATCCCGCTGCGGCCGGTGCGCCGCGTGCACGTCACGACGCTCATCGACAACACGGTCGACGTGTTGGCGTCCGACGCCGGCCCGGCCCGGCGGCGCCTCCTGCCGGACTGGCCCCGGCTGGCGGCGCCGGTGCACCACGACGACCTCGGCGTCGACGGGCCGGTCGGCGAGCACGGCTTCTCCGCCCTGGTGGAGGTCGAGCTGGAGGACGGCGGCGTGCACCGGCTGCTGTTCGACACCGGCGTCAGCCCGGACGGGATGGTCGAGAACATGCGCCGGCTGGAGATCGCGCCGGACACGGTCGAGGCGGTGGTCTGCTCGCACGGTCACTTCGACCACACCACCGGCCTGGACGGGCTCAGCCGGGCGCTCGGCGGCAGCGCTCACCTGCCGGTGCTGGTGCACCCGGAGTTCTGGGCGCGGCGACGGGTCACGCTGCCCGGCCGGGAGCCGTGGGAGCTGCCGGCCACCAGCCGCGGCGCGCTGGAGGGCATCGGCTTCGACATCATCGAGCGACCCGAGCCGTCGTTCCTGTTCGCCGGCAGCGTGCTGGTCACCGGGGAGGTGCCGCGCACCACCGACTTCGAGCGCGGGTTCGCGATCCACCAGGCGCTGCGCGGCGACGGCTGGCAGCCGGACCCGCTGATCCTCGACGACCAGGCGCTGGTCCTGCACCTGGCCGGCCGCGGGCTCGTCGTCGTCACCGGGTGCGGGCACGCCGGCGTGGTCAACGTCGTGCGGTACGCGCGGGCGCTGACCGGGGTGGAGCGGGTGCACGCGGTGCTCGGCGGGTTCCACCTGACCGGGGCGCTGTTCGAGCCGGTGATCGGGCCGACGGTCGAGGCGCTGGGCTCGCTGGCGCCCGACTTCGTGGTGCCGGCGCACTGTACCGGCTGGCGCGGCATGCACGAGCTGGCCAACCGCCTGCCGACCGCGTTCGTCCCCAACAGCGTCGGCACCCGCCTCGAACTCACCGCCGCCTGAAACCCTTGATCCCCCACACCCCCCCGGGCACCCTTGACCCCATGACCCCTGGGCTCCGCTGCTGAACAGAGCCGCGCAGGTGCTCGACCCACTGCAGCGGCGAGTAGCCGCGCGGGCACTGGGCCTGCCCGCCGGCCGCGCCTACGCCCGTGATCTGGTCGATGTGGCGGCGCCCGTCTCGGGCTCGACGGAGCAGCCCTGGCCGGGTTGCGGGGGTGGGCTCGAGGGTGGGCGGAGGGGTTAGGCGGGTTGGTGGCGGGAGGCGAAGGCGGCTAGGGCGGCGACCTGGGTCGGGTCGAGGGAGGGGCGGACGGTGCGGCGGGCGGCGAGCACGTCGTCGGCGGTGACCTCCGGGGCGTCCAGGTCACGGCGCATCGCCGCCAGCGCGGCCTCCCGGACGAGCGCGGCCAGGTCGGCCCCGCTGTAGCCGTCGGTCTCGGCGGCGACCGCGTCCAGGTCGACGCCGGGCCCGAGCGGCGTCCGCTTCGCCGCCGCCCGCAGGATCTCGGCCCGGGCGGCCGCGTCCGGCGGCGGCACGAACACCAGCCGGCCCATCCGCCCCGGCCGCAGCAGCGCCGGGTCGACCAGATCCGGCCGGTTGGTCGCGCCGACGACGACCACGTTGCGCAGCCCCTCGATCCCGTCCAACTCGGTGAGCAGCGCCGCCACCACCCGGTCGGCAACCCCGCTGTCGCTCGACTGCCCGCGGACCGGGGCAAGCGCGTCGACCTCGTCCAGGAACACCAGCGCCGGCGCCGCCTCCCGGGCCCGGCGGAACAGCTCGCGCACCGCCCGCTCGCTCTCGCCGACCCACTTCGACAGCAGCTCGGCGCCCTTGACCGAGAGCACGTTCGCCTGCCCGGTGCCGGCGATCGCCCGGACCAGGTACGTCGTCCCGCAGCCGGGCGGCCCGTACAGCAGCAGCCCGCGGGCGGGCTGCACGCCCAGCCGGGCGAACGTGTCCGGATAGGACAGTGGCCAGAGGACGGTCTCGGTCAGCGCCTGCTTCACCTCGGCCATGTCGCCGACGTCGTCCAGCCTCAGGTCCGGGATGTCCAATGTGGACTCGGCCAGC
>DATBFW010000185.1:0-2448 GCA_036558285.1 Mycobacteriales bacterium | reverse complement strand
CCGGGAGGGCTGGACCACGCCGGAGCAGCTGGCCATATCCGGCGGGTCCAACGGCGGCCTGCTGGTCGGCGCGGCGCTGACCCAGCGGCCCGAGCTGTACGCCGCGGTCATCTGCTCGGCGCCGCTGCTGGACATGGTGCGCTACGAGCGGTTCGGTCTGGGGCAGACCTGGAACGTCGAGTACGGCACCGCGTCGGACCCCGAGCAGCTCGGCTGGCTGCTGGCCTACTCGCCCTACCATCACGTGACCGAGGGGACGCGTTATCCGGCGGTGCTGTTCACCGTGTTCACCAGCGACACCCGGGTGGATCCGGTGCACGCGTACAAGATGTGCGCGGCGCTGCAGCACGCCACCTCCTCCGGCCCGGATCGCCCGGTGCTGCTGCGGGCCGAGGCCCAGGTGGGTCACGGCGCCCGGGCGGTGAGCCGGATGGCGGAACTATCCGGGGACACGCTGGCGTTCGCCGCGAGCTACACCGGGCTCACGGTCTGAAGTACGAACCCGGGGTCTGGCCGGTCTCGCGGCGGAACGCGACCACGAACGCGCTCGGGGTGTCGTAGCCGACCCGGCCGGCCACCCGGCTGACCGGATCGCCTGTGGCGAGCATGGACAGCGCCGCCTGCAGCCGCAGCAGGGTCCGCCAGCGGCCGAACGGCACGCCTGCTTCGGCCGCGAACGCGCGGGCCAGCGTCCGCTCGCTGGCACCCACCTCGCGGCCCCACTCGCGCAGCGTGCGCCGGTCCGCGGGATCGGCCCGCAGCGCCTCGGCGACCCGCCGGGCGGTCACCGTATCCGGCAGCCGGACGCTGATCGTGGTCACCGGCACCGGGGTGAGCAGGTCGGCGAGCAGTGCCTCGGCGTGCCCGCGGCGGCCGGCGTCCAGGTCCGCCTGACCGAGGTACCCGATGAGCTCGGCGAGCAGCGGGCTGGCCGCGACCGGGGTGGGCCGGCCCTTCTCGTCCCAGCCGACCCGGAACAGCCCGGGCCTGATGTACAGCGAGCGCATGGTGGCCCGGCCGCCGTCGGAGGCGGTCTCGTGCGGCAGGCCGGCCGGGATCCACAGCGCCCGGGTCGGCGGCAGCACCCAGGTCGCTCCGGCGGTCAGCACGGTGAGCACGCCGCTCGCCGCCCACGCCAGCTGGTGGTCCTCGTGGGTGTGCCAGTCGAACCGGGTACCGGCGGGCATGGGGAAGTCCGCCACGAAGACGGCGGTGTCGTGGTCCTCGCGGCAGTCCGGAGATTGTCCGGCTCGCGACACAACATGGCAGCTTACGCGCTATCTCGCCGCGGCTCAGGGGCCTAGCGTCGGTCCCATGAACGAGAACCACGCCAAGCTAATGCCGAGCCCCGAATGGGCCGCGCATATCCAGGACGAGGTACTGCCGCTGGCGACGGCGGGTGTCGAACTCGGTACCGACCTGCTCGAGCTGGGACCGGGACCGGGTGCGGCCACCGAGTGGCTGCGGCACCGGGTCGGCCGGCTGGTCGCGCTCGAGCACGAGGAGGAAGCCGCCGGACGGCTAGCCGACCGGTTCGCCGGGACCAACGTCGAGGTGGTACGCGGCGACGCGGCCGCGCTGGGCTCCCCGGGTCTGGGCTACCCGGACGCGTCCTTCGACACCGTCGCCACCTGCACGATGCTGCACCACGTGCCCACCCGCGCACTCCAGGACCAGGTGCTGGCCGAGGCGTTCCGGGTGCTGCGGCCGGGCGGCACCTTCCTCGGCTCGGACAGCCTGCCCAGCGACGACCTGCACCAGTTCCACGAGGGCGACACCTACAACCCGGTCGAGCCGGCCGCGTTCCTCACCCGGCTGCAGACCGTCGGCTTCGCCGCGATCACCCTGCACGTCTCGTACAACCTGGTCTTCACCGCGCGCAAAGGGTGAAGCTCGCCCCTGACGACGGAGCCGCCGGTAGCCTCGCGTGGAGTGGCACTCGTCGGAAGGAGTTCCGTGTTCCACGCCACCGGCTTCCGCATAGCCGACGTGCCGGGCACGCTGACCGGGAACTGCGGCGACAACCCGGGGATCGCCTG
Organism: Mycobacteriales bacterium; assembly: GCA_036558285.1. GTDB lineage: Bacteria > Actinomycetota > Actinomycetes > Mycobacteriales > CADCTP01 > CADCTP01. The sequence continues at coordinate 409 of DATBFW010000185.1, read as the reverse complement.
CCGGCTCGCCTGGGACCTCAGCCACAGCAGCAGCACGACGCAGGTGGTCAAGGTCTACCTGGCCGGCCCGGTCAGCCAGGCCGGCCGGATCGCGTTCGTGCTGGTGCTGGCGCTGTTCGTGCGGGCCATCGTCCACCGGGTGATCAACAAGGTGACCGAGCGGGCGGCGACGGCGACGCTGGCGGTGACCCCGAACGGGCGGGCGCACAAGGCGGCCGCGACCGTGCAGATGACCGGCACGGAGCGCCGCGAGCAGCGCGCCCGCGCTCTCGGCTCGATCCTGCGCAGCGCGGTCTCGGTCATCGTGTTCGCCATCGCGGCGCTCACCATCCTCGGCATCCTCGGCTTCGACCTGGCCCCGGTGCTGGCCAGCACGGCGGTGCTCGGCGTGGCCCTCGGGTTCGGCGCG
>DATBFW010000184.1:0-6454 GCA_036558285.1 Mycobacteriales bacterium | reverse complement strand
CCAGCATCCGGCCGAACGGCGCGGGATGGGTCACCGGGAACAGCCCGACCATGATCGGCACGGCGACCAGCACCAGCCCGAGCCCGAGCCGGCGCAGCCGACCGCGGACCAGCAGCGCGCCGGCGACCGCCAGCACCGGCAGCGCGAACGAGGCGACCACGACGACCGGCGAGGTCAGGTAGTCGGCGAACTCCGGCAGCCAGACGCCGCGCCCGCCCGAGCCGTACAGCGGCCACAGGCCGAGCCCGCGCAACACCTCGGCTGCCGATGACGGGCCGGAGATGCCCTGCGGCGTCTCGGAGTTGTCGACCACGGTCGCACCGGCGCCGAGGGCCAGCACCGACGGGACGATCCAGTACAGCGAGACGGCGGCCACCAGCACCGCGCACCGGCCGACCACGGCCAGCGCGCGCTGCCACGATCCCGGCCGGACCACCGCCACCACGACCGGCACAGCGACGAGCTGGAACAGCGGAACGACACCCGCGTTCATGCCCGACGTCGCGGCGAACGCCAGCGCGAAGCCGGCCGGCCACCGCCACCGGGCCCAGCGGCCGGCGCCGTCCGGCACCCGCAGCGCGTGCACGAGGCAGAGCAGCTGCCAGGGCAGCAGCGCCCACGGCAGCAGGATCGCCTGCGTCGTCCCGGCGACGACCACGTACGGGTTGGCGACGAACACGGTGCCGGCCACCAGCGGCCCGACCGGGTCCGACCCCGGCCGCAGGGCCCGGTACAGCCGGGCCGCGCCGAGCGAGCCGACCGCGAACAGCAGCAGCCGGAGCACCCGGACCGACAGCTCGGGCGGGATGCCGACCGCCTGGATCAGCCCGACCGCGGCCGCGACCGGCGCCAGGCCGACGTTGAAGGACGGGAAGCCGAGCTGCGGGTTCGCCTGCCACGCCGACAGGTACGCGGCGGCGCTGCGCCACGGGGCCAGGTAGAGCTCCGGCTTGGTGTCGACCACGAACGAGCCGAACGAGCTGAGCAGCACGACCTCGGCCAGCACCATCCAGAGGACCACGGCCGCGGTCCGGGTGGGCGTCCACCACGAGACCGGCCGCGCGTCCTCCACGCGTCCAGACCCTACCGGTAGGTAGGGGTGTGGATATGCTGCCCGCGGAGGTGCGATGGCGCAGCGCGGTGGCACGTCGCTGGCCCGGGCGGGGGTGCTGCTGGGGGTCGCGTCGGTGCTGTCGAACGCCCTCGGCTACGGGCTGACCGTGCTGCTCACCCGGTCGTTCGGGCCGGCCGAGTACGGCGCGCTGGGCGCGCTGCTCGGGGTCGGCCTGATCGGCGGCATCCCGGCCGGTGCGCTGACCTACGTGTTGGCCCGGCGCACCGCCTCGGCGGACCTGCCGGCCGGCGCCAACGAGCGGGCCGGGCTGCGGCTGTCGATCACGGTCGGCACCGTGGTCGGCGGCCTGGTGATCGTGCTGTCCCCGGTCGCCGACGCGTTCTTCCACCTCGGCAGCCCGTGGCCGGCGGTCTGGCTCGGCGTGATGCTGCTGCCCTATTCGGTGCAGGGGGCGCTGCTCGGCGGCCTGCTCGGGCACGAGCGCTACACCGCGTTCGCGGCCGGCCAGGTGGTCACCGCGCTGGCCCGGTTCGGCGCCGGCGTGGTGACCGCGTTGCTGACCCTCTCGGTGGCCGGCGCGATGGCCGCGCTCGCGGTGGCCACGTTCGCCGCGGCGGCCGGGCTGTGGTGGATGTCCGGCCCGGCCAGCTGGAGCGTGCCGGGCCGGTCCCGGGACCTGCTCGCCGACCTGGCCCGGGCCTGCTCGGCGATCGCCGGGGTGATCGTGCTGTCAAACGTTGACCTGCTGCTGGCCCGGCACTTCCTGTCCCGCGAGGAGTCCGGGGCGTACGCGCTGGCCGCTCTGTTCGGCAAGGCCTGCCTGTGGGGCGCCCAGTTCGTGCCGGCACTGGTGTTCCCGCGGCTGGCCCGCGACGGCTCCGGCCGCGGACTGCTGCTGCGCTCGGCGGCGGCGGCCGCCGGGGTGGGCGCGGCCGGGATCCTGGCCGCGGCGGTCGCGGCCGGGCCGGTGGTCCGGGTGATCGCCGGCGACGACCCCGGCTACGCCGAGGCGGTGAACCTCGCGGTGCCGTTCGCGGTCCTCGGCACGCTCTGGGCGCTGGTGCAGCTGGCCCTGCTCGCCGCCGTCGCGGCCGGCGACCCGCGGCCGGGCCGGCTGCTGTGGATCGTGGTCGCGGTCGAGGCGCTGATCATCGCCGTCGGGCCGCACGACTCCCCCGCCGCGATCCTCGCGGTCAGCCTGGTCTGCACGAGCGTGCTGGCGGTCGCGGCGACGCTGCTGGTGCTGCGGGACCGTATCCCGACCGGCTCCCTCGACCCGGCCCCGCTCGGCTCGGGCTAGCCGCCGGGGCTGACCGGCCCCACCGGCCCCACCGGGTCGGCCGGGTCGGCCGGTACGGTCCGGGACGACTTCGGCACGACCCGCTTGGCCAGCGGCACCAGCCCGGGGAACCGGTGCAGCGCCCGCCACACCAGCGAGGTCGCCGGCCCGCGGGCATGCACCTGCAACAGCCGGCGCCAGCGCACGTCGCCGGCCATCGTCCGCGGCGCGCCCGGGGGCCGGCGGTAGCGCAGCACCAGCATCCCGTTGGCCCACCGCTCGTCGTGGTCGGCCGCCGCACGGATGTCCCGCAGCACGGACCAGCCAGGGTGCCGGTCGGTGTAGCGGCGGGTCGCGGCGGCGACCATCGGCCAGCTCGCGTCGTCGACCAGCACCACCGCCTCGTCGGCGAGCAGCGGCTCGACCACCCCGAGCGCCAGGTAGTGCGCCAGCCCGGTGTGCGCGCCGTCGTAGAAGTAGACGCCGACCGGGGCCGGCACCGCCTCCTGCCGGGCGAGCACCGCGAAGCAGTCGCCGTCGTGCAGGGTGACCGGCCGGGACGCCGCGTCCAGCACCGACTGCAGCTCGGCCCGGGACTCGGCCGCGAGCATGCCGAACTCCTGGAAGTTCTCCACCGCCACGTACGGCCGGTCCGGCGCCTCGAGCAGCGCCCCGGCCAGCGAGCGGCCCTTGAAGGTGCCGACCTCCAGGTAGGCCTCGCCGGCCGGCAGCCGGCGGGCGGCCAGGTTGAGCACGGCCAGCTCGGCCGGCGTGCTGAAGCCGGGCACGGCGGCGGCGACCTCGGCGAACCGCGGGTCGGCCGGCGCCCCGTCGGCCAGCGGTCCGTCGAACAGGCCGTCGAGCTCGGCAGCGAAGGCGGCGGCATCCACGGCCGGGACCTTAGGGCATGCCGCTGGTCCCGGCGGCCGGCGTGGCTCGCTCTCGTCCGGGACGCTGTCCTCGTCCTCGGACGGGGTCCTTGCACCCGCCGCCGCCAGATCCGCGGTGATCGCGGTGAAGCGCGGGTCGGCGTGGACGCCGTCGGCCGTCGAACCAGCGAAGATTCCGTCCAGCGTGGCGGCGAACGCCGATGTGTCCACTGTTGCTCCGTTCGTCGCGGTAGGCGGAGCCAGCCCACTAGGCTGCCCGTCGTGACATCGGCGACAGGGCTGCGCTACCGCCCTGGCTTGGACGGTGTCCGGGCAGTCGCTGTGCTCGCGGTGCTGCTCTACCACGGTCGGGTCGGCTGGGCCCGCGGCGGGTTCATCGGCGTCGACATCTTCTTCGTGCTCAGCGGCTTCCTCATCACCGGCTTGCTGCTGGCCGAGTGGCGGCACTGGGGCTCGATCGACCTGCGACGGTTCTGGCTGCGTCGGGCTCGGCGGTTGCTGCCGGCTCTGCTCCTCGTACTCGTCGCCGTCTCGCTCGGCGCGGCGGCGCTCGCCTCGCCGGCGGAGCGGGGCGCGCTGCGCGGTGATGCGTTGGCCACCCTCGGCTACGTCGCCAACTGGCGCTTTGTGGTCGCTGACCGGTCGTACTTCGCCCAGTACCACGAGCTGTCGCCGTTGCGACACATGTGGTCGCTCGGCATCGAGGAGCAGTTCTACCTGATCTTCCCGCTGCTGCTGCTCGCGCTGCTCACCATCGGCCTGCGCCGGCGCGGGCTGGCCGTCGCGTTCGGGGTGGGCGCGGCAGTGTCGGCGGCGCTGGCTGCGGCGCTGTACACCCCGGGCGCGGACCCATCCCGGGTCTACTACGGCACGGACACGCGGCTGGAGGCCCTGCTGGTCGGCGCGGTCGCAGCCGTGCTGGCCCGGAATCGGACCGAGACGCGCCCGGCGGCATACCTGTCCGTGGCCGGCCGCGACATTCCGCTGCCTGGCCGCCGGTCGACAGGGCTGCTCGGACTCGCCGGGCTCGCCCTCGTAATGATCACCGCGCGGGACACCGCTGGTTGGCTCTACCAGGGTGGCTTCCTGCTCGTCGCCGTGCTCGCGGTACTGGTCGTGGTAGCCGCCGCCGATGACCACTCGACCACCGCCCGGCTGCTGACCTGGGAGCCACTGCGCCTTGTCGGCCTTGTCTCGTACGGCCTGTACCTCTGGCACTGGCCGGTGTACGTCGTGCTGACGCCCGACCGGGTCGGCGCCACCGGGCCGGCGCTGCTCCTGCTCAGGCTCGCCGTCACCGGACTGCTGGCCGCTGTGTCGTACGTGCTGGTGGAGCGGCCGGTGCGGGCCGGCGCGCTCGGCCGTCGCTGGCCGGCCCGCCGGCTGCGTCCGCTTGTCGCAGGGTCGCTGGCCGCCGTCGTCGCGCTCGTGCTGGCCGGCACGGCCGGAGCCGGTCCGCCGACCGGTGCTCCGGTCGCCCCGGCCGCGGCGCAGCAACGCCGAGCGGACGACGTGGCGGTCTACCTGCTCGGCGACTCCGTGCCGTACAGCCTTCGGATGGGCTTCCGGCCCGAGATGGTGCCCGGCATGTTCGTCGCGGGGAGCACACAACTCGGTTGCGGGCTGATCCCGGTGCCGCTGGCCATCGACGGCCGGCCGAAGGCGCTGGACGCACGATGCCCGCCGTGGGACGCCGCCTGGCCGGCGGACGTGGCCGCAGTGAACCCGGACGTTGCCGTGCTGTTCCCGGGCATCGGGGAGCAGTTCGACCAGGTGGTGGACGGCCGGATCGTCCGCTTCGGCAGCCCCGCGTACGAGCAGCACCTCGTCCGCGTTCTCGACTCCGACACCCGCCGACTGGGCGCCGGCCGCCGGCCGATCGCGCTCATCACGGTCGGCTGCCACAAGGTCCCCGACAGCGGCCTGTCCCCCGACCCGCCGATCATCAACGACGACTCCCGGGTCCGCTGGCTCAACGCCGTGCTGACCCGCTACGCAAGCCAGCGGCCGGGCCGGGTGACGCTGTTGGACATGTACGGCTTCCTCTGCGCCGAGGGCTACAGCGCCGCCCGCGACGGGGTAACGCTGCGCTCGGACGGCCTGCACTTCACCGATGCGGGCGCGGCCGTGGTCTGGCGGTGGCTGGGGCCGCAACTGCTGCGGCTGGCCGACCACACGGGCTGAACGCCCCGCGTACTAGTCGCGGTAGAGCGGAGATTCGCCGTCGTCGGTAGAAGTCCCGGCGCGCTCCTCGCGTCGGGACGAGCCGAAGACCAGCACGCCACCGGCGGCGACAATGAGCGCGCCGCCGGCCAGGAACCCCGTCTGCACCTGCTGACGCTGGACGAGGCGGCCGCAGACGTTCTTGTGGAACTGGTCTCCGGGCGGGCGCCACCCCGAACCGCACGCGACCATCGGCCCCTGCGGGCTCTGGATGTCGATCGGCGTGACCAGCACGTAGACGCCGAGGACCAGCAACAGCAGTCCGAGCAGGAGGCAGGCGCGCGCTCCCCGGGTGAGCACGAAGACCGTCCGGCCGAGGTGCCGCTGATCCGACATGCGCTGGAGCCTACGACAACAGCCGGATTGGCACCGGTCGGGTCGGTAGGGTCCTTTGACCGAGAGAGGGAGTTCGCGTGGTCGTGAGGTCGAGGGCTCCGCTGCGGCTCAGCTTCGCCGGCGGCGGCACGGACGTGGCGCCGTTCCCGGAGACCGAGGGCGGCGCCGTCCTGTCCGCCACCATCGACCGGTACGCGTACGGGTCGCTGACGCCGCGGGCGGACCAGCGGATCTGCGTGCACTCGCTCGACCTCGGCATGTCGCTCGACTTCGACGCCCGGGCCGAGCCGTCCTTCGACGGCCGGCTCGACCTGGTCAAGGCCGCGGTGCGCCGGCTCGGCGGCGGGAGTGCCGGCGACAGTGCCGGCGGCGGTGGCTTCGACCTGCTGCTGCGGTCCAGTGCGCCGCCCGGCTCCGGGCTCGGCTCGTCCTCGACGATGCTGGTCGCGCTGGTCGGGCTGCTGCGCGAGCACCACCGGCTGGCACTGACCGACTACGAGGTGGCCGAGTTGGCGTACCAGGCCGAACGGGTCGACCTGCGCATCCGCGGCGGCCAGCAGGACCACTACGCGGCCACGTTCGGCGGGTTCAACTTCATCGAGTTCGGCGAGCGGGTGATCGTCAACCCGCTGCGGGTCAACGACTCGGTGA
>DATBFW010000183.1:0-50042 GCA_036558285.1 Mycobacteriales bacterium | reverse complement strand
CCCATAACTGCGGCCAGGGTCGTATCCCAGTCGCGGAGGCCGTCCGCGCGCGGGGTGAGTAGAACACCTAGCGACAAAACGTCAGTTAGCGAGCCTGTGGCGCCGCGCTCGTGATGGCGGAGCAAGAGCCAAGAAGTGAATTCCGCGCGAATCGACTCGTCAAACTTCGAACAGACGCCGAATCCTAGCTGAGCTCGATCGAGCGGTGCGCGCACTGTGCGAAATTTCCAGGACGAAGTTCCCCGCGGCGCTCCAAGCGTATCCGATAGGCCGTCGAGTAGATACCTACCCAGACTGCTCCTGTGCCCGACGGGAAGACTGTCTATCGCAGCAAGTAGCTTGAGGCGGTCCTCTTCACTTGTCTCACTGTCAGTATTAGCTATGTCCTCGCAAATAATGCGCACCATACCGTGCGCAGCGTCGTCGTCACTTCCGGCTGGATGAACGGGGAACATTGGCGAGGAATGCGGTACGCCAGCACCAGGCACGCCGGGATCAAGTTCCGTCGGCTCAGCCTCTGCATCCGCCGCGGCTAGTTCGTAGTATCGATCAGGCTCCTCACCCAAGTGAGCAGCGGACCTCTCAACACGTCTTAAGTACTCAACAACCGCATATGTTGAGCGAAGCTGGTCGATGAGAAACTCCCAATCCCTTCGCAAGAGCACCACGCATGAAACGTGAGTGCACGGCTGCTCAATTTCGTAATCAACCGGTGGCGCGGGGTGATCTATAACAATAACACTGGTCCACGATATAGTTTCACCATCGATGGATATAGTCCGACCGTCAGTGCACTACGGCAGTCCGAAATTGGTGTGGTGTCGGACGACGGCGGGCATGCTCGTCTGCGGTCGGCTCAGGACTGTCGCTCATGCCGAAGGGCGGACGACGTCACTGCCGTCGTCTGATTGGCGTTCGATCGTCTTGTCGGCGCAGAAGCTGTTTCTCCCGCCCCCCGGTGGGCTCCGAAGGGGGCCGGAACCGCGGTCCCGGCCCCCTCCATCTCCGCTACGGGCTGACCGCGCTGATCCGCGTCCCCCAGTTGATCAGCGGGGCCCGCGTCTGCCCGCAGGTCGGATCGGCCTGGTACGTGGCCAGGGTGCAGCGCTGGCCGATGTACTCGGAGGCGATCCAGATGAGGCCGCCCTGCGGCTGCGCCGCGCCGTAGTCACCCCACCTCGGCCGTGCCGGGTCCGGCTCGGAGAAGAAGCCGTACTCGCTGAAGCCGTCCTGCGGTCCCTTGCCGCCCGCCGCCATCTTGATCGACTGCCGGACCGACCCGCCGGACACCAGCGTGTACGCCGCGCTGGGGAAGTAGTTCTTCCCCACCAAGGTGAACGCCATGGCGCCCTTGCCGCTGCCGTCCACGGCGATCGCCGGATAGGTGACGTTGTTGCCGGCGACCGCCAGGTAGCCCTGGTTGGCCATGGTGGCGGTGTTGGGGTGGGCCCCCGGCCGTACCGTGAACCAGGCGATCCCCGCCTGCAGCTGCCCGTTCACCTGTGCGGCGGTGTCCAACGCCCCATAGAGCTTGCCGCCAGCGTAATAGACCTGCTGCATCCGGCTGTCGTTGCTGTCCAGCGGGCCCTCGCTCTCCCGGCCAGGGCCGATGTCTTCGAGGCAGGCGACGTTGACGCAGTCCGCGAGCGGGGTCGGGCCGATCTTCTGCTCCGACAGGGGCGGCACCACGTACCGCTCGGACGGCAAGAGCGACCGGGAGAGCACCGGCGCAGGCGAGCCGGACCGGATTGACGCCGAGTTGGTCACCTGCCAGACGCCGATCGCATCAGCGCGACCGGTGAAGCCGCCCGGCTGGGCCTCCTCACCCGCGATGGAGCTCAGGAAGTACTCGGTGCCGTTGTTCGCGGTCTGGTACGCGGTGCCGGGCACGTTCGCCGGCCAGACGGTGAACCCCGGCACCCGGGTCGACCCGTTGCGCAGGAACGTGTTCTCGAACTGAACAACGTTCACCGAGGCGGCGCCGGCAGCCAGGGCCCGCTTGTCCAGCAGGTAGATCTGTGCGCCGTTGAAGTTGTTGCCGAACTCGCCCGGCTCATCGGAGAACGGGTACTCATTGGTGGTCAGGTAGATGCCGTACTTGTCGGCGCCGATGTGCGGGTAGTCGCCGATGCACGGGCAGTCCGCATGCGTTGGGGTGCCCTGGGTGCCGTCGTCCTGCACCGGGAGCCGGTAGATGTCCCAGCGACCGAGAGGGTTGGAGCTCCGGCTGACGGCGAGGTCAAGCGTATTGCGGCCGGTGAACGCACCGGTGTCCGGAACGACCTCCAGCGTCAGCACAACCAGGTAGTAGCGGCTCGTGCCGGCGTCGTAGATGCAGGTCGGGTCGGTGACGAACGGGCCCTGAGCCCCGGTGGTGCGGTTGATCGCAGCCGGGTAGCCGTAGAAGGTGTTGAGGTCGGTGACCGGGCTGGCCGCCGATCCGCCCTTCGCGAACACCTGCAGCACGTCGTTGGTTGCCTCGAGGACGTACCTCGGCCCGACGCACAGCGCCTGGTCCGGCGGCTCGACCGAGAACTGGTTGCCGTTGTTGGCAAACCGCTGGTCGAAGCCGTCCAGGCCATGGAATGAGCGGACGAGCCCGTTCCCGCCGCTCACCGGGGCCGGCCGCACGATCGGCACGCCCGCCGGGCTGACCGTCGCCGCGCTCCGACGCACCGTGAGGCCACGGTCCCGGTCACCGGACTCCTCCGGTTCCCGCGGTATCTCCGGGCTCTGCACGCCCGCGGGTATGCCGACGGTCTGCCCAGTCGGGAAGGGCCGTGCTTCGCCCTTGGTGATAGTCCGGAACGTCCCGGTCAGCCCGCCGCCGGAGGGTGCCGCGGTGGCGGTGCCAGGGGTGGCGACGGTCAGTGCTGCGCAGGTCGCGGCGACAGCGGCGGCAGCCAGGGCCGCCCTCCAGCGCCTGTGGAGTGGACGCATGAACTCTCCCTCGCTGTCCGCCGCGTCGCGGACGACTCGATCGAGGTGCCCGACGCCGCCACACCGGCGGTCGTCCCGCAGTATGGCCACGTCGCGTACCCGCGCGAAGCAGAAATGCCGGAGTTCGCCGAGAATTGAGCTCCTGCGGCCTCCCCTCGGGTCGGCAGAAGAAATCGGAGCCGACGAGGCAATCGGATAAGCCCCGAGGACGAACATCCGCATCTGCCGCTGGTCGCGAGACTCCGGCCGGGCCACCGCGCCGCGGCTGTGACGGTAGGTAGCCGCTCTCCGGCAAGCCGCTGGCGAACCTGTCACACATCAACTGAAGCCGAGCTGTCACGGATCAAGAGGCGCCGGACAGTCCGCCCGGGCCGCGCCGCCACGCGGTCGTGTCGGGTCCCAGCTGATGCCTGACGTTGCTGTCTCACTTGATCCTTGACAGGTGGGCTAGGAAACGTTGCTGGTCTTGCGGGACCAGGGCCGGTTGGCTTTGAGGTTGCGGATGGGCCGGGTGGTGGTCCGGGTGATGGTGCGGGGTCCTCCGTCGGTTTCGATGGTCAGGGTGTGCTCGGCGACGTGGACGGTGACGGTCTGCCCGGCTTGGGCTCGGCCGAGGGCGATCTTCTGCCGGGCGACCAGGATGACGCCAGTGGCGGAGGCCCGGCGTTGGACGGTGACCGGCTCGGTCGCCGGCCGCGGGGGTGGGCCGGCCTGGCGGGCGCCGCGCAGCCGGCTGACCTGGTCCCAGCTCAGCGGGTTCGGCCGGGCCCGCAGCAGCTGACGGGTGGCCGGGTCGAAGAAGGCCAGGGTGGTTTGGTCGATCCGGATACTGACCAGGCGGCCACCGAGGATGTCGGCGGCGAGGATCTGCCGGCCGGCGAGGGAGACGATGCCGGTCTTGTTGACGATCCGGTCGACTTCGATCGCAGCACCGGGTTCGGCTGGTGGCAGTGGCGGCGGGCCGGCCGGGCGGCCGCCGTGGGCGGCCAGCGCGGCCAGGTCATTGACCGATAGGTGGGAGCGGACGGTCTTGACCCGGGCGCCGGCGACGAGCAGGTGGATGACGTCGCAGTCGGCCCAGAACGTCACGGTCACGCCGGCCCGAGCGGTGCCGAGCCAGAACTGCTTGCCGGCCACCGCCAAGTTTCCTGACGGCGGCACGACCCGCTCGAACTCCACTGGCCCGCTCGAGTAGGCCGGCGGCAGTCCGCCCACAGGCTCGGCCGGTTCGGCCGGCTCGATCGGCGAGGACGGCGGCTGCGGCGCCGGCGTTGTCGGTTGCGGTGCCGCTGGGATAGTCCGCAGCGCGGCCGGCAGCCGCAGCGGCAGTAGTTGCTCGCTGCTGCGGTCGGTGGCGAACCGGCTGGCCGGGGTGTCCATGTCCAGTGACTGGTGCGGCCGGTCGGTGTTGTATTCGGTCAGCCACCGGTCGAGTTCGGCCTGGGCGTCGGGCAGGTCGGTGAAGGGGCCGTGGTCGTTGAGTAGCTCCCGGCGCAGGGTCTGGTGGAACCGCTCCACCTTTCCCGTGGTAGTCGGGGAGGCGGGTTGGGTGAGCCGGTGGATGATGCCGTTGTCTCGGCAGATCCGGTCGAACAGCACCTCCCCGCCGGCGCCGAACCGGTCGGTGAACTGCTTGCCATTGTCTGTGAGCACTTCGTCGGGGATCCCGAACCGGGCCAGCGCGGCGGCGAAGGCGAGGCAGACCGCCCGGCCGGTGGCCCGCGGCACCACCGCGGCGATTACGCAGTAACGGGAGTGGTCATCGACGCCGGTGACGATCTTGCACTCCGCTCCGCTCTCGAGGAGCAGGCCGCCGACGATGTCCAGCTGCCACAGCTGCATGGGGGCGTCCCGCTGCCAGCGGCGGTAGTCCTGTCGGCGGCGCTTGCGAGTGGTGGGGTCGATCAGGCCGTGCCGGACCAGGATCCGGTGCACCGTCATCCGGGACGGCACCGGCCCCGGGCAGCCGTTGACGCCGAGCTCGTGCCGAATCCGCCGCGGCCCCCACCGCGGATGGTGCCGGCGCAGCTCACACACCGCCGTCTCCACCGCGGCGTCGGCCCGGTGCGGGCAGGAGGCCGGCCGGTGCGACCGGTCGACCAGGCCGCCCAGCCCACCGTCTCGATACCGGGCCAGCCACGTGTGCAGGGTCTGCCGGGACACCCCGGCCTTCGCGGCGACCTCGGTCACCGGCCGGCCCGCCTGCACGGCCAACACGGCCCGATACCGCTGCTCGACCACGGTCATGTCGACCAGTGCCAATCCCGGCCTCCCACCCTGCGCCGCCCGCAAACGACGCGCAGTAGGAAAGCCGATCACGACACCTGTCAGGCATCAGGTGGGACCGGAGTGTCAAGCCTCAGCCGGGACCGGACAGCCGCCACGCGGTCGGGCCTGTGAGAAGTTTCTGTACGTCTTGAACGCGGGCCTGACGGCCCGCAGCGCCCGCCGCATCGGCGGCCACGTCGCGCTCCGGGCGCAAGCGCCCTGCGCGCTGGACCGCGCGGCGGGCGCGCAGCGAAGGGCCCCGGCCAAGCCGAAGAGAAGTCCTCACCAGCTGGCCGGGACCCTGGTCGTCCGGGGTGACGCTGCCTACGTCCGGGTCTGCCCTCCGAGCTGCCATCGTTCTTGCGTCCACCGACACCGCGTCAAGGGCGACCTGCTCGACGACGTCACCGATAGGCCGAAGGCGCCCTTGACCCGGCGCCGGCGTCCGAACGGCCGGCAGCTAGGAGGGCAGCCCCTCAGCCTGAATGCCGCCCTGCTGGTCCGCGTATGGTCCGCGGACGGTCGCAAGACGCTGGATCGGGCCGGACCGAGCAGGACCGCCAGTCGCCCGGCTCCCAACGCGTAAGCCCAGGTCAACGCTACTAACAGCGTGGTCACGACAGCGAGCGCGGGTCGCGCTGACAGCCCCGCCGGTCTCCTTTCAAGACCGCCGCCATCGGCCACTAGGCGAGCCCTCCTGGCTGCGGCGCCAGTGTCGCACGGGCGGAGCGGGCGTCGGGGAGTGTCGGGATGCGGTCATGGGGGCTGGCGCTGGCAATGGAGATGCCGTGTTGCCTGAGTTCGGTGAGAGTGTCCTGATGCTGCCTGAACCGCGGCCGGTGCACCGGCGTGGCTGACCGGCGGCCGCTGGTCGGGCTGCTCTCCGGCTACGTGGTCACCACCCTCGGCACCCGGATGACCGCGGTCGCGCTGCCGTGGTTCGTGCTGGTCAGCACCGGCTCGGTCGCCCGCGCCGGCCTCGTCGCCTTCGCCGAGATGACCCCCTACGTTCTGGTCGGCGCGGTCGGGGGCCCGTACGTGGACCGGCTCGGCGCCGCCCGGGCGGCCGTGATCGGGAACCTGCTGGCCGCCCTCGCGGTCGGCGCGGTCCCGGTCCTGCACGCGGTCGGGATGCTGCACTTCGGAGCGCTGCTGGCCGCCGTCGCAGCGGCCGGCGCCGCCAACGGGGTGGCCGGCTCCGGCCTGCGCGTGCTCGTCCCCGCCACCGGCACCCTGGCCGGCACGCCGATGGAGCGGGTGGCCGGACTGGTCGACGGGCTGGGCCGGCTGGCGCTGCTGCTCGGTGCGCCGCTGGCGGGCGTGCTGCTGGTGGTGGCGGGGGCTCCGGCGGTGCTCGCGGTCGACGCCGTCTCGTTCGCGGTCTGCGCCGCGGTGATCGCCGCGACAGTCCCAGGATCCGTGCAGCCGCGGCAGCGCAGCGAGTCGACGTACCTGGCCCAGCTGCGGGTCGGCTTCCGCTGGCTGGGCCGGCACCGGCTGGTGCTCGGCATCGGCGTGCTGACGTTCGTCATGAACCTCATCGACCAGGCCTGGACGGCCGTGCTGCTGCCGGCCTGGGTGCGCGACGAGGTCGCCGATCCGGCCGCCCTCGGCAGCGTGTTCACCGCGCTCGCGCTCGGCCTGATCATCGGCAACGCGCTGTTCACCTGGCTGGGACCGCGGCTGCCGCGGCGGTGGACGTTCGCCTGGGCGCTGCTCATCGGCGGGTCGCCGCACCTGTTCGTGCTCGGCCTGAGCCGGTCGCTGCCGGTGGTCCTCGCGGTCACCGCCGCCAGCGGCCTCGCGGCCGGTGCGCTGAACCCGATCTTCGGCGCCGTCGAGTACGAGCAGGTGCCGGCGGAGCTGCGCGCCCGGGTGCTGTCGGCGATCAACGCCATCTCCTGGGGCGGAATCCCGCTGGGCGGCCTGCTCGGCGGCTGGCTGGCGGGCACGATCGGGCTCACCGCCACGCTGCTGGGCAGTGCCGTGATCTACCTGCTGGTCACGCTGGCTCCGTTCGTCTTCCCGGCGTGGAAGGGCATGGACCGACCGCCCCGCGCCGAGAGCCGGAGCGAGCCAGCTGACGCGAGCACCAACGCCTGAGTTCGTCCGTTCCGGTCCGGTTGCGGGCAGTGAGGGCCGGGAGGAGGCTGGTGGAACTCACACGGGAGGAGCCGACCATGGGTGGCTTCATGGACAAGGCGAAGGAGTTCGCCGACGACCACGACGAGCAGGTCGACCAGGGCCTGGAGAAGGCCGGGGACTTCGCCGACGACAAGACCGGCGGCAAGTACGGCGAGCAGATCGACCGCGGGGTCGACACGGCCCAGGAGCGTACGGGCGACGAGGACACCCAGCAGTAACGTTGATACTTTCCGGGCCCCGGGAGCGATCGCACTCCCGGCGTTGCCTATGCCGCTGACCTGCTCGGATGGCATCGTCTAAGGGCCTTAGACGACCTCGGGCGGAAGCGGGGCGCGGGACTGCGTGACCTTCCGATGTGGCGGGTGCCACCTCAGGACGATTCTCGATCACGTCAACGAGAGAGAGTCATCCGAGGAGCGCACACGATGTCTGGTTACTACTACGGTCCCGCGCTCGACACCGAGCTCGACTACCGCCGCGCGAACCTGCGCCGCGAGGCCGCGGACTACCGGCTGGCCCGGACCGCGCGCCGCGCCGCTCGCACCGGCCGCCACCTCGGCCGGCGCACGGCCCACTGATCCCGGCGGCCGGCGAGGGAACCGGCTCGGGAGATCGCGCGTACAACTGACCTCCACAAGACGACGGCCCGGCGAGGGGTGCTCGCCGGGCCGTCGGCTGTCCGCGGCACCGGCCGCCGGGCCGCCTTCAGCCCACAGGAAACTGCGCAGGTTCTGTCGTACCGCGGTGGGACGATGGCGTCGTGTCCAGGATGGGGTCGGAGAAGCCGCTGGTCGGCCGTGGCGCGGAGCTCGCCCGGCTGTCCGCGGCGATGGAGCGCGCCCGGGCCGGGTCGCCCGCCGCGGTGCTGCTCTCCGGCGACGCCGGCGTGGGCAAGACTCGGCTGCTCGCCGAGCTGTGCCGGCGGGCCCGCCAGAGCGGCGCCACCGTGCTCGTCGGGCACTGCGTCGACCTCGGTGCGGTCGGCCTGCCCTACCTGCCCTTCGCCGAGGCGCTGCGCCAGCTCGCCGACCTGGCCGGCGAGGACGGTCCGCTCGCCGAGGCCCTGCGTGACCGGCCCGCGCTCGACCGGCTGATCACCCGACCCGGCCGGCCCGCCGCGGCGCCCGCCGCCGACGACGACGCGGCCCGGCTGCAGCTGTTCGACGCCGTCGCCGGCGCGCTCGGCGACGCGGCCGAGATCGCCCCGCCGCTGCTGCTGGTCATCGAAGACCTGCACTGGGCCGACCAGTCCACCCGCGACCTGCTCGCGTTCCTGCTCGCCCGGCTGCGGTCCGAGCGGGCTGCCGTCATCGCCTCCTACCGGGCCGACGACCTGCACCGCCGCCATCCGCTGCGCCCGCTGCTCGGCGAGCTGCTCCGGCTGCCGACGGTCGAGCGGCTCGAGCTGTCCCCGTTCACGCCGGCCGAGCTCGGTGACTACCTGCGGACGCTGTCCGGCGGGCCGGTGCCCGACCGGCTGGTGCGCGACGTGCTCGCCCGCTCCGAGGGCAACGCCTACTTCGCCGAGGAGCTGCTCGCGGCCGGCCTGGCCGCCGACCCCGGTCTGCCGACCGCGCTGGCCGACGTGCTGCTGGCCCGGCTGGAGCGGCTGCCGCCGGCCGTCCAGCAGGTGGCCCGGGTGGCCTCGGTCGCCGGGCGGCGGGTCAGCCACTCGCTGCTGCAGGCCGCGACCGGGATGCCGGAGGCGGAGCTGGAAGAGGCGCTGCGCGAGGCGGTCACGCACTACGTGCTCATCGCCGACGGCGGGTCGTACGTATTCCAGCACGCGCTGCTGCAGGAGGCGGTCTACGGTGACCTGCTGCCGGGCGAGCGGGTCCGGCTGCACGGCACCTACGCGAGGCTGTTCGCCGAAGGGGTGGAGAGCAGCGCGGCCGAGCTGGCCTACCACTCACTGGAGAGCCACGACCTGCCGCGGGCGCTGTCCGCCTCGGTGCAGGCGGCGACCGAGGCGATGGCCCTGCACGCGCCGGTCGAGGCGCTGCGCCAGCTGGAGCGGGCGCTGCAGCTGTGGGCCGCGGTGCCCGATGCCGAGCAGCGGGCCGGCAGCGACCTGGTCACGCTGCAGCTCAGCGCCGCGCAGGCCGCGGCCAGCGCCGGCGAGCTGAGCCGGTCGGTGGCGCTCGCCGCCGACGCCACCGCGCTGGCCGACCGGGAGTCGCCGGGCAGCGCGCGGGCCGCGGGCGCGCGGGAGATGCTGGCACTGCACCTGCTCGGCGCCGATCGGCCCAACGAGGCGTACGCGGCCACCGGAGAGGTGCTCGACACCGTCCCGGCCGACCCGCCGTCCTGGGCGAGGGTGTGGGCCGCCGCGACCCGGGCCCGCTCGGCGGTCAACCTCGACCGGGACACGGAGGCGAAGGGCTGGGCCGAGGAGGCGCTGGCCGGTGCCCGCGTGCTCGGGCTGCCCGACGCCGAGGCCGATGCGCTGACCAGCCTCGCTCTGGTGGCCGAGGTCGAGGGCGACTCGGCCGAGTCGCAGACCCGGCTGGCCGAGGCGCGTGACCGCGCGCGCGAGGCCGGCGACCTGTCGGTCGAGGGGCGCGCCCACTACAACCTCGCCGCCAGCTACTACTACGCCGGAGCGGTCGCCACCGCGCTGGCCTGCATGGACGCCGGCGTCGCCCGGGCGACCGAGACCGGCCTGACCTACAGCGCGTACGGGCTGGAGATCCGGGTGCTGCAGGTCATCGCCCGGTACGTGACCGGCGACTGGGACGGCAGCCTGGAGGCGGCCGAGCTGGCCGGCGACGCCGCACCGGACATCGTGCTGGCCCGGCTGGCCGCCGCCGCGCTCTACGTCGAGGTCGGTCGGGGGTTGCCGACCGCGATCGAGCGGGTCGCCCAGCTGCGCGGCTCGTGGAGCAAGGACGTCAGCCTGGCGCTGGTCGCGGGCGGCTGCGAGATCGACCTGCTGCGCTGGCGCGGCGACCTGGACGGGGCGGCGGACGCCGCCGACCGCGCGATCGAATACGTCACGCGCCGCTGGGACAAGTGGTATCTCGGCGGCATCTGGCTGTCGGCGCTGGGCCTCGCCGCGCTGGCCGACCGGGCCGACGGCGAGCGGCTGCGCGGCGACGACGAGGCCGCCGCGGCCACCGTACGGCGCGGCGAAGGACTGATCGAGCGGGCCCGGATAACGGCCAAGCGGGGCCGGCCGCGGCACGGGAAGATCGGCCCGGAGGGGCTGGCGTGGCTGGCCCGGGCCGAGGCCGAGTGGTCCCGGCTGTCCGGTCCGTCCGATCCCGACCAGTGGCGCGAGGCGCTGCGGATCTTCGGCTACGGCTACCCGTACGAGGAGGCGCGCTGCCGGTGGCGGCTGGCGGAGGCGCTCCTCGCCGCCGACCGGCGGGACGAGGCGGCGGCCGAGGTCGGCGCGGCGTACGAGATCGCGGTCCGGTTGGGGGCGACGCCGCTGAAGGAGGCGCTTGAGGCGCTGGCCCGCCGCGGTCGGCTCGAGGCCGGGCTGCCGGTCCCGGTACGGGTCGACCAGACGCTGACCGCACGGGAGCGCGACGTGCTGGCGCTGCTCGCCCGCGGCCGCACCAACCGGCAGATCGGCCGCACGCTGTTCATCTCCGAGAAGACCGCGA
Organism: Mycobacteriales bacterium; assembly: GCA_036558285.1. GTDB lineage: Bacteria > Actinomycetota > Actinomycetes > Mycobacteriales > CADCTP01 > CADCTP01. The sequence continues at coordinate 39,078 of DATBFW010000183.1, read as the reverse complement.
GCGTGCACGTGTCCAACATCCTCGGCAAGCTCGGCGCGTCCGGGCGCACCGAGGCGGTCGCGATCGCCTCCCGCCGCGGCCTGGTCCCGGTCGAGTCCTCCCAGGCCGGCTGATTGACGGCGGGCTGATTGCCGGGTGGCTGACCCACGGCCGGCTGACCCACGTCCGGCGGACCCACGACCGGCGGACCCACGACCGGCGGACCCACGACCGGCGGACCCACGACCGGCGGACCCACGACCGGCGGACCCACGACCGGCGGACCCACGGCCGGCGGACCCACGGCCGGCGCATCCCGCGGCCGGCGGACCCCCGCGGCCGGCCGGTCGTCGGGCGGTGGGCGGGCAGGGGTTGGGCGAGGGTGGGTGGGCGCCGGCCGGTCGTGCGGCCGTCCGGCCGGCGCCCGGTAGGGCGGCGCCGGAGGAGCCGGCGCCGCCCCGGTCCTAGCGGCGGATCAGCGCGACACCGGCCGGCGCGGCCGTCGTGGCGGCCAGGCCGGTCGAGGACTGCACCGGGTCGACGGTCCAATCCGGGTGCCCCGGCATCGGCGGGGTCGTCGTGCCGAACAGCCAGTCCGTGAGGAAGGCGGTCTGGTCGTGACCGGAGATCTTCGAGGCCAGCGCGATGAAGTCCGGGGTGCCGGCGGTGCTGCCCGCGTACTTCCTCACCCAGGCCCGCTCCAGCCGGTTGAACGCGGCGGTCCCGATCCGCTCCCGCAGCGCGAACAGCACCAGCGCGCCGCCGTCGTACACGTTGTTGTTGAACAGGTTGTCCGCCGGCGGCGAGGCGACCGGACCGAAGTCGTGCCGCCACTGGTCACCGAGTGCGTAGGCCTGCCGCATCCGGGCCTCGAACGACTCGAACCCCTTGACGTCCGCGAACGTCCCCTCATACCAGGTCGCGTGACCCTCGTTCAGCCAGACGTCCGCCCACTTCTCCGGCGAGACGTCGTCCCCGAACCACTGGTGGGCCAGCTCGTGCACCTGGATCGGTGCGTAGCCGGCCTCCGGCGCGTTGCCGGTGAACACGAAGTCCGGGAACAGCGACAGCGTCTGCGTCTCCAGCGCGAACCCGAACACCAGCGGCGCGGCCAGCACGCCGTACTGGCCGAACGGGTACGGCCCGACCCGGGCGGTCATGAACCGCAGGTGCTCGGCCTCGTTCTGCAGCTTCGCGCCGACCACCGCGGCCTCGGCCGTCGGCACCACGTCACGCAGCAGGACGCCGCCCGGCCCGCGGCGGGTCAGGACGGTGTAATGGCCGACCGCGATCTGCGCGAGCTCGGTCGCCATCGGCGGGTTCTCCCGGTAGGTCCACGTCGTCGTCGCACCGTGCGAGACCTTCTTCACCAGCGCGCCATTCGCCACCGCGGTGAGATCGCTCGGTGCGGTCAGCGTGAAGTCGTACGACGCCTTGTCCCGCGGGTGGTCGTTGGACGGGAACACCGTGTGTGAGCAGTTCGGCTGGCCGGCGATGACGAACCCGTCGTCGCTCGGGAACCAGGCCGTGCCGGTGAGCGGCGGCGGCGTCGGGCAGTTGTGCGCGCCGCGCGGATCCGCTGCGTACGTCACCGTGACGGAGAACCGCTGGTTCTGCCGGATCGCCTTTCGCGGCGTGATGATCAGCTCGGCGCCCTCGCGGGAGAACGTGACCGGCTTGCCGTCGAACCGTACGGACCTGATCGTGTTTCCGTCGAAGTCGAGATCGAACCGGGTCAGCGCCTGGTCCGCCCGGGCCTGGACCGTGGTGACCGCGTCCACCAGCTTCGTGTCGGCGTGATACGTCATGCCGATCGAGTAGTGGGTGACGTCGTAGCCACCGTTGCCGAGCCCGGGGAACAGCGGATCGCCGATCCCGGGCGCACCCGGAACCGGCCGTGGCGGCGCGGCGGAGGCGGCCGGCGCCAGGCCGGCGACCATGCCCGCGGTCAGGGCGGCGACGAGTGATCCGGCCGCCGCGGCGAGGCGGAAGCGTGTCATGAGCCCTCCTGCTCGTACGTCGACTTGCTTCGGGCTTCGTACGAGGCAGGGACGCTATGTGCCCGCTGTGTGCAATTGGGTAACGACAGGGCGGCGTTTGGGCGACACCCGGAATCGGGAACAACTCGGACGACAACGAGCCACGGGGGTCGGGAGAAATCAGGAGGTTCACCGTGGTCACCCGCACGCGGTACCGATCGCCGGGCAGCGTCATCCAGACCATCGCCGGCGTCATCGCCGGCATCATCATCCTCGGGATCGTCCTCGTACTGATCAAGGCGAACCCGAACAACCAGATCGTCGACTTCATCCTCGACGTGGGCCGGTTCCTGACCAAGCCGTTCCACGGCCTGTTCCCGCAGGACGACCCGCGTCAGGACGTCCTGGTCAACTGGGGCATCGCCGCGGTCGTGTACCTCATCCTGGGCGCGGTGATCGCCCGGCTCGCCCGCCGCTGATCCGAATCGTTCGCTTGCCGACGACGCCCACCGGGGGCAGTGTTCCCTTGGTGGGCGTCGTCGTATCTGGGACATCGTGACCGCGCCGGCTGCTGCCCAGGTCCGCTTCGGGGAGGCCGCCGGGCGCTGGGTCCTCCTCGCCACCGTGCTCGGCTCCGGCATGGCCTTCCTCGACGCGACGGTGGTCAACGTCGCGCTGCCGAGCATCGGCGACGACCTCGGCGCCGACCTGGGCGGCCTGCAGTGGACGCTGAACGGCTACACGCTGACCCTGGCGTCGTTCATCCTGCTCGGCGGTTCGCTGGGCGACCGGCTCGGCCGCCGGCGGGTGTTCGTAGTCGGCACGATCTGGTTCGCGCTCGCCTCGGCGCTGTGCGGGATCGCCCCGAACATCGACATGCTCGTCGGCGCCCGCCTGCTGCAGGGCGTCGGCGGCGCGTTGATGACCCCGGGCAGCCTCGCGATCATCTCCGCGTCGTTCGTCGCGGCCGACCGGTCCCGGGCGATCGGAGCCTGGTCGGGGCTGGGCGGCATCGCCGGCGCCGCCGGCCCGTTCATCGGCGGCTGGCTGATCGAGGCCTGGACCTGGCGGCTGGTGTTCCTGGTCAACCTGCCGCTCGCGGCACTGGTGGTCTGGGTCGCCCTCCGGCACGTGCCGGAGTCCGTCGACCCGACCGCCCCCTCCAGGTTCGACCTGCCCGGCACGCTGCTCGGAGCGCTCGGCCTGGCCGGGCTGACCTACGCGTCGATCGCCGGCGGTGAGCACGGAGCCGACCCGATGGTCGTCGCCACCGGCGTGATCGGCGTGCTCGCGCTGGCCGGGTTCGTCTGGGTCGAGCGGACCAGCGAGCACCCGCTGGTGCCGACCGGCCTGTTCCGGTCCCGGCAGTTCACGGTGGCCAACATCGTCACCTTCCTGGTCTACGGCGCGCTCGGCGCGGTGCTGTTCCTGCTCGTCCTGCAGCTGCAGGTGGTCGCCGGCTTCAGCCCGCTGGCCGCGGGTGCCTCGCTGCTGCCGTTCACGCTGATCATGCTGGCCCTGTCGGCGCGGTCGGGGGCGCTCGCGGACCGGATCGGGCCGCGGCTGCAGATGACCGCCGGCCCGCTGATCGCCGCCTGCGGCCTGCTGCTCATGCTCCGGGTCGGAGCGGACGCCTCGTACGTCAGCGACGTGCTGCCCGCGGTCGTGGTCTTCGGCCTTGGGATGACCGCGCTGGTCGCGCCGCTGACCTCGACCGTGCTCTCGGCCGCGCCGACCAAGCACGCGGGGGCCGCGTCCGGGGTCAACAACGCCGTGGCCCGCAGTGCGGGGCTGCTCGCGGTCGCGGTGGTGCCGCCGATCGCCGGGCTGGCCGGCGCCGTCTATCGGGACCCGACCGCGTTCAGCAGCGGCTTCCACATGGCGGTCTGGATCGGTGCCGGGATGCTCGCGGCCGGTGGGTTACTGTCCGCGGTGGGCATCAGCAACCGGCCGGACGGGGCGAAGCCCCCGGAGACCGAGCACCGCTACTACTGCCCGATCGACGGACCGCACGCGGAGACGGCCGAACCCGCAGGAGTGCAGAGGACACCATGACGAGCGAGCGTTCGATCCTGAACCACATCGACGAGCTGGTCGCCGAGGAGCGCCAGCTGCGCTCCCGGCACCGCGGCGGCGAGGGACTCAGCGACGCCGAGCGGGGGCGGATGGCCGAGCTCGAGGTGCAGCTCGACCAGGCCTGGGACCTGCTGCGGCAGCGCCGGGCCAGGTCCGAGTACGGCGACGACCCGGAGGGCGCGAGCGAGCGGTCGCCGGGCGAGGTCGAGACCTACCTGCAGTAGGTCACGAGCTCACGTCCTTGGTCGTGATCCGCGACCAGGCCAGCGAACCGAAGATCAGCACGTACGCGGCCGTCGCGGCGAGGCCCTTGGTGATCGCGCCGGTGGCGATCGGGTCGCGCAGCAGGTCGCCGTAGTCGAGCCAGTAGTGGCTGAACAGCCAGGGCGCCAGCCAGTCGAGCTGCGGGACCTGGTTGAGCACCTGGCTCAGCACGGCCAGCACCGCGGTCGTCGCCATCGCGGCGATCGCCGACTCGGTGAGCGTGGAGACGAACAGGCCGATCGCCGCCAGCCCGGCCATCATCGCGGCGATGTAGAGCGCGACCAGCAGCAACCGGACCAGCCCCGCCCCGTACGAGACCTGGGTGCCGGACAGCAGCGTGACCGGGCCGATCGGGAACAGCAGCGCGCCCATCAGCGTGCCGACGACCGCGACGACGAACGCGGCGGCCAGGCAGTAGGCCAGCGCGCCGGCGTACTTGACCGCGAGCAGGCGGGTCCGGGACACCGGCACCACCAGCAGGTAGCGCAGGGTGCCGAGGGACGCCTCGCCGGCCACGGACTCGCCGGACACCACCGCGACGGCCAGCGGCATGAACAGCGGCAGCACCACCGTCAACGCGGTGAGCGCGACGAAGATCCCGTTGCCGGTGATCGAGAACAGGAACGGCGGCCCGTCGGTGCCGTCGTTCGGCGGCGCGGTCACCTTGATCGCGATCGCGATGACGATCGGGATCGAGGCCAGCACGGCCAGGATCGCCAGGTTGCGCCGGCGCCGGAACACCATGCCCAGCTCCGACCGCAGGAACCGGCTGCTGACCACGGGCGGCCGTCGGACGGCCGGGGCGGTCGCGACCGCCGACATCTCAGCCGCTGACATCGAAGCCCTCCCCGGTCAGCGCCACGAACACGTCCTCGAGACCGGCCGCGTCGACGGTGAACTGCCGTACCGGGATGCCGGCGTGCACCAGCGCGGCCAGCACCTTCTCCGGCTCCGCCTCACCGAGCGCGGCGGTGACGTGCCGGCCCTCGATCGGCCCGGGAGCCAGCCCAAGCTCGGTCAGCGCGCGGGCGGCCGCAGCCGGAGCGGTGGTCTCGACCGCGACCCGAGGCTGCTGGCTGCGGCGCAGCTGGTCGAGCGTGCCCTGGGCGACCAACTTGCCGACGTGCATGACGCCGACGTGCGTGCAGATCTGCTCGACCTCGGACAGCAGATGGGACGAGATCAGCACGGTGACGCCGTCGGAGGCGAGCTCCTGGACCAGCGTGCGGACCTCGCGGGTGCCCTGCGGGTCGAGCCCGTTCGTCGGCTCGTCGAGCACGAGCAGATCGCGCGGCTGCAGCAGGGCGGCGGCGATGCCGAGCCGCTGGCGCATGCCCAGCGAGTAAGCCCGGTAGCGCTTCTTGGCCGCCGCGGTCAGGCCGACCCGGTCGAGCGCGACCTCGATCCGGCGGCCCGCAGTCGCCGGGTCGGCGGTGCGGTCGGCCGCGTCCAGCCGGGCCAGGTTCGCCCGGCCGGACAGGTACGGGTGGAAGGCCGGGCCCTCGACCAGCGCACCGACCCGGGGCAGCACCTGCGCCGCGCCCGCCGGCATCGGTCGGCCGAGCAAGGTGTGGCTCCCGGCGGTCGGGCTGACCAGGCCGAGCAGCATCCGGATCGTCGTCGTCTTGCCGGAGCCGTTGGGGCCGAGGAAGCCGTACACCGAGCCGTGCGGGACGAGCAGGTCGATCCCGGCGACGGCGAGCTGGCCGCCGCGGAACCGCTTCGCCAGCCCGCTCGTCGTCACCGCCGTCTCGGCCGCGTCGATCCCGTGTCCGGACCCGGCGGAGCCGGCCGCGCCCCGCTGGGGCACGGCCGGCTCGGAACTCCCCGCCGTCACTTCGCCGCCGCGTAGAGCAGGTCCGGCGGCACCATCCCCACGATCAACCGCCCGTCGTCGGTGATCAGCGCCGAGACCAGGGTCGAGGTCATCAGCCGGCCACTGCCCCAGCCGCCGCTGACCCGCGGCAGCTGCTCGAGGAACCCACCGAGCGAGCCGCTGCCCCGGCCGGTGTCCGACTGGGTCGGCGCCGGCAGCACCGCCACCGTGGTCCAGCCCGAGCCGACCGTCTTCACCGCGTCGCGGGCGCGCTGCGCATCACCGGCGGACGGTCCCTGGTGGACCGGAAGGGTGCCCTCGGTCACCTTCGCCCCGGGCGGCGGGTTGAAGGAGAACTGCGCCGCCGGCGGCACCTGGAAACTCACCGAGCTGAAGCCGACCGAGAACGCCGGCCCGTTGCCGCTGTTCTTGCCGAAGACCTGCACCCGCAGCGGCAGCGAGGTCTTCGCGTCGACCGCCAGCCGGACCTGGCCGACCAGCGCCCTGGTGTCCTTCGGCGCCAGCACAAGCTCGTACGCGCTGCGGCCGGCGACCGACGTGGTCGACGACGTGCTCACCTTGGTGGTCGGGTCGAGCGCCTTGAGTGCCATGTCGGCGGCCTGCTGCGGGGTGACGCCGGCCGGCAGGCCCTCCGCCTCGTGCTTGCCCGCCTCGCCGGCCGGGACGGTGAAGTGGGTGGCCGAGTTGGACTCGCTGGACCAGACCCAGGCGTTGGTGCCGTTGCGGACGACGTCGGTCTCGCCGAGCGAGCCGAGCAGGGCGACCCGCTGCTTGTCGTCCCCGGCGTACCAGACCCGGAGGGTGTGCGAGCCGGTCAGCAACGAGGTCAGCGACGAGTTGCCGCTGCCGACCTGTGGCAGCTGCGGGAGGCCGAGGTCGGAATCCTGCACCACTGTGCCGGACAGCCCGTCGACGCTCGCACGCTGCAGATCGACCAGCAGCTGGCCGGCGCTCTTGGCCGGCAGTGACGGGTTCGCCTCGGCGGTGAACACCCCGGAGGCGACGGCCGCGACGGCCGCCGCGGCGACGACGGGCGCGCCCCAGCGGAGCAGGCGCAGATGGGTCGGTGCAGTCATGAGGTGATCCTCCATCCGGCCTACTGAGAGCACCCTGAGATGCACATCACCAGCTCAGCTACCCACATCGTGCCCACAGCAACTCCCGGACCGGTCTGCTCCCGTACCCCTGACCAGCGGCGTGCAGGAGGGTACGGCGGCGGGCCGGGGAGCACCGCGGGGGTCAGGGCTGGGGGTTGGTGGCGGTGCGGAGCGTGGCGGGGATCTGGGCGGCGTCCGGCTTGTCCGGGCGGAAGTCCGGCCGCGCCGTGCGGGAGACGCCGGCCGCCTCGTACGCCGCGTCCGCATCCAGCGTCTCGTGCCGCAGCAGCGCGTCGGCCAGCCGCTCCAGCCGGTCGCGGTTGTCCCGCAGCACCTCGAGCGCACGCGCGTAGCACTCGTCGACGATCCGCCGCGCCTCCGCGTCGACCAGCTCCCTGGTCGCCTGGGACGGTCCGTTCGAGTCGCCGAGGAACGGCTGCTCCGTGCCCTCGGCGGGCAGCACCGCGATCGGCCCGATCTTCGCCGACATGCCCCACCGGCCGACCATCTGCCGGGCGATCCGGCTGACCTGGTCGAGGTCGGACTCGGCCCCGGTCGAGGTCGTCCCGTACACGACCTCCTCCGCGGCCTTGCCGCCGAGCGCGCCGACGATCCGGCCGCGCAGGTAGTCCTCCGAGTACGCGTACTGATCCGACTCCGGGCTCTGGAAGGTGACGCCGAGCGCGTGCCCGCGGGGGGTGATCGACACCTTCCGCACCGGGTCGGCACCCGGGGTCAGCATGCCGAGCAGCGCGTGGCCGCCCTCGTGGTGGGCGGTCCGCCGGCGCTCGTCCACGGTCAGCATGATCTTGCGCGGCGTGCCGAGGACCACCTTCTCCAGCGCGTCGGTGAAGTCGGCCTGCTGCACCTGGGTGTGCCCGCGCCGGGCGGCGGTCAGGGCCGCTTCGTTGACCAGGTTGCGCAGGTCGGCGCCGACCATGCCGGGCGTGGTCGCGGCCAGCGCGGCCAGGTCGACGTCGGGCCCGAGCGGCACCCGCCGGGTGTGCACCTCGAGGATCTTGCGCCGGCCTTCCTGGTCGGGCGGGCTGACCGTGACCCGGCGGTCGAACCGGCCCGGCCGCAGCAGCGCCGGGTCGAGCACGTCCGGCCGGTTGGTCGCGGCCAGCACGACCACGCCCTCGGTGCCGGTGAAGCCGTCCATCTCGGTGAGGATCTGGTTGAGCGTCTGCTCCCGCTCGTCCACGCCGCCGATGCTGCCGCCGCCGCGGGCGCGGCCGATCGCGTCCAGCTCGTCGATGAAGATGATCGCCGGGGCGGCCTTCTTCGCCGTCTCGAACAGGTCGCGCACCCGGGACGCGCCGACACCGACGATGAACTCGATGAACTCGGAGGCCGACAAGTGGAAGAACGGCACGTTGGCCTCGCCGGCCACCGCCCTGGCCAGCAGCGTCTTGCCGGTGCCGGGCGCGCCGGCGAGCAGGACGCCCTTCGGGATGGCCGCGCCGAGCGCGGTGTACTTGCCGGGGTTGCGCAGGAAGTCGACGACCTCGGCGAGCTCGTTCTTCACCTCGTCGATACCGGCGACGTCGGCGAACGTGGTCCGTGGACCCTGCTCCGGCTCGTACCGCTTGGCCCGCGATCGGCCGATCCCACCGAGGCCGCCGAGCCCGCCGCCGGCCGCCGCCATCCGCCGGAAGAACCAGATCCCCAGTCCGATGAACAGCAGCGTCGGGCCGAAGCCAACCAGGATCTGGGTCAGCAGCGAGACCTGGTCCGGCGGCTTGGCGTTGACGGTGACGTTCTTGTCCAGCAGCAGCTGGGTCAGCCCGTCGTCGCCGAAGGACGGCCGCTGGGTGGTGAAGTCGGTGACGTCCTTGGCGTTGCCGTCGTTCGGCGGATATTTCGCCGCGTTCTTGAACTGCCCCTCGATCGTGTCGCCGGTCGAGGTGACCTCGCTCACGTTGCCGGCCTGCACCTGGTCGCGGAAGAACGTGTACGACACGGTCGTCCGGGACGTGCCCATCAGGGTCGACGCGATGATCCAGTTGACGATCAGGGCCAGCAGGATGAGCCACCAGGTGCGCCGGACGACCTTGCCCCAGTTGGGCTTGGTGCCCTCCGGGCCGCCGTTGCCGGCCGGCGGGCCGCCCTCGACCTTCCACGGAGGCCGGTCGGACTGGCGGTCCCGGTCAGCCGGCCGGTCCCGGTCGTTGGGCCGCGGCGGGCTCCCCGGCCGCGGCGGCGCCTCGGTCGCCCGACCGGCGATCGCCTTCTCGCCGGGCTCGTTCGCTCGCTCCGCCACGCCTACCAGTCCCCTCGTCGCCGTACACCCCTGCCAACGTCGCCGGCCGCGCCGGTGTGCCCACTACGAGACCATGTAGTGGCACCCTCGAACAGATACTCAGCCCGCTCACAGCCGGGCTGGGAGAAGGTGCCGGTGCTCGGGAGGTGAGCGGTGCGGCTGCTGGTGGTGGAGGACGAGGTGCGGCTGGCCGCTGCGCTCAAGCGTGGGCTGCAGGCCGAGGGGTTCACGGTCGACGTCGCACACGACGGTGTCTCGGGCCTGCACAGGGCGCGCGAGGGCGCCCACGACGGCGGATACGCAGCAATCGTGCTGGACATCATGCTGCCGGGGCTGTCCGGCTACCGGGTGTGCGAGCGGCTGCGGGCCGAGGGCAACTGGGTGCCGGTGCTGATGCTCTCGGCCAAGGACGGCGAGTACGACGAGGCGGACGGGCTCGATGTCGGTGCCGACGACTACCTGACCAAGCCGTTCTCGTACGTGGTGCTGGTGGCCAGGCTGCGGGCGCTGCTGCGGCGCGGCGCGCCGCCACGCCCGGCCGTGCTGGCCGCCGGCGACCTGTCCCTCGACCCGGCCAAGCACCAGGTCACCCGCGGGGAGACGGAGATCGAGCTGACCCCGCGGGAGTTCTCGCTGCTGGAATACCTGCTGCGCCGGGCCGGCGAGGTCGTGCCCAAGATCGACATCCTGCGCAACGTCTGGGATCCGCACCACGAGGGCGACCTCAACGTCGTCGAGGTCTACGTGGGCTACCTGCGGCGCAAGATCGACACCCCGTTCGGCCGGCGGGCGGTGCAGACGGTGCGCGGAGCCGGCTACCGCCTCGCCGCCGACGGTGGATAGGCCACGCGCGGGCTCGTCGGTGGATGCGGACGGCGTCCAGGTGTCCTCCGTCCCGGCGCCGGAGTCGACCGAGGTCGTGTCGGGCGGCAACGCCACTCGTCCGCAGCGCGGCGTCTCCGCCAGGTGGCCCGGTGGGGCGCCGCGCTGGAGCCTTCGGGCCCGGTTGACGATCGTCGCGACCGCGCTGCTCGGCGTCGGCATCGCCGCCGGCGCGGCGCTGCTGGTGATCACCGGCTCGCGCGCGCTGCAGGCCGCCGTCGACTCCGGTGCGCTGCAGAGCGCCCGCGAGGTCGCCGCGCTCGTCGACAGCGACCGGCTGCCCGACCCGGTGCCGCAGGGCGGCGAGGGCACAGCGGCGATCCAGGTGGTCGACCAGGACAACAAGGTCAGGGCCGCGTCCGTCGGCACCGACCGGCTCGTCTCGGTGCTCAGCCCGGACCAGATCGCAGCCGTACGAGCAGGGAAGCGGCTGGTGGTCCCCGGCTCGGTGCTCGGGTTGTCCGGGCCGCTTCGGGTGGTCGGAGTGCCGGCGGGCCCGGCGGACGACCCGCAGACGGTGGTCGTCGCGGTCGACTTCGGCGGCGCCCGGTCCGGGAGCAGGGTGCTGCTGGTCGGCCTGGCGATCGGCGCGCCCCTGCTGCTCGCGGTGATCGCGTTCGCGACCTGGTGGGTGACCGGGCGGGCGCTGCGGCCGGTGGAGCAGCTCCGCCGGGGGGCGCTGGCGATCAGCGGGCCGGGTCGGCTGCCGGTGCCACCGGCGCAGGACGAGATCCGCCGGCTCGCCGAGACGCTCAACGACATGCTGGCCCGGCTGGATGCAGCCGGGGCCCGGCAGCGCGCGTTCGTGTCGGACGCCGCGCACGAGCTGCGCTCGCCGCTGGCCAGCGCGCGGACCCAGCTCGAGGTGGCCGCGGCGGTCGACGCGGGCACGCCGGCCGGCGAGCTGGCCACCGACGTGCTGGTCGACATCGAGCGGCTCGGCCGGCTGGTCGACGACCTGCTGCTGCTGGCCCGGCTGGACGAGGCACCGCGCCGGCCCCGGACTCCGCTGGACCTCTACGCGCTGGCCCACGACGTGACCGACCGGTACGCGGCGGCGAGGGTCCCGGTCGTCCTCGACCCGTGCGAGCAGGACTGCACGGTGCTGGCCGAGGCCGGCGCCGTCCGGCGGGTGCTGGTCAACCTGGTGGACAACGCGGTCCGGTACGCGCGGTCCCGGGTGACGGTCACGGTCGCGCCGCGCACGCTCATGGTCGCCGACGACGGCCCGGGTATCCCGCCGGGCGACCGGGCTCGCGTGTTCGACCGGTTCACCCGGCTCGACTGGGACCGCGGCCGCGAATCGGGTGGCGCCGGGCTCGGTCTGGCGATCGTCCGGGAGCTGGTCGCTGCACACGGTGGGTCGGTCACTCTCGGCGACGCCGCGCCGGGTCTGGTCGTCACCGTCCACTTCCCGGACCCGCCGATCGACCCGACCGGAGCCCGGACGCCGCACACAGCGACCACCCCCTGACCAGCCGTGCACAGGGCGGCCAGCCAGCGGACAACCCTTCGGCATCCGGGCTCGCTAACCAGGACCACCAGGGGACAAATGGGGAGGGCGAGGGACGCGGTGAGGCGTCCCCCGCCCTCTGGTGGGGTCTCCGGCGCCGTGGGGGGATCGGAACCGGAGGCCTGAAGCATAGGGCACAACCCCCGCAGTTCCGCTGCCTTCCAACATCTGTTTCACCCATTCGGCCCTTACCGATTACCGAACTAGCCCAAGAAACAATCAGTCTTGACTGTTTGTAGGGCTTCCGGGAGGCTGCGGTGCGTGACCGCACCAGCCGAGACCCGGCAGCAGCAGCGCAGCCGGTCGACCCAGCTGAGGCTGCTGGAAGCCGCAGTGGACTGCCTGGTCGAGCGGGGCTGGTCCGGCACCACGACCACCCTCGTCGCCGACCGGGCCGGCGTCTCCCGCGGCGCCCAGCTGCACCACTACCCGACCAAGTCGGCGCTGCTCATCGCCGCGGTCGAGCACCTGGCCGAGCGGCGCGGCGACGACTTGCGCGCCGACGCCGCCGAGCTGCCGGACGGCGACCGGGTCGAGGCGACGATCGAGCTGCTGGCCTCGCTGTTCACCGGCCGGCTGTTCGCCGCCGCGATCGAGGTCTGGGTCGCCGCCCGGACCGACCCGGCGCTGCGGGACGCGCTGGTCCCGGTGGAGGCCCGGTTCGGCCGGGAGGTGCACCGGCTCACCGTCGAGCTGCTCGGTGCGGACGAGTCCCGCCCGGGCGTGCGCGAGGCGGTGCAGACCACGCTGGATCTGATGCGCGGGCTCGGGGTGGCGAGCCTGCTCACCGACGACTCGGCCCGGCGTACCCACCTGCTCGCGGACTGGACCACCCACCTGCGCGGGGTGCTCCGATGAGCGGCCGGACGGGTGTGGTCCGGATCGGGAACTGCAGCGGGTTCTACGGCGACCGGCTCGCCGCGATGCGGGAGATGCTCGAGGGCGGCCCGCTCGACGTGCTCACCGGCGACTACCTGGCCGAGCTGACCATGCTGATCCTGGCCCGGGACCGGCTGCGCGATCCCACTGCCGGGTACGCGAAGACGTTCCTGCGCCAGCTCGAGGACTGCCTCGGGCTGGCGATGGACCGCGGCGTGACGATCGTCGTCAACGCCGGTGGTCTCAACCCGGCCGGGCTCGCCGAGGCGGTCGGCACGCTCGCCGGCGTGCTCGGCGTCCCGGCGTCCGTCGGCCACGTCGTCGGCGACGAGCGGCCGGCCGGCGGCGGCGTCGCGAACGCCTACCTGGGCTGCCGCGGGATCGTCGAGTGCCTGCGCGGCGGTGCCGACGTGGTCGTGACCGGCCGGGTGACCGACGCCTCGCTGCTCGTCGGCCCGGCCGCCTGGCACCACGACTGGGCCCCGGACGACTGGGATGAGCTGGCCGGCGCCACCGTGGCCGGGCACGTGCTGGAGTGCGGCGCCCAGGCCACCGGCGGAAACTTCGCGTTCTTCCGGGAGCTGGCCGACCCGCGGCACCCCGGCTTCCCGATCGCGGAGGTCGGGGCCGACGGCTCCGCGGTGATCACCAAGCACCCCGGCACCGGCGGCGCGGTCACCGTCGAGACGGTCACGGCGCAGCTGCTCTACGAGATCGACCGGGCCGAGTACGTCGGGCCGGACGTGGTGTCCCGGTTCGACACGATCCACCTCGATCAGGTCGGCCCGGACCGGGTGCGGATCTCCGGCGTGGTCGGCGCGCCGCCGCCACCGGACCTCAAGGTGGGCACGGTGCGGCTGGCCGGCTTCCGCAACGCGACCACGTTCGTGCTCACCGGGCTGGACATCCCGGCGAAGGCGGCGCTGGTCCGGGATCAGGTCGAGCAGGCGCTCGGCGACAACCGCCCGGCCGACCTCGACTGGACGCTCGCCCGCACCGACCACGCCAATGCGGACACCGAGGAGGCGGCCAGCGCGCTGCTGCACCTGTCCGTCCGGGACCCGTCGGCGGACCTGGTCGGCCGAGCGTTCTCCCGGCTGCCGATCGAGCTGGCGCTTGCGTCGTACCCGGGCTTCCACGTGACCGCGCCGCCGGGGGACGCCAGCCCGTACGGGGTGTTCACGGCCTCGACGGTGCCGCAGTCCGACGTGGACCACGTCGCGGTGCTGCCGGACGGGAGCCGGGTCAGGGTGCCGGCGCCGCCGACCCGGCCGCTGGTGCCGCTGGGCGGCTTCTGGCAGGCGCCGGTCGGGTCCGGGCCGACCCGGCGGGTGCCGCTGGGCAGGATCGCCGGCGCGCGGTCGGGAGACAAGGGCGGCCGGGCCAACATCGGGGTCTGGTTCCGCACCGAGGCGGCGTACCGGTGGTTCTCCCGCTGGCTGACCCGGGACCGGCTGCACGAGCTGCTGCCGGAGGTGGCGGCGCTGAGCTCGTTCGTCGTGCAGCTGCCGAACCTGCTGGCGGTGAACATCGTCATCGACGGCATCCTCGGCGAGGGCGTCGCGGCGAGCATCCGGTTCGACCCGCAGGGCAAGGCGCTCGGCGAGTGGTTGCGCTCCCGGCTGGTCGACATACCGGAGGAGCTGCTGTGACGATCCTGCCCTCCACTGTGGACAGATCCGCGCCCGGCTACGGCGAGGCATACGAGAACAGCCTGCGGCAGCTGGCCTCCTTGGACGCCGAGCTGGCGAAGGCGAGGGCCGGCGGCGGACCGAAGTACGTCGAGCGGCACCGCGGCCGGGGCAAGCTGCTGGCCCGGGAGCGGATCGAGCTGCTGCTCGACCGCGACTCGGCGTTCCTGGAGCTGTCCCCGCTCGCCGCCTGGGGCAGCGACTACGCGGTCGGCGCCTCGCTGGTCAGCGGCATCGGCGTGGTGTCCGGAGTGGAGTGCGTGATCACCGCCAACGATCCGACCGTACGGGGCGGGTCGAGCAACCCGTGGACGGTGCGCAAGGCGTTCCGGGCCCACGACATCGCCCGGGAGAACCGGCTGCCGCTGGTCAACCTCGTCGAGTCCGGCGGCGCCGACCTGCCGAGCCAGGCCGAGATCTTCATCCCCGGCGGCCGGCTGTTCCGGGACCTGACCCAGCTGTCGGCGGCCGGCATCCCCACGGTGGCGCTGGTCTTCGGCAACTCGACCGCCGGTGGCGCGTACGTGCCCGGCATGAGCGACCACGTGGTGATGATCCGGGAGCGGTCGAAGGTGTTCCTCGGCGGTCCGCCGCTGGTGAAGATGGCCACCGGCGAGGACGCGGACGACGAGTCGCTCGGCGGGGCGGAGATGCACGCCCGGGTCTCGGGCCTCGCCGACCACCTCGCCCTGGACGAGCGGGACGCGCTGCGGATCGGCCGGCGGATCGTCGCCCGGCTCAATTGGCGCAAGGCCGGCCCTGGTCCCTGCGAGCCGCCGGACGAGCCGCTGTACGACCCGGACGAGCTGCTCGGGATCGCCGGCGGCGACCCGCGGGTGCCGTTCGACCCGCGAGAGGTGCTGGCCCGGGTGGTGGACGGTTCCCGGTTCGACGAGCACAAGCCGGCGTACGGGCCGTCGCTGCTGACCGGCTGGGCGTCGATCCACGGTTACCCGGTCGGGATCCTCGCCAACGTGCGCGGGGTGCTGTTCGGCGAGGAGTCGCAGAAGGCGCAGCAGTTCATCCAGCTGGCGAATCAGACCGACACGCCGCTGGTGTTCCTGCAGAACACGACCGGCTACATGGTCGGCACCGCGTACGAGCAGGCCGGGATCATCCGCGACGGCGCGCTGATGATCAACGCGGTGTCGAACTCGCGGGTGCCGCACCTGACCGTGGTGATGGGCGCCTCGTACGGGGCGGGCAACTACGGCATGTGCGGGCGGGCGTACGACCCGCGGTTCCTGTTCAGCTGGCCGGGCGCGCGCTCGGCGGTGATGGGCCCGGCGCAGCTGGCCGGGGTGCTCTCGATCGTCGCCCGGCAGGCCGCGGCCGCGCGCGGGCAGGACTACGACGAGGCCGGCGACGAGGCGATGCGGCGGGCGGTCGAGGAGCAGATCGAGGCGCAGTCGGTCGCGTTCGCGATGTCCGGGCGGCTGTACGACGACGGGGTGATCGACCCGCGGGACACCAGGACCGTGCTCGGGCTGTGCCTGTCGGCCGTGCACTCCTCGTCCTGGCAGGGCACCCGCGGCTACGGGGTGTTCAGATGAGCGAGCGCGAGGGCTCGCAGCGCGAGGAGCGGGCGCTGATCCGGCGGCTGCTCATCGCGAACCGGGGGGAGATCGCCCGGCGGGTGATCCGGACCTGCCGCTCGCTCGGGATCTCGCCGGTCACAGTTCACTCCACTGTGGACAGTGGCGGCGCCTGGGTCGCCGAGGCCGACGCCGCGGTCGAGCTGCCCGGCGCCGCCCCGGCGGACACCTACCTGCGGGCCGACCTGCTGGTGGACGCGGCCCGGCGGACCGGCGCGGACGCGGTGCACCCCGGCTACGGGTTCCTCGCGGAGGACGCGGGGTTCTCGCAGGCGGTGCTCGACGCGGGGCTGGTCTGGGTCGGCCCGCCACCGGCGGCGATCGCGTCGATGGGGTCCAAAGTGGACGCCAAGGCGCTGGTCGCGGCGGCCGGGGTGCCGGTGCTGCCGTCCTGGTCGCCGGGCGAGGTGCCGGCGGACGCCCGCTACCCGCTGCTGGTCAAGGCGTCCTACGGCGGCGGTGGCCGGGGCATGCGGGTGGTGCGGGCGCCTGATGAGCTGGCCGAGGCTGTGGCAGCCGCGGAGCGCGAGGCGGCCGCCGCCTTCGGCAACGGGCTCGTCTTCCTCGAGCGCTGGCTGGAGCGGTCCCGGCACGTCGAGGTGCAGGTGCTCGCCGACCGCCACGGGAGCGTGGTCGCGGTCGGCGAGCGGGACTGCTCGGTGCAGCGCCGGCACCAGAAGATCGTCGAGGAGGCGCCGGCCGGGATCCCGGACCCGCTGCGGCAGCGGCTGTTCGACGCTGCGGTCGCCGCGGCCCGCTCGGTCGGCTACGTCGGCGCGGGCACGGTGGAGTTCCTCGTCGACGCCGACGGCGAGCCGGCGTTCCTGGAGATGAACACCCGCCTGCAGGTCGAGCACCCGGTGACCGAGGCGGTGACCGGCCTCGACCTGGTCGCGCTGCAGCTGTCCGTCGCCGAGGGCGCTCCGCTGCCGGTCGACGCGCCGCCGCCGGTGCGCGGGCACGCGATCGAGGCGCGGCTCTACGCCGAGGACCCGGCCGCCGGCTGGCGCCCGTCCACCGGCAGGCTGCACCGGATCGCGGTGCCGGGCGACGTCCGGGTCGACGCCGGTGTGGTCGACGGGGACGAGGTGTCCGCGCACTACGACCCGCTGCTGGCCAAGGTGGTCGCGCACGCGCCGAGCCGAACGGCCGCCGCCCGGAAACTCGCCGCCGCGCTGGCCGGCGCGTCGCTGCACGGGCTGGTGACCAACCGGGACCTGCTGGTGCGGGTGCTGCGGTCGGACGGGTTCGCGGCCGGGCCGCACACCGGCTTCCTCGACGAGCGGCCCGAGCTGCTGGCGCCGCTCGCCGGTCCGACCGAGGTGGCGACCGCGGCGCTGGTGGCGGCGCTGGCCGGGTCGGCACGGCGGCGGGCGACGGCGCCGGTGCAGCGCAGCGTGCCGGCCGGCTGGCGGAACAACCCGTCCCAGCCGGCCACCGGCACGTACGCCGGGCCGGACGGAGACGTGACCGTCACCTACCGGCCGCCGCCCGTCACCGTCGTGAGCGCGACAGCCCACGCGGTCGTGCTCGTCGAGGACGGCGTGCGGGTCGGGTACCGGGTGCACGCGGTCGGTGGCACGTCCTATGTGGATGGTCCGGAGTGGACGGTTGCGCTGTCCGAGGTGGACCCGCTGCCGGAGCCGGTGACGGCGCTGCCGGCCGGCTCGCTCACCGCGCCGATGCCCGGCCAGGTCATCGCGGTCCGGGTGGCCAAGGGCGACCGGGTCACAACCGGGCAGCAGCTGCTCGCGCTGGAGGCGATGAAGATGGAGCACGCAGTGCTGGCGCCGGCCGACGGCGTGCTGGCCGAGCTGCGGGTGACGATCGGGTCGCAGGTGGACGCCGGCGACGTGCTGGCCGTGATCGAGGAGGCGTGATGGACTTCGCCGAGACCCCCGAGCAGCAGCTGCTGCGCTCCTCGGTCGCCGAGGTGGCCGGCCGCTACGGCCACTCGTACTGGCTGGGTAAGGCCAGGGCCGGCCAGAAGACCCGCGAGCTGTGGGACGAGGTCGGCCGGCTCGGCTACCTCGGCGTCAACGTGCCGGAGGAGTACGGCGGGGGCGGGCACGGCATCGTCGAGCTGGCGATCGTCGCCGAGGAGCTGGCCGCCGCCGGCTGCCCGCTGCTGCTCATCGTCGTCTCCCCGGCGATCTGCGCGAGCGTCATCGGCCGGTCCGGCACGACCGAGCAGAAGGAACGCTGGCTGCCGGGGCTGGCGAGCGGCGCGATCACGATGGCGTTCGCGATCACCGAGCCGGACGCCGGGTCCAACTCGCACCGGCTGTCCACCATGGCCACCCGGGACGGCTCCGACTGGATCCTGTCCGGGCGGAAGACGTACATCTCCGGAGTGGACGAGGCCGATGCGGTGCTCGTGGTCGGGCGCGCCGAGGACGCCAGGGGCGGCACGCTGCGGCCGGCGCTCGCGGTCGTGCCGACGGACGCGCCGGGCTTCGAGAAGACGCTGATCCCGGTGGAGATCACCGGACCGGAGAAGCAGTTCGCCCTGTTCCTCGACGAGGTGCGGCTGCCCGCGGACGCGATGGTCGGCGAGACCGCGGACGCCGCGCTGGCGGCGCTGTTCGCCGGGCTCAACCCGGAGCGGATCACCGGGGCGGCGCTCGCCAACGGGATCGGCCGGTACGCGCTCGGCAAGGCCTCGGCGTACGCGAACACCCGGCAGGTGTGGGGCGTGCCGATCGGCAGCCACCAGGGGGTGGCGCACCCGCTGGCGCACGCGGCGATCCAGGTCGAGCTGGCCCGGTTGATGACGACGAAGGCGGCCTGGCTCTACGACACCGGCGACGACCCCGCCGCCGGCGAGGCCGCGAACATGGCCAAGTACGCGGCGGCGGAGGCGGCGATGGCCGCGCTCGACCAGGCGATCCAGGTACACGGCGGCAACGGTCTGGCCACCGAGTACGGCCTGGCGACGCTGTGGGGTGCCACCCGGCTGGTGCGCACCGCCCCGGTCAGCCGCGAGATGATCCTCAACTTCGTCAGCACCCACACCCTCGGCCTCCCCCGCTCCTACTGACGCCTACTGCGCTCCGAGGGTGGCGAGGGCGAGGCGGTAGGCGGTGGCGAGGGCGTCGTCGGCGGGGACGGGGATGTCGGGCGTGATGCCGGTGCCTTCCCAGTTGGTGCCGGTGGCGGCGCCGAGCGCGCGGGCGACCGGGACGGTCAGCTCAAGGTGGGGGTGCAGGCGGTAGCCCTCGCACGGATGGGCGCCGCCGCGGGTGCGCTCGCCGACCACGGTGCTGCCGGGCCGCAGCTGCTGCAGGTCGAAGGCGAGCTCCTCGGCGCCGGAGAACGTGGTCGGTCCGACCAGCACGTACAGCGGCTTGGTGGCGCCGAACCGCGGCCCCGGCACGTACGCGGGCGACCACGACTGCACGGTCTCGCCCGTGTCCCGCTGGTGCATGGTCACCAGGTGTGTCTGCTCGTCGAGCAGGTAGCCGCAGACCAGCGCGACCGTCCGCGGGTCGCCGCCGCGGTTCTCCCGCAGGTCGAGCAGCAGCGCGTCGGCGTTGGCCACCAGCTGCATCGCGAGGCTGAGCGTCGCCCCGGCGAGCTGCACCGGGAACAGCTGCGGCGCCAGCGCGAGGTGCACGACGTTGCCGTCGAGCCGGTCGATCTTCGCGACCCCGTCGAGTGACCGGGCGGCGTCCCTGGCCCGGGCCGCCTGGTCGGCCGCCTCGTCCCACCGCTCCGGCAGCGGCGCGGCGTGGTGCCGCAGCCGCAGGTGCAGGTCGCCGTTGAGGGACTGCAGGTCCTCGGTGACCACGCCGGCCAGCGCCGGCGGGTCGACCAGCGCCCCGTAGGCGCCGTCGGAGGCCCGGTCGGTCAGCAGGTCGCGCAGCCGGGCGCCGACGTCGGCGAAGACGTAGTGCTCGGCGACCAGGTCGCCGGCCCGCTGCACGATCTCGCTGATCTCCACACGCTCCATGCGCGCATCAGATCAGGGATCGAGCCCGCGCAGGGCCGCGTCCACCACGCTTCCCGCGAACTCGGCGGGCGGCGGGCTGAGCGCCTCCTCGCCCATCAGCCGCACCAGGAACGCCCGCTGGTAGCTGGCGCCGAGCAGCAGCGCCGCCGCCGCGTCGGCGTCGACCCCGCCAGCGACCCGGGCCTCCTTCTGCTCGGCCCGCAGGTAGTCGGCCAGCATCCGGTTCGCCAGCTGCGGGCCGACGCCGCGGCTGACCATCCACTCGCGGTGCCGGCGGACCAGCTCCGGGTCGCCGAGCATCGAGCTGCCGATCGCCAGCCCGCCTTCGTAGAAGCGGACGGCGAGGTCGACCACGTCGAGCAGGTGCTCCCGTACGGAGCCGGTGCCGGCCTTCTCGGGCAGCGTCGCCAAGGTCGCGGTGAGGTTCGGCAGCCGGTTCTTCAGCACGCCGAGGAAGATCTCCTCCTTTTCCCGGAAGTGCTTGTAGAGCAGCGCCTCCGAGCAGCCGGCCGCGCGGGCGATCTCCTTGGTGGTCGCCCTGGCCAGCCCGAGCCGGGTCATCACGTCCGCCGCGGCGTCGAGGATCCGGTCCCGCGTGCTCTCGTTCACCCTTGACAGGTTAGTGGGTACTCACTCACTCTTGCTCGGTAAGTGAACATTCACTCACTGGAGGTGCGGCACGATGCGGGTGACGGTGATCGGGGCCAGCGGGGGGATCGGGCGCGAGTTCGTGCGGCAGGCGATCGAAGCCGATCACGAGGTCACCGCGGTGATCCGGGACTCCGCCCGCAGCGGCGCCGCCGTACGGGACTGGGAGCGGGTGCCGGTCGGCGGACCGGGACGCCTGCAGGTCGCCGTCGTCGACACGCTCTCGCCCGGGGAGCTGATCGGGCCGGTGAGCGGGCGGGACGCGGTGGTGTCGGCGCTCGGACCGCAGGGGCGCTCCGGCGACCAGACCGTCAACTCGCGGGGCGTGCGAGCAGCCGTGATGGCCATGCAGGAGGCAGCCGTGACGCGGATCGTCGCGGTCAGCGCGGCGCCGCTGTTCACCGACGGGCCGCTGCTGTTCCGGGCGGTGCTGCGGCGGGTGGCGTGGACGTTGTTCGGGACGCACTACGCCGACCTCGAGCGGATGGAGAAGATCCTGCGGGAGTCCGGGCTGGACTGGACGACGGTACGGCCGGAACGACTCACCGACCGGGGTGGGACCGGTCGGCCGGTGTTGACCGTGGACCGGCCGGCGGCCGGGGTGTCGATCAGTCGGGCGGACGTCGCCGCGGCGATGCTTCACGTCCTCCCGGACGCCAGGTTCGTTGCTCACCCTGTCGGTGTAGGTCGCCCCTGATCCGCGGTCGGCTGCGCGACCACCCAGACCCGGTCGCGCGGCCGGCCCGGCGCCGGAGGGCAAGGCGGTCGCCGTGCGCACCTCGGGGTCGTTGCCGGTGGTCAGGCGGGGATTCGAGGCTTGGTGCAGGTGACGGGGAAGTAGGGGGAGGCGGTGGGGGACTTGCGGGCGCCCGCCAGGTGGGAAAGGAGGGCGGGGAGCATGCCGAGTGCTGGCCAGATCGGCCAGAAGTAGTAGTCGGCGCCGGTTGCGACCCAGATCGCGACCATCAGCAGCACCAGACCCAGGTAGCCGACCAGATGGGCGCGGGCGACAGAGCGGGCGCGGGACCGGACCCGCGGGTCGACCGGCGCGAGCCGGCGTCCGCCGTCGGGGAGGTCGGCGGTGAGCGGTGCCAGATCGCCCACGTAGGTCGCCGCGTAGACCTGGGCCAACCGCTCGTCCACCTCGGCCAGCGTCAGCAGGCCATGCCCGACGGCACCGCGCAGGATCTCAGCGACCCGCTCCCGATCGGCGTCCGACGCCCGGACCGGCGACTGAGCCATGACGTCCTCCCGTTCAGTTGTCGGCGTTCGTATGAGTAAACGCTATTCACCAGAGTGCCGACCTGTCAAGTCTCCCTAGGGTGGGCGCGTGGACGCGATCACGATCCCGCGCAGCGGCGGGCCCGAGGTGCTGACCTGGCAGACCGTGCCGGACCCTGAGCCGGCGGCCGACGAGGTGCTCGTCGACGTCACCGCGAGCGCGGTCAACCGGGCCGACCTCATGCAGCGCCAGGGCTTCTACCCGCCGCCCCCGGGCGCCCCGCCGTACCCGGGGCTGGAGTGCTCGGGCCGGATCGCCGCCCTCGGTGCCGGCGTGACCGGCTGGCAGCTCGGCGAGGAGGTGTGCGCCCTGCTCTCCGGCGGCGGGTACGCCACCAGGGTCGCGGTCCCGGCCGGGCAGCTGCTGCCGAAGCCGGCACCGGTGAGCCTCCGGGACGCCGCCGGGCTGCCCGAGGTGGCCTGCACGGTCTGGTCGAACGTCGGTCAGCTCGCCCATCTCGGCAAGGGCGAGACATTTCTCGTGCACGGCGGTGGCTCAGGCATCGGCACGCACGCGATCCAGCTCGCGAAGGCGCTCGGCGCCACCGTCCTGTGCACCGCCGGTACGCCGGAGAAGCTCGCCCGCTGCCGCGAGCTCGGCGCCGACGTCACGATCGACTACAAGACCGAGGACTTCGTCGGACGCGTCCGCGAAGAGACCGGCGCCGGCGTCGACGTGATCCTCGACCTGATGGGCGCGAAGTATCTGGCCCGCAACATCGAGGCGCTGGCAGCGAACGGCCGGCTGGCGATCATCGGCCTGCAGGGTGGCGCCAAGGCGGAGATCGACCTCAGCATGCTGACTCGCAAGCGGGCGCAGGTCATCGGCACGGTCCTGCGGGCAAGACCCGCTGCGGAGAAGGCAGCGATCGTCGCCGCGGTGCGGGAGCGGGTCTGGCCGTTGGTCGAGTCCGGCGCGGTCCGCCCGGTCGTCGACCGCGTGATCCCGATGCGCGACGCCGCCGAGGCCCACCGCGTCGTCGAAGCCGGCGACAACATCGGCAAGGTCCTGCTGGCCGTCTGAACCGGACGCGCCGCCGGGCCCCGGGAGTGGCTCCTCAGCGCAGTTCGGCCAGCGCGTCGAGGAGCCGGTCGACCTCGTGCGCGGTGTTGTAGTGCACCAGCCCGACCCGGACCGCGCCGCCAAGCTCGCCCACGCCGAGGCTCTCCATCAGCTCGTACGCGTAGTAGTCGCCGTCCCAGGCGCAGATCCCGCGCCGGGCCAGCTCCTCGGTCACCGCGCGCGGCTTCCAGCCCTCGACCGAGAACGACGCGGTCGGCGCCCGGTCCTGCGGCGAGCCCAGCACGTACACGTGCAGCAAGCTGCGCAGGCCGTTGTCCAGCCGGGAGAACACCGAGGCCTCGTAGCGCTTGACCGCGGCCATCGAGGCGAGCACCCGCTGCCGGCGCGAGCCGGTCGCGGCGTCGTCCAGGGCCGCCAGGTGGTCGACGGCGGCGACCGCGCCGGCCATCAGCTCGAACGCCGGCGTCCCGGTCTCGAACCGGTCCGGCACCTCGTCCGGCGACGGCACCAGCTTGTCCGGGGACAGCGTCTCCAGCAGGGCCGGCGCCGCGATCACCGCCGAGATGTGCGGGCCGCCCCACTTGTACGCGCTGGTCGCCCAGAAGTCGGCGCCGATCGCGGCCATGTCGACCGGGCCGTGCGCGGTCGCGTGCACCCCGTCGACGTAGGTCAGCGCGCCGACCCGGTGCGCCCGCTCGGCGATCGCCCGCACGTCCGGCCGGGTGCCGACCGCGTTGCTGGCCGCGGTCACGGCGACCAGCCGGGTCCGCCGGTTGATCAGCTCGTCGTACTGCCACTCCGGCAGTTCGCAGGTCTCGATGTCGATCTCGGCCCAGCGCACCACCGCCCCCGCCGACTTCGCCGCGGCGATCCAGGGCCGCACGTTGGCGTCGTGGTCGAGCCGGCTGACCACGATCTCGTCGCCGACCTTCCAGGTCTTGGCCAGCGCCCGGGAGACCGCGTAGGTCAGGGTGGTCATGTTGGGGCCGAGAATCACCCCGGCGGGCTCACCGCCGACCAGGTCGGCGAACGCCCGGCGGGCCGCGTCGACGAGGGCGTCGGCCCGGGCGGAGGACGGGAACGGCCCGCGCCGGTTGGACAGCGGCACCCGCAGCGCCGCCGACACCGCGCGCGCCACCCCCTCCGGGATCAGCGTCCCGGCCGGCCCGTCGAGGTGGATGTAGCCGTCGCCCAGCGTCGGGAAGAGTCCGCGGACGCGGGCAACGTCGAAGGGCATGGCCCAACCCTACGAGGTGCGGCCGATCACGTGGGCGGACCCCTTGTCGGGTGACACGGCAGACGTGACCGTGGCCGAGGCGGGCAGGCTGCGGCAGCACGAGTGCGCCGAGTGCGGAAGGATGGGAGGCATGAGCGAGTCGCAACAGCACCGCGTCGTGGTGGTCGGCCCCGACGGCCAGCCGATGGGCGAGATGGAGGTGCCGGCGGAGGTCGTTGCCGACGCCGAGGGCGACGAGGGCGGTGACCCCACCGGCCAGATCTCCCAGCCGGCGAAGGTCATGCGGATCGGCACGATGATCAAACAGCTCCTGGAGGAGGTGCGGGCCGCCCCGCTGGACGAGGCCAGTCGGGCGCGGCTGCGGGAGATCCACCAGACCTCGATCAAGGAGCTGGAAGACGGCCTGTCCCCCGAGCTGCGCGAGGAGCTCGACCGGCTGACGCTGCCCTTCGAGGACAGCTCGACGCCGACCGACGCCGAGCTGCGGATCGCGCAGGCGCAGCTGGTCGGCTGGCTGGAGGGGCTGTTCCACGGCATCCAGACCGCGCTGTTCGCGCAGCAGATGGCGGCGCAGTCGCAGCTGCAGGAGATGCGCCGGCGGGCGCTGCCGGGCGGGTCCGCTCCGCAACCGCCGGGGATCTTCGGTCCCGGCGGTCAACAGCAGCAGCAGCCGGGCGGCCCGGGGCAGTATCTCTAGCGCTCCCGTAGCCGACAGGGGTTGGCGGCCGCGCTGTCGCCGCGGTCGAACGCGGCCACCCGCTGCGCCGGCGTGCCGTGCGTGGCTACCTCGTCGTAGTCGTCCAGCCCGGAGCCTGCCGGCGGCTTCAGCTCGCTGACCAGCCGCATCTCCTCGGCGTACGCGGCCCGGAAGCCGGCCGGGTCGAGCAGGCCGCGCCGGGCCGCCCCGTACGCCCAGACGCCGGCGAGGCAGTCCGCCTGCTGCTCGACCACCCGGCTGGCCGCGTCACCGGTGAGCTCGAGGCCCGGCTGCCGGGAGACGTACTGGACCCGGTGGCCGGCCTCGTGTGCGACGACGACGGCCAGCGCGTACGGAAGGCGGTCGCCGAACGCCGCCCGGGTGCGCACGACCGAGGCGCCGGTGACGTACGCCCTGAGGTCGGCCGGGCAGTAGAACGCCGTCCCGAGCGCCAGGAACGATCGGCACGCCTTGTTCACCTTCGCCGGAGCCGGGTCGACGGTGACGTCGACCCCGACCGGCCGGCCGAGCTCGGCCCGCCAGAACCGGTTGAGGTCGGCCGCGACGCAGGCCACCACCTTGGCCGCGTCCTGACCCGCGGCCGCGCACAGCTGCGGCGCGGCCATCGCGCCCCGGCCGGGGACGTTCGCGGTGCAGCCGGTCAGCGCGAGCAGGGCCACCAGGCCGACCACCGCGCGCCGCATGACCCGACAACGTGCCGGACCGGTCAGCTGCTCCCGGCCAGCCGCTCCAGCACCAGCGCGACGCCGTCCTCGTCGTTGCTCGCGGTGACCTCGTCGGCGACCGCCAGCACTTCGGGATGGGCATTGGCGACCGCCACCGCGCGCCCGGCCCAGGCCAGCATCGGCAGGTCGTTGGGCATGTCGCCGAAGGCCACGACCGCGGCGGCCGGGATCCCGGCCCGGGTGGCCAGCGCGGCCAGCGCGGACGCCTTCGTCACCCCGGGCGCGGAGATCTCCAGCAGTGCCTCCTTGGACGACGAGGTGACCGCGACCTGGCCGTCGAGCACCTCGACCGCCAGCGCCAGCAGCTCGTCGCAGGCCATCGTCGGGTGCCGGGCGAGCAGCTTGGCCGCCGGCCGGTCGAGGATCTCCTCGGCCGGCCCGATCCGGACGTCGGTGTCGCCGAGCTCCCAGTGATGCCGATACGCCGGCTCGTGCCCGAACCCGGGGGCGTACTCGGCCGCGAACGTCAGGCCAGGCGCGACCTCGCGCAGCTGCCCGACGACCTTACGGAGCGTGTCGACCTCGATCAGGGTGGCGTCGAGGACGGTCTCGGTGTGCAGGTCGTAGAGCAGCGCACCATTCGCGCACACGGCGATGCCGGTGTGGCCGGTCGCCGCCGCCACCGGCGCCATCCAGCGCGGCGGCCGGCCGGTGACCAGCGCAAGCACGATGCCGGCGGCCTCGGCGGCGCGCATCGCCCGGCAGGTACGCCGGGAAACCGTGCCGTCGGTGCGGATCAGCGTGCCGTCCAGGTCGGTCGCGGCCATCCGGTAGGGCTCGGCGCTCACCCGGCCGGCTCCAGCACCTCCCGGCCGCCCAGCCACGGTCGCAGCGCCGCCGGCACCTGGACCGAGCCGTCCGGGCGCTGGTGCGCCTCGAGCAGGCAGGCGATGGTCCGGGTGACCGCACAGAGGGTGCCGTTGAGCGTCGCCGCGACCTGCGGCTTGCCGTTCTCGTCCCGGTAGCGGACGTTGAGCCGGCGGGCCTGGAAGGTCGTGCAGTTGGAGGTCGAGGTCAGCTCCCGGTAGCGCTGCTGGGACGGGAACCAGGCCTCGCAGTCGTACTTGCGGGCGGCGCTGGAGCCCAGGTCGCCGGCCGCGATGTCGACCACCTGGAACGGCAGCTCCAGCGCGGTGAGGAACTCCTTCTCCCAGCCGAGCAGTCGCAGATGCTCGGCCTCGGCCTCCTCCGGCCGGCAGAAGGTGAACATCTCGACCTTGTCGAACCAGTGCACCCGGAAGACGCCGCGGGTGTCCTTCCCGTACGAGCCGGCCTCGCGCCGGAAGCACGGCGAGAATCCGGCGTAGCGCTTCGGCCCGGCGGACAGGTCGAGGATCTCGTCCGAGTGGTATCCGGCCAGCGCGACCTCCGACGTACCGACGAGGTAGAGGTCGTCGGCGTCGACCCGGTAGACCTCGGCCGCGTGCGCGCCGAGGAAGCCGG
The DNA here is from genome assembly GCA_036558285.1 of Mycobacteriales bacterium. Lineage (GTDB taxonomy): Bacteria > Actinomycetota > Actinomycetes > Mycobacteriales > CADCTP01 > CADCTP01. The sequence continues at coordinate 11,995 of DATBFW010000183.1, read as the reverse complement.
TGCCCTCCATCGCCTCCGGCTTCACCAGCGCGGGCACGATCATCTGGATCAGCCCGTGCTCGGCCGCCTTCGCCATGGCGAGGTTGACCAGCGCCAGCTCCAGCTGGGCGCCGACCCCGGTGAGGAAGTAGAACCGGGCACCGGAGACCTTGGCCCCACGCTCGGTGTCGATCGCGCGCAGCAGCTCGCCCATCTCGAGGTGGTCGCGCACCGGCTCCGGGTAGTCCGGCACGGTGCCGATCCGCTCCAGCACCACCGCGTCGTCCTCGCCGCCGGCCGGGACGCCGTCCGCGACGACGTTGGGGATGGCCCGGTGAGCGGTGCGGACGGCCTCGTCGGCCGCGGCCAGCGCGGTCTCGGCGGCCCGGACGTCGTCGGCCAGGCCCTTGGCCCGGCGGAGCAGCTCCTCGCGCTGCTCGCCGGCGGCCTTCGGCACCTGCTTGGAGATCGTCTTCTGCTCGGCCCGCAGCGCGTCGGCGGCGGACACGGCGGAGCGCCGCCGCTCGTCCGCGGCCAGCAGGTCGTCCACCAACGCCGGGTCCTCGCCGCGGGTGCGTTGCGAGGCACGGACCCGCTCCGGGTCGGTCCGGAGCAGCCTCAGGTCGATCACCCCAGCCAGGGTACCGGTGCAGGTCAGGCGCGCTGCGCTGCGTTCGTGTCACCCGCCGTCATCAAGATCGACTGGTAAGTGCTCCAAATGAGTGAAGCCTTGCTTGTAAGGGTTGACAGCGAGTCGTGACCTTCGGAACCCTCCCGCCCGGTGCTGGCGGTGCAGCACTGTCAGGTCACGGTTGTCTCGTCGATCCACGTTTGTTCCGCCGACGGGCGGGGTGGGCGCACGGGGGGTCGGAGCGACGACTATCCGCGTGTGGGCGCGGAACGAAGGTGGTCGCATGGGAAGGCACTCTGGGGACGCGTACGACGCCCCCGACGAGTGGAGACCCGAGCCCTGGACCGATGGTGCGGTCCGGGAGGCCGAGCGGGCTCCGGGGCACAGCCCGGTCACCCGCCGCCAGCTGCTCGGCATGCTCGGCGTCGCCGGGGCAGCGGCGGCGTGCAGCGCCAGCGTCTCGGTGATCGCGAACAAGGCGGGTGACGACCCCGGCTCGGACGGCGTGGCCGAGGGGCCGCCCGCGAAGCCGATCGGGCTCGCGGCCGGGATCGCCGGCATCACCGCCCCGACGTCGGACAAGGCGAGCGCCAAGGCGTACGACAAGACCGGCTACCGGTCGGCCAAGCCGCCGGGTGTCACCACCCAGGCGCTGCTGCAGCGACCGACCATCCTCTCCCTCGACCAGGACCTGCACTGGGCCCGGCGGCTGACGTACGGGATCAGCGCGCCGGCGCTGCGCGAGCTCAAGGCCGCGGGCCGGGACGCCTACCTGGACAAGCAGCTGGCGGTGCGGCCCGACCCGGTCGTCGACGCGGTCAGCGACCGCTACCCGCTGCTGTCGATGAGCACGACGCAGCTGAAGCAGTTGTTCGACGCGAACGACAAGAAGCCGGACGACCAGAAGCTCGACTACATGGCCACCGAGGACCAGCTGGTCGAGATGAAGATCATCCGTACGGTCTGGAGCGTCAACCAGCTGTTCGAGAAGGTGCACGACGTCTGGATGGCGTACGTGCACGTGCCGATCGGGGACAAGACCCGGCTGCTGACCGCCGCGTACGACCGGGACGTGGTCCGCAAGCACGCCTTCGGCAAGTTCAGCGACATGCTCAAGGCGATGATCTTCCACCCGGCCATGCTGGTGTACCTGGACCAGCCGGAGTCCAACGGCAACGCCAAGCAGAAGGACGGCCGGCCGGCGATCAACGAGAACCTCGGCCGCGAGCTGCTGGAGCTGTTCAGCGTCGGCGCGCTGGACCCGATCACGGGCCGGCCCAACTACGACGGGCGGCTCGACGTCGTGCAGTCGGCGTACGCGCTGACCGGGCTGACGGTCGACCGGGACACGCTGACCATGAAGTTCGACCCGGACATGCGCTACCGCGGGCCGCTGAAGGTGATGACCTGGCGGCACCCGAACACCGACCCGGCGCAGGGCGTCGCGGTCATCAACAGCTTCGTCAGCTACCTGGCGCACCACCCGGCGACGGCCAGGACGATCGCGACCGCGTTCGCCCGGCACTTTGTGTCCGACACCCCGCGGCCGCAGCTGATCGCGAAGCTGGCCGCCGAGTTCACCAAGGCCGGCACGGACATCAAGCCGATGCTGCGGGCGCTGTTCGCCTCCGAGGACTTCCGGAAGTCGGTCGGGCAGAAATACCGGACCGGTTGGGAGTATCTGGCCGCGACGCTGCGGGCCACCCAGTCGCAGCTCGACCCGAACGCCGAGGACGCCATCGCCGAGCGGCAGGGCACCATCCAGGGCGTCCGCGACCTGCGCTTCCAGGTCGAGCAGTGCGGCGGCGGCCCGCACGGCCGCGGCACCCCGGACGGGCAGCCGGACTTCCAGGCCGCCTGGCTGTCCGGCAAGGGCATGCTCGACCGCTGGAACCAGGACGCCATCACCGCGGGCGGGTTCTGGAAGGGCATCACCGTCCCGGACGGCGTCGCGCTGGCCGGCCGGCCGGGCACCCAGGCCGGGCTGGTCACCAACCTGGGCAGGCAGTTGACCGGGCAGGCGCTGCAGCCGGGCTTCGTGACCGCCGTGCACCAGTCGATCGGCAGCCCGATGACCACGCCCGCCGGCCAGGTGCAGGACCTGCCCACGGTCGTACGCACGGTCCTGTCCGCGCCGCACCTGAACTACACCTGAGGGGCTCCGCCACGATGACGAAGAAGCAGTCCCTCGGCGAGGGACCGATCCCGCACGAGGAGAGACCGCAGGGGCTGCACTCCGGGTGCGAATGCGGCGACGACAGCATCTCGTTCGCCGAGCCGTTCAAGCGGGGCTTCACCCGGCGCAGGGTGCTGCAGGGCTCGACGGCGTTCGCGGCCGCGCTGGCCGTGCAGCCGCTGATGGCCCGGTACGCGTTCGCTGCGCCGGCCGCGACCCCGACGCAGCGGGTGCTGATCAACCTCTGCTTCCGCGGTGGGCTCGACCAGCACACCTGGTTCCCGCTGCTGGGCAACCCGAAGTACGCCCAGCTCCGGCCGACGATCGCGGAGACGGCGCAGACCGCGTTCCCGCTGTCGCGCGGCATCGCCGCGCTCAACGAGTTCAAGGACCTGCACACGACGCTCGGCGCCGCCGGCTTCGGCTACGTGCCGGCGGCCGACTCGCAGGACAAGACGCACAGCCACTTCGAGGCGATGGACCTGCTCGAGGGCGGCATGAACACGCCGTCCTCGGACGGCTGGGCGGCCAGGGCACTGCGGCTGCTGCCGAACCCGGCCGTGCTCAGCGCGGTCATGGTCGGCGGCACGCTGCCGAAGTCGCTGTCCGGCTCGTCGGCGCTGACCCTGGACCGGATCGAGTCGTTCGGCCTCAACGGCGGCGACGAGGTCAAGGCCAGGTCGGCGGCGGCGCTGCAGAAGTTCTACACGCAGTACAAGGACCCGGTGGCCACGACAGCGCTGGAGACGCTGAACGCGATCAAGACGATCAACACGCTGAGCAAGAGCGAATACCAGCCGGCCTCGCCGTACCCCGACACCGGGCTGGCGCAGGCGTTCAAGACCGCGGCCCAGCTGGTCAAGGCCAAGGTCGGGCTCCGCTTCGTCAACATCGACATGGGTGGGTTCGACACCCACACCAGCTCGAAGGGCCAGCTGCACGACCACGCGAACGAGGCGGCCGGGGCGCTCAACGCCTTCTTCCAGGACCTCGGCACGGAGCTGCGGCCGTACGTCTCGCTGCTGACGACCACCGAGTTCGGCCGGACGGCCGGCGAGAACGGCGGCCAGGGCACCGACCACGGCCACGCCCAGGGAGTCATGGTGCTCGGCGGCGGCTCCACCGGCGGCGTCCGCGGCGGCGACCCGATCATCGGGACGTCCGGGCCGGACAACGAGACCAAGGGCACCAACGACCTGCGCGACGTGCTCACCGAGGGCCTCACCTGGCTCGGCGTACGCAACGCTGCCTCGGTGTTCGCCGACCATCGCTTCACGCCGGCCGGAGCGTTCAAGAAGTAACCTCCTCCACATGCGGAGCGGGGCGGGACCGGAGTCGCCGGGGTCCCGCCCCGCTCTGCGTGGTTTTCTTGATCCGTGATCGAGGTCTCCCGGCGCCGGTTCGAAGAGCTGGTCGGCGACGCCCTCGACGAGGTGCCCGAGCAGCTGACCCGGTTGATGGACAACGTGGTCGTGCTGGTCGAGGAGCGCGACCCGGACGACCCTGACCTGCTCGGCCTGTACGAAGGCGTCGCGCTGACCGAGCGCGGGCACGACTACGGCGGCCTGCTGCCGGACCGGATCACCCTCTACCGGCAGGCGATCCTGTCGATCTGCGAGACCGAGGACGACGTGGTCGACGAAGTCGCGATCACCGTCGTGCACGAGATCGCCCACCACTTCGGCATCGACGACGCCCGGCTGCACGAGCTGGGCTGGGGTTGACTACCTTTCTTCCGTGGCGGAACCACTGTCCGGCTCCGGCCGGCTGCCGATCCGGATGCTGCACGACCGGGTGCTGGTCAGGACCCCCGGCGAGGACGGCGAGCGCCGATCCTCCGGCGGCATCCTCATCCCGCCCACCGCACAGGTCGCGGCGACCAGGCTCGTCTGGGCCGAGGTGCTGGCCGTCGGCAACCACGTGCGGGTGATCGAGGTCGGCGACCGCGTGCTGTTCAGCCCGGACGACCCGAGCGAGGTCGAGGTGCAGGGCCAGCTCTACCTGATCCTGCGCGAGCGGGACGTGCACGCCGTCGCCGCGGCCCGGATCGAGGAGGCGACCGGCCTCTACCTCTGAGGCCGCCTCGTGTACTCGCCCGGCGGGCTGCCGACCAGCGCCGTGAACGCGTTGGTGAAGTGGGACTGGTCGGCGAAGCCCAGCTCGACGGCGAGCAGCGCCCAGTCGACCTCGCCGCCTTCCTCGATCACGCCGAGCGCGTCCTGGATCCGGCACCGGCGCAGCACCCACTTCGGGCCAACGCCGAGGTGCCGGTCGAACCGCCGCTGCAGGGTCCGTACGGTCACGCCGAGCTCGGCGGCCAGCGCGTCCACCCTGGTCAGATCGGTACGGGCGACGACGAGGTCGACCGCCTCGTCGACGAGGTCTGCGCCGCGGCGGCGGGTCGGGCGGAGCCGGCGGAACCAGTCCTCCAGGGCGTCCATGCCGGCGGCCTGGCTCTCGGCCGTGCGGACCTTGGCCGGATCCGGTGCGTGCGGCAGCGCCTCGGCCAGCGGCAGCCTTCTGTCGGTGAGCCGGGCCGGCGGCAGCTCGGTGAGCGCGCTCAGGGCGGCCGGCCGCAGGTTGGCGCCGACCGCGCGGCCGGCACCCACCAGCCGGACCTCGAACCGGCGGGTGACCACACCGTGCAGCCAGGAACCGTCGTCCTCGACGGTGAGGTGGCCGCACGGATGCGAGACGACGGCCTGGTCGTGGTGGGTGCCCGGCGGCAGCGACCACTCGACCGACCAGAAGTGGTCGACGATGCCGGCCAGCTCGCTCGCCGGCGGGCGGCGGGCCAGCCGGAACGGGCGGTCGCCCGCGGCGGCCCTGAGCACCACCGCAGGCAACTCGGCCACATGGCGACTCTAGGCCCCCGACATCATCTCCGTGAGCAGGCGCTGGGCCTCGTCGGCGGAGACGTCGCGCAGGTGCTTCTGCAGGATCCACTTGTGCCCGAACGGACAGCGCAGGGCGGCGGTCCGGTCGCCGTGGAACTGGTCGGCCGGCTCGGACATGCTGGTGGCGCCGGCCTCGATCGCCGTCCGGTAGGCGGCGTCGACGTCGTCGACGGACAGCGTGATCGCGACCTGGACCGGCCCGTCGATGTCCGGTGCGACCAGCCCGTACTCCTTGACGGCCGCGCCGAGCGTTACCAGCGCGCCGTTGAGCTCCAGCTCGGCGTGCGCGATCGACCCGTCCGGGAGGGACAGCCGCAGTCGCTCGGTCGCGCCGAACGCGCGCGGATAGAACTCGAGCGCGGCCGCGACGTCGTCGATGGCCAGGTGCGGGGTGATCGGCGGGTAATGCGACATGTCCCAACCCTTTCCCGCATCCCCGCCGCCGTATTGCAGGAAGACGTCAGCCCCCGCACCTGGCCCGATGCGGGGCGCGGCCTGGCCTGACTGCCCGGCAGACCGGGGAGGCGGGATCAGCCCTCGCGCAGGGCCCGTACCCAGTCGTCGGCCGCGGCGAAGGCGGTGTCGTCCCGGCCGGGGGGCAGCGGCTTGTTCTCGGCTGACCCGGCCCGCGGGTACGACCCCAGGTAGCGGACGTCCGCGCAGATCCGGTGCAGCGCGGCCAGTGCGTCGCCGACCCTGGCGTCGGCGAGGTGGCCCTCGCAGTCCAGGGAGAAGCAGTAGCGGCCCAGCAGTTCGCCGGTAGGCCGCGACTCGATCCGGTTCAGGTTGACTCCGCGGACCGCGAACTCGGTCAGCACCTCCAGCAGCGCGCCGGTGTGGTCGTCCCGGATGAACGCGACCAGGCTGGTCTTGTCCCGCCCGGTCGGCGCCGGCGGCGGGCCCGGCCGGGTCAGCAGCACGAACCGGGTCACTCCGCCCGGGTTGTCGGCGATGTCCTCGGCCAGCGGCTCCAGCTTCGCGTGCGCACCGGCGATCGGCGCCGCGACCGCCGCGTCGAACTCCCCCTGCCCCACCGCCACCGCCGCCCCCGCGGTCGACCCGGTGAACACGACGTCCGCTCCCGGCAGGTGGTCGCGCAGCCACCGCCGGGTCTGCGCCTCGGCGTGCGGGTGCGTGGCGACGGTCTTCACCGCGGCCGCGTCCGTGCCGGGCCGGACCAGCAGCGAGAACGTCACCGGCAGCAGGATCTCCCGGACGATCTGCAGCGGCGCCCCGCTGGCCAGCTCGTCCAGGGTGGTCGCGACCGAGCCCTCCACCGAGTTCTCGATCGGCACGACGGCGGCGTCCGCCTCGTCCGCCCGCACCGCCTCGATCGCCGCCGGCACGGTCCGCTGCGGCAGCGTCAGCGCGCCGTCCGCCTCCGGAACCGTCCGCAGCGCCGCCTCGGCGAACGTCCCCTCCGGCCCCAGGTACGCAAACCGCCTCACCCCGCGCACCCTATCCAGCCCCGCCGCCGCCCGATTCCATGGCACTCTAGATACTTGTCGTGTCCATACGGTTTCTCTCCGCCTCCGAGTGGCGCCTTCTCCGGTCAGCGCGACTCGACGCCCTGAGAGAGTCGCCGACGTCGTTTTTGTCCACGTTCGCCGAGGAACGACAGTACGGACAGCAACGCTGGGAGACCGAGCTGCGCCGCGGCGACTGGCTCGTCGGGACGGGGGACGACGCGGCGGAGGCGCAGGCGCTTCTGGGTGCGACGCGGGGCGCCGACATTCCCGTCGCCGACCGGTATCTCAGCTACCTCTGGGTCGCCCCGCCCGCCCGCGGCCGCGGTCTCGGCACGACGGTGGTGACGCGGATGCTCGCGCACCTGCGCGGATGGGAGGTGCCGCGGGTGTGGCTGTGGGTCCTCGACGGCAACGACGCCGCCGACCAGCTGTACCGCAAGGTCGGGTTCGAGCGGACCGGCCTGCGCAAGCCGCTCCCGCACGACCCGGCCCGCATCGAGGAGCGGCTGCTGCTCGAGCTGTCCGGTCCGAACGGACAGGTGCGGCAACCGCAGTCGGTCGAGCGCGGCCTGCACTGACGGCGCCGGCGGCAGCGCCTCGACCCGGCCCCGCCACAGCCGCGCATCCCGCTGCCACTGCCGGACGTACCGGGCAAGCAGCGCACCGGTGAAGTTGTCGGTCTCGTCGCCGGCCGCCCGCACCGCCTTCGCGGCGTCGGACTTCCCGGCGTTCTCCAGCAACTCGGCAATCGACCGGAGCATCGCCCGCCGCTGTTCGAGCACGGTGTCCCAGTACTTCTCGGTCAGCGCCCGCTGCGTGCCGCCGGCGTGGTGCAGCAGGCTCATCAGGCCCTCGGCGAGCACGTCGCCGAACTCCTCCCGCACCGCCCGGCCGGGATCCGCGAACGGGTCGTACTTCTCCTGGCTGACCTCGCCGAACGGGGAGACCTGGCCGAACCGCACGGCCTCGAAGAGGAACAGCCAGTCCTCGTTGTAGACGTCCGGGAAGAACGAGTCGATGCGACTCGTGTCGACGAGCAGGGCGGAACCGCTGACGAACACGTCCTGGTCGACCCCGACCTCCCGCAGCGCGTGGCTGACGACCGAGTTGTCCGGGAAGTCGAGCGCGCGCATCCCGGTCGCGCGGCCGGGTCGAAGCGTGCCGGCCGCCCCGCGGACGAGGTCGGCATCCAGCCGGATGTCGTCGTCGAGGAAGAGGATCCGCCGCCAACCCGACATCCGGGCCAGCAGCAACCCGATGTTGCGCTTCGTGCTGAGGTCGCTGTTCCGCCGCCGCGTCGCCGCCTCGAACCGGGAGGTACGGAACTCGAGCAGCTCGCTCGTCCAGCCCTCCCGGAGATCGACCAAGGTGCAGGACAGCCCCGGCACCTCGCGAGCCAGCCCGGCCGCCTCCGGCAGTTGCGTGTCCCCGCTGCACAGCGCCACGAACTCGCAGCCGAGCAGGACCGCGAGCTCCATGCCGTGCAACAGGTGGTCCGCCGGCCGGGCCGCCGGCATGACGATCGCATCCAGCGTCCCGGCGCCCGCCGCTGACGGGGCGGGTTCGAGCACCGACCGGTGGGACGTGTAGTGCCGCGCGGTGGGCTCGGCGTTCACCCCGGTCCCTCGCTGCCGGTCCACACGTAGAGCCGGTGGTAGTCGTTGCTGAGGTCCGGAGTGGAGATCTCCCGGCCGAAGACCGGGACGCGCAACAGCAGCCCGTATTCGGGCCGGTCCCCGAACCGCTCGTGGAGATAGGCCTCGTTGGGCTCTCGCAGCTGCGCGTCGGTGAGGATGCGGACCGCGCCGAGCACGCCGCGGGAGAAGACACCGTTGCAGACCGTCAGCGTCCGCTGGGGAAAGTTGGGGTTGCGCATCCGGGCGAACAGCGCGACGTCTTCGATCAGCCCGAGCGCCGGGTCGCCTTCGAGGAACGTCGGCAGGAACCGACGCTTGCGGCCCTCCCGCTCGATCTCGAAGACCTCGCCGTCCTCGACGTTCTCGTCGTCGACCTGCTTCACCGGCAGGTCGGCGATCTGAGCGAAGAACCGTGCGGCCGGGTTCCACTCCAGCCCGCCGATGAGCACGACGTGGGCGGTGAGGTCGTCCGCACGCATGTCCGCGGCGAACAGGAAGCGGACGTCCGAGTCGGGATTGACCATCCGGACGTGTCCCCACAGCTCGACCAGCGCGTCGGGGTCGGCCAACCGGTGCAGCTGGCTGTAGTTGGGGCTGTCGACCGACGCGTAGTCGCCGCGATGGCGCTCCGGGAGCGTGCCGCAGACGAGCCGGATCGGCGCGCCGTCGGGAAAGTGCCAGCTGCCGCGACGCGGCTCGGCGACGTCCAGGCCGGACTCGCCGGCGGCGTCGCGTAGGACCAGCAGTTCCGTGTAGAGCTCGTCCCGCGCCGCGAGCTCGTCGGCGGTGAGCTCGTCGTCCGGCAGGATCCGCAGCTGGTCATCCTGCAGTGAGCGGCGGGTCGCGAACAGCGTTGCGTACGACCGCAGCCTGGTCTGCGGCGGGACCGACGGGTTGGAGAGGTTCTCCCAGCCGGAGATCAGCGCGGTGCTTGCGCCGAACGCGTCGGCGACCATGCCCTGCGTGACACGGCTGCCGGGCCACCCATGACGCAGTGCGCGCAGCCGGCGGGCGAGCGCGGCTGGTCCCAAGGACGTCTCCTGCTGCCGGGGCTGCATGGGCTCTCACCTCCCACCGACAGGTTCAGCGTACTTCAATGAAAGACGCCGAACCGTACTTGTCTTCAAGAACGTTGGCAAGAGTTCAGAAGAATCTTCGTCGCAGACCAGGACGTAACGTCCCATACATCTCCGCCAACCCATTGTGCTGACGCCTGTAAGGATCGTACGGTACAGGCGCTGTCACTGAACTTCAGCGAAGGCTTGCTGAACTTCGGTGAGAGGGGGTGCAGGCAGATGCGGCAACCGACGTGAGCACGGGCCTGACCGCGGTGCTTCGACACGCCCGGCTCGATCCGAGCCAGGGCCGCGCACAGAGCAGGCACCCCCGGACGAATGTCTTGGCCGACAGCCGGAGGCGCCCACTCTTCTGTACTTCCCAGTGCGATCACCCGGGGGTGTCGCGTGTTCACGGTAGCTCTCCACCCCGATCATGTACATGCAGCGCTGGCGCAACGGCTGGAGCTGCCCGCCGGTGGCGGTGCGGGCGTGTTCACCGCGCTCGGCGGCGGGGTGATGGTTCTCGTCTTCCTGGCCCTGCGGGCCACGTTCGCGGCGGTGGCCGTGCTACTCGAACCCGTGTTCGCCTTGATCCGGCTGCTGATGAAGCTGGTGGTGGTCTTCGCGGTCGTCGTCGCCATCGTCGTGCTCGTCGGCCTCGGGAAGCTGGGCGGTCGCGGCGGGGACGTCGGGACCGCGGTGCCCACCGGCACCCCGATCCACAGCTCGCCCGCTGCCCCGCCGCCGCTCGGCACGCTCGTCGGCGCTCCGCCGACGAACTGACGAACCCCCACCCGCCGGATTCGTGTTCGGCGTGAACAGATTTCTCCAGTCGAGATCAGCGGCGAGACTGGAGATCGACTGATCTCACTGAGCGTCCTCGAGCAATTTCAGGACATTCAATGGACAAGATTCGCTTCGGACTTCCCCGTACGCGCCGACGGGCCCCGAATCGTTATGGCGTTCGGTGAAAAAATTGCTACACTGATTGATCATTCGCGGTACTCACGGTACGGGGGCCGAGATGGATCCGAGTAGCAAGATCGACTGTCCTCCTTAGGCGTGACTCGCCCGTTCGACGGGCGCATTGAGCTACCTGGGAGCGGTTTTCTCCGCACGTGGTCCTGCCTGGGCGATCCCGTCGGCAGGTCCTTTCGAGGCTGCCCGGTTGGCGCCGCCTATCACGACGAAACGCTCGTGCGAGGGTCCGTCATGTCTTCACCAGCGCTCATTTCCGCGTCTTCTCGGGATCAATTGGCCGAGCCGATCGGGAGTGCCTTGTCCGGCAACTCGCTGATCGCCCTGGCATTGGCGATGGCGGCGTTGCTATTGCTGCTCACACTCGGCGCGATCATCGCGGCGGCGCGGGTGCTGCTCGAGCCGATATTCGCTCTGATCGGCACGCTGATCCGCCTGCTCGTCATAGTCGGCGCCGCCGTGGCCATCGTCCTCATGCTCGTCTCCGGGTCCGCACACGCCGCCGGGCCGGGCGACCCCGGCGCGGGCCGGGCGGCACCCGGCCCGGTGCCGTAAGGCTCCGACAGCGCGCCTCCCCGGCCGGGCTATGTTCGGCGGGTGGAGGGGTTCGAGGATCTCGGGTTCGCTCGGGTGGACGTCGAGCGGGCCGTGCGGACCGGGGATCCGGAGGTCGTGTACGGGGCCGGGAAGACCGTCGAGCAGGCGGTTGCGATCGTGCGGACGTTGCGGGCGGCGCATCCGGAGCGGGCGGCGCTGGTCACCCGGGCGGCGCCGGATCTGGTCGCGGCGCTGCGGAGGTCGTTCGACGACGTGACCGCGGACGACGAGGCCGGGTGTGTGGCGATCGGACCGCTCCCGCCGGCCACCGGGACCGTGTGCGTGGTGGCGGCGGGTACGTCGGACGGGCCGGTGGCGGCGGAGGCCGCGTTCACCGCGCGGGTCAGCGGAGCCGCGGTCACCCGGGTGACCGATGTCGGTGTGGCCGGGATACACCGGCTGCTCGCCAGCCGGGAGACCCTCGACGCGGCCGACTGCCTGGTCGTCGTCGCCGGAATGGACGGCGCGCTGCCGAGCGCGGTCGGAGGGCTGACGGGGGTGCCGCTGGTCGCGGTGCCGACCAGCGTGGGATACGGGGCCTCGTTCGGCGGGGTGGCGGCGCTGCTGACGATG
>DATBFW010000182.1:0-7555 GCA_036558285.1 Mycobacteriales bacterium | reverse complement strand
GCTGACATGGACATCTAGTCCACAGTGGACGGAGATTGACCGAGGATCGACCCTGCGCGCCGCGCCCTCTCCAGGCGGCGCCGGCACCTACTCAGTGGTCCCTGGCGAACCACTCGATCCGTCGTACTTCTATGTCGAGCTGGGAGACGCCACCTTCGCCGTAGCCAGTGTTTGGCGGCAGCCTCATCGCCGGGGTGATCATGCTGTCACCGAAGAACAGCGACGCACCGAAGATGCCAAGTCAGGCAGGCACCACCGGCCCCGCCGTGCGCAGTGCGTTCGCCCGCCCGCGTCACGTGACCCCAGGAGTCGAGCGCCGTCGACGACGACCCTAGCGGCGTCGCCGGCCTTTGGCGGGCGGCCTCCGGCGGCGTCAAGGTGCAGGGTTCGCCGCACCAGCTCTGGGATCTGGCTCACGGCTGGAAGCGGTAGCCCATCCCGGGCTCGGTTATCAGGTGGCGGGGCCGGCTCGGGTCCGGTTCCAGCTTGCGGCGCAGCCGGTTGAGGTAGAAACGCAAGGACGAGCTGTCCTCCGAACCTACCGGCCCCCACACCTCGGTGATGAGCTGCTGACGGGCGACGAGCTTTCCCGGGTGGCGGACCAGTGCGTCGAGCAGGCGCCATTCGGTGGGTGTGAGCCGCACGTCCGCGCGGCCGCTCCCCTCGGGCGCCGCGGACACGCGCCGGGCGTCGAGGTCGATGTGATAGTCCCCGAACTCGAAGGCCGGCACGGGGTCGTCGGTCGCGGCTCGCCTCGTCACCGCTCGGATGCGGGCCAGCAGTTCCTCGATGCCGAAGGGTTTGGTGATGTAGTCGTCGGCGCCAGCGTCGAGGGCCGCGACCTTGTCGCCTCCGGACGTCCGTCCGGACAGGACGATGATCGGCACCGCACTCTGGGCCCGCAACCGGTTGATCACCTCGGCGCCGTCGATGTCGGGCAGGCCCAGGTCAAGGATCACGAGATCCGGCGGCCGGGCGGTGGCCTCGGCGATCGCTCGCCGGCCGGTGGCCGCGGTGTGGACGTCGTGGCCGCGGGCGGTCAGGGTTATCTGCAGCGTCCGCAGCAGCTGTGGTTCGTCGTCGACGACCAGGACGACACTCATCCTTCGATCACCTCATCGGACCGGGGGGCGCCGGGACGGCCGCGACCGGCAGCGACAGCACCATGGTGAGTCCTCCACCAGGGGTGTTCTCCGGCTCCAGCGTGCCCCCCATCGCCTCGGCCAGGCCTCGCGACAGGGCGAGTCCCAACCCGACACCGGTGGTGTTGTCGGTGTCGCCGAGGCGCTGGAAGGGCACGAAGATCCGCTGCCAGTCGGCTTCCCTCACGCCGGGCCCGCGGTCGACGACCCGGAGCTCGACCCGGTCGCCCAGAGTGCTGGCGGAGACGAGCGGCGGCCGGTCGGCGGGGGAGTGCCGCAGGGCGTTGCCGATCAGGTTGGCCAGGATGCGTTCGAGCAGGACCGGGTCGGCGTCCAGCTCGGGGAGGTCATCGGGCAGCCGCAGCTGCACCGCGCGGCTGGCGGGTCCGAGCTCGGCGAGGACAGCGGGCAGCACGTCGTCGGCGCCGACCGGTGCCGGGTGCACCGCCAGGGCGCCGGCCTGCAGCCGGCTCATGTCCAGCAGGTTGTTCACCAGCCGGGTCAGCTGGTCGAGGGACTCGTCGGCGGTGGCGAGCAACTCAGCCCGCTCGGCGTCCTTCCACTGCATTCCCGGGCTGCGCAGCGCGGTGACCGCGGCCTTGGCCGAGGCCAGCGGGCTACGCAGGTCGTGGCTGACCGCGGCGAGCAGCGCCGTCCGGGTGCGGTCGGCCTCGGCGAGCGGGGCGGCCTCCGCGGCGGCGTCGGCCAGCCGGCGTTGTCGGAGCGCGACCACGGCCTGGGCGGCGAACGCGGCCAGCACCCGGCGGTCCTCCGCCGGCAGCACCCGGCCGCGCAGGACGAGAGCGAGGTCGTCGATCGGGACTTCGGTGTCCCCCTCCTCGGGCCGCGCGCACGGCTGCGTACCGGAGGTCGCCACCACTCGCCAACCCGATAGCCCGGCCATGGAGCCGTTATGGGCGGGGGCGGTCGAGACCGGACCGAGCGGACCCCTACTCTCGGCCGACGCGGACCCGGCGCCAGCCTCCGGGTCGCGCTCCAGGAGGGTGACCGAGGTCATGCCGAAGGTCTCCCGGACGCGGTCCAGCAGCGCCGGGAGCGCCTGCTCGCCCCGAAGGACGTCGCCGGCCGCGGTCGAGAGCACCTCGGCCTGCGCGGTGGCCCTGGCGGCCTGGCTGGTGCGCCGGGCGGCGAGGTCGACCACGGCGCTCACCATCAGCGCGACCGCGACGAACGCGACGATGGCGAAGGCGTTGTTGCGTTCGGCGATGGTGAACTCGTGCAGCGGCGGGACGAAGTAGTAGTTGAGCAGGAGCCCGCCGGCGATGGCGGCGGCGACCGCCGGCCAGACGCCCCCGACCAGGGCGACGGCGACGATCGCGAGCAGGAACAGCAGCACGTCGCTGGTCAGGTTGAGCGAGCCGCGCAGGTCTGTCAGCGCCAGGGTGAGCAGCGGCAGCAGCACGGCGGCGGTTGCCGCGCCGTACAGCCGCCGGCGCAGGGTCAGGCCGGCCGAGAGCCGCGGCAGGCCACGCCGGCCGCGCCCGATCTGCTCGTGGGTGACCATGTGGACGTCGATCGAGCCAGACAGCGCGGTGGTGGTGACCCCGGTGCCCGCGGACAGGATCCGGGCCAGCCGCCCTCGCCGGGAGGCGCCGAGCACCAGTTGGGTGGCGTTTTCGGCCTTGGCGAAGGTGAGCAGTGCCCGCGGGACGTCGTCGCCGACGACCTGGTGGTAGGTCCCGCCGAGGTTCTCCACGAGGATCCGCTGCCGGGACAGGTTGGCCGGGTTCGCGTCGGTGAGCCCGTCGGCCTGCACCACGTGCACCGCGAGCAGGTCGGCCCCGGTGTTGCGGGCGGCGATCCGGGCGGCCCGGCGGATCAGCGTGTCGCCCTCCGGCCCGCCGGTCAGCGCGACGACGACCCGCTCCCGGGTCTCCCAGGTCGAGTCGATGCCGTGCTCGCTGCGGTAGCGGTCGAGCTGCTCATCGACCTTGCCGGCCAGCCAGAGCAGCGCCAGCTCTCGCAGCGCGGTGAGGTTGCCGACCCGGAAATAGTTGCCCAGCGCGGCGTCGATTCGGTCGGCGGCGTACACGTTGCCGTGCGCCATCCGCCGCCGCAGCGCCTCCGGTGCGATGTCGACGAGCTCGACCTGGTCGGCCGAGCGCACCACCTCGTCCGGCACGGTCTCCCGCTGCGGCACCCCGGTGATGGTCTGCACCACGTCGTTGAGCGACTCCAGGTGCTGGACGTTGACCGTGCTGAGCACCTCGATGCCGGCGTCGAGCAGCCGCTCGACGTCCTGCCACCGCTTCTCCGACCCCGTGCCGGGCACGTTGGTGTGGGCGAGTTCGTCGACCAGCACGACTTCAGGCCGGCGGGCGAGGACGCCGTCCACGTCCAGCTCGGCGAACTGCGCCCCGCGGTACTCCACCACCCGCCGGGGCAGCACTTCGAGGCCGTCGAGCAGGGCCTCCGTCTTGGCCCGGCCGTGCGTCTCGACCAGGCCGACGACCACGTCGGTGCCGCGCTCGAGCCGCCGGTGTGCCTCGTTGAGCATCGCGTACGTCTTGCCGACGCCCGGCGCCGCGCCCAGGTAGATGCGCAGCTTGCCCCGGCCCGGCCGGGTCGACGTCGTATCCGGCGCCGGCCCGGCCGCGCTCGACGGCAACTCCTCGGTAGTCATGACCGTGGCTTCATCAGGTGACCGGCGCTGTCCGGTCGAGATCCATGTTGAGCTGGAGCACGTTGACCCCCGGCTCACCGAGGAACCCCAACGCACGCTCCTCGGTGTGATCCCGGATGAGCTGGCGCACACGGTCGACAGGGAGATTGCGGATCTTCGCCACCCGCGGCGCCTGCAGGTCCGCGTAGGCCGGGCTGATGTCCGGGTCCAACCCGCTGCCGCTGGCGGTGACCGCGTCGGCAGGCACGGCCGGGTTCGCCGGTGCGTTCCCGCGGATCGGCACCACCTGACCGCGGCTGAGGTCCTCGCCGGGCCGGTGGCACTCAACCGCGACGCCCTGGTACGTGGTGAGGAACGGCGTGGGTGTGGTGTCGCAGTACTCGTTGACGCTGACCACGCGGGTCACCCCGCCCGCGTAGCCGGGGCCGGCGTGGAAGACGGCCAGCACCGCGCCGACGCCGCCGGGCGTGCAGTACGGCCGGGCGCCGTCGACGCCCTCCAGCTTGCCGACGGCGAGGCTGCGCGCGCACACCTGGGTGAGCAGGCTCGGCTTGCTGTCGTCCTCGGCGGTGGCCGGGTCGTCAGGGACGTCCACGATGCTCTCCGGACCGAGGTTGGACGCCGAGGTCGCGGTCGGGTCGTATCCGTCGCCCGCGGCCGAGGGTCGGGACTGGAAGTACTTCGGGATGGCGTCGCCCTTGTCGTCGGTGAACGCCTGCCCGATCCGGGACGAGCCGACATCGCGGCCGTCGGCGGTGACGATCGATCCGTCCGCCTTCGACTTCAGCCCGGGGAGCTGCGCGATCCCGGTGACGACCAGCGGGTAGGCGAGGCCGACGAGGACGGTGAGGACGAGCAGTGCCCGTACAGCGGCGAGGTGCTGGCGCAGCCAGCCGGGCAGGCGGGTGGCCATGTCACTTCACTCCGGGGATGAACTGGATGAGCAGGTCGATGAGCTTGATGCCGATGAACGGGGCGATGAGCCCGCCGACGCCGTAGATGTAGAGGTTGCGGGAGAGCATCTTGGCCGCGCTGGCGGGCCGGTACCGGACGCCGCGCAGGGCGAGCGGGATCAGCGCGATGATGATGAGCGCGTTGAAGATGATCGCGGACAGGATCGCCGAGGTGGGGCTCTCCAGCCGCATCACGTTGAGCTTGTCCAGGCCCGGGTAGAGGGCCACGAACATCGCCGGGATGATCGCGAAATACTTCGCGACGTCATTGGCGATGGAGAACGTCGTCAGCGACCCGCGCGTGATGAGCAGCTGCTTGCCGATCTCGACGATCTCGATGAGCTTGGTCGGGTCGGAGTCGAGGTCGACCATGTTGCCGGCCTCCTTGGCGGCCGACGTGCCGCTGTTCATGGCCACGCCGACGTCCGCCTGGGCCAGCGCCGGGGCGTCGTTGGTGCCGTCGCCGGTCATCGCGACGAGCTTGCCGCCCTGCTGCTCCCGCTTGATCAGCGCGAGCTTGTCCTCCGGGGTGGCCTCGGCGAGGAAGTCGTCCACGCCGGCCTCGTCGGCGATCGCCTTCGCGGTCAGCGGGTTGTCGCCGGTGATCATCACGGTCCGGATGCCCATCCGGCGCATCTCGTCGAACCGGGCCCGCATGCCCTGCTTGACCACGTCGGTGAGCTGGACGATACCGAGCACCCGGGCGGTGCCGGCCGAGCGCTCCGCCACCACCAGCGGGGTGCCGCCGGAGGCGGAGATTCCGTCGACGAACTCGCCGGTCTGCGGCGGCACCTGGCCGCCGTGCTCGCGGACCCAGCCGATCACGGCGCTGGCCGCGCCCTTGCGGACCTGCCGTTCCGATTGGCCGTCGGTCGCCGCCATATCGACGCCGGACATCCGGGTCTGCGCCGTGAACGGCACGAACGTCGCGTGGGTCAGCTCCCCCGGACCGCGCTCGCGCAGCCCGTACGTCTGCTTGGCGAACACGACGATCGAGCGGCCCTCGGGCGTCTCGTCGGCCATGCTGGACAGCTGCGCCGCGTCAGCCAGCTCCCGCTCGGATGTGCCGGGCAGGGCCAGGAAGCCGGTCGCCTGCCGGTTCCCGAGGGTGACCGTGCCGGTCTTGTCGAGCAGCAGCGTGTTCACGTCGCCGGCCGCCTCGACCGCGCGGCCGGACATGGCCAGCACGTTGCGCTGCACCAGCCGGTCCATCCCGGCGATGCCGATCGCCGACAGCAGCGCGCCGATCGTGGTCGGGATCAGGCAGACCAGCAGCGAGACCAGCACGATGCCGGTGACGCCGTTGCCGGTCAGCGTCTGGGTGTCCGGGATCGCCGGCTGCAGCTGCTTCGAGTAGACCGCCAGCGGCTGCAGGGTCGCGACCGCGAGCAGGAAGATGATCGTCAGCGCGGCGAGCAGGACGTTCAGCGCGATCTCGTTCGGTGTCTTCTGCCGGGACGCACCCTCGACCAGAGCGATCATCCGGTCGATGAAGCTCTCCCCCGGCTTCTGGGTGATCCGCACGACGATCCGGTCGGACAGCACCCTGGTGCCCCCGGTGACCGACGAGCGGTCGCCCCCGGATTCCCGGATCACCGGGGCCGACTCGCCGGTGATGGCCGACTCGTCCACGCTGGCGATCCCGTCGACGACGTCGCCGTCGCCGGGGATGAACTGGCCGGCCTCGACCACGACGACATCGCCCTGTGCCAGCAGCGGTGCCGCCACCTCCTCGGTGGCTGCGGTCGCTGGGTCGTCGCCCTCCGCCCAGCCGCGGATACGCCGGGCGATCGTGTCGGTCTTGGCCCGGCGCAGCGCCTCAGCCTGCGCCTTGCCGCGACCCTCGGCGACCGCCTCGGCCAGGTTGGCGAACACGACGGTCAGCCACAGCCAGACCGTGATCAACCAGGCGAACACCGTCGGGTCCGCGATCGCGAGCACCGTGGTGAAGACGGCGCCGATCTCAACGATGAACATGACCGGGTTACGCCACAGGGTGCGCGGGTCGAGCTTGCGCAGTGCACCCGGCAGCGACCGCCAGAGCTGGGCCGGGTCCAGCAGCCCGCCGGAGACCCGGCGGGGCGACTCGGTGCGCTCGGGACGGTCCGGCTCCGCCGCCGGCCGCGAGTCGAGTGTGGGGGTGGTCATCATTGGATGCCTTCCGCGAGCGGCCCGAGCGCGAGGGCCGGGAAGTAGGTGAGCGCGACGACGATGAGGATCACGCCGGTGAGCATGCCGACGAACTGCGGCCGGTATGTCGGCAGCGTGCCGCTAGAGACGGGCACCGGCCGCTGCCGGGCCAGCGAGCCGGCCAGCGCGAGGACGAGCACCATCGGCAGGAACCGGCCGACGAGCATGGCCAGCCCGAGCGCGGTGTTGTACCAGACCGTGTTGACGGTGATGCCGGCGAACGCGGAGCCGTTGTTGTTACCGGCCGACGTGAACGCGTACAGCACCTCCGACAAGCCGTGCGCGCCGGTGTTGAGCATTCCCGCCCGCTGTCCGGGCAATGCCATGGCGATGCCGGTGCCGACCAGGACGACCAACGGGGTGGTCAAGATATAGAGCGAGGCCAGTCGTATCTCCCGGGAGCCGATCTTCTTTCCCAGATACTCCGGTGTTCGCCCGATCATCAACCCGGCGACGAACACCGTGATGACCGCGAGGATGAGGATGCCGTACAGGCCCGACCCGGTGCCGCCGGGTGCGACCTCGCCGAGCATCATGTTGAACAGCAGCGTCGCCCCGCCGATGGCCGTGTACGAGTCGTGGAACGAGTCCACCGAGCCGGTGGAGGTGCCGGTCGTTGCGGTCGC
>DATBFW010000181.1:0-41039 GCA_036558285.1 Mycobacteriales bacterium | reverse complement strand
ACGAGGTCGACCCGCACGCCGCGCTGGAGCGGCGGATCCTGCTCCCCGCCAGGAAGGACCGCTGATGGCTCGACGCCGCGAGGAGCCGCGCCCGGCTCAGCTCGGGCTCGCCCTCCGCGAGATCGCCGGCAACATCACGCTGACCAAACGCAGCGCGTACGCGTGGTACGTCGTACCGCCCGCCCGCTGGGCCTGGCGCGCCGACGGCGACCGGCGCGGCATGGTGGACTCCGCCGGCATCGCCTACGCCGGCCTGGCCGGCCGCCGGCTGCGCATCCGGGTGACCAGCCGGCCGTACCCGGTCGCCGCCTGGGCCCGTGGCCTGCACGCCCGCACCCCTTCCCCGCTGCCGGGGGCTGAGGACAACACCTGGTCGGACAACCTGCTCGCACAGCAGCGCTACCTGCGCACCTCCGCCACCGCGGAGAAAGAGGTCTACCTCGGCGTCGAGATCGCGCCGCGGTCCCGGATCACCGCGCTCGCCGACGCCGTGCTGGGCAAGGCCGGCAACCGCGAGCTCGCCCACCTCGACCGGGACGTCGAGCTGATCACCGAGGCGATCCGCTCCCCCGGCATCGGCGGCCAGCCGGCCGACCCGCGCCGGATGGAGTGGCTGCTGCACCGCTCGGTCGGGCTCGGGCTGCCGGCCCCGGGCGGGCTGATGTCCCCGCCGGGGCTGTCCGCGGAGTGGGAGACGACCGACCTGCACGCGTTCACCGAGGGCGTCGTGGTCCGCCCGACCCCGCTCGGCCGGTGCGTGCAGATGATCGACCGGCGCCCCGACCACGACCCGCTGACGTCGTACGTCGCCGTGGTCACGCTGGGCCGGATGCCGGAGCTGGTGGTTCCCGACCCGCGCGGTCCGTGGCTGTCCGCGACCGACGCGCTGCCGTTCCCGGTCGAGGTGTGCTCGACGGTCGACGTGCTCGCCGGCACCGCCACCCGCGGCGGCGTGACCAAGGCGCTGCTGCGTATCCGTGACCAGCAGCGGCAGTACCAGATCCACGACGTCGACGAGCCGGCCGCGCTGACCAGGCAGGCCGAGCACGCCCGGCGCATCGAGGACGAGATGAGCCACGGCGACGATCTGGTCTCCACCCGTACCGAGGGCTGGTACCGGCTGGCCGTCGCCGGGCGTACCGAGAACGAGTGCATGGAGCGGGTCCGGGCGGTGCGCGACCTCTACAAGCGCCGGCACATGGACGCCGTGCTGACCAAGGGCCAGGCCTCGCTGGTACGGGAGTTCGTGCCGGGCGAGCCGATCGCCTCCAGCGCGTACCGCCGCCGGCTGCCGATGCGCTACTTCGCCGCCGGCCTCCCGCAGGTCGCCACGCGACTGGGCGATCGCCGCGGCCCACTCATCGGGATCATCGCGTCGAGCGTGCGCCGGCCGGTCATGTTCGACACGCACTACTCGACCGAGGTGAAGAAGGCCTCCGGGCTGGTGCCGATCGTCGGCCGGCAGGGTGCTGGCAAGTCGGTGCTCGAGGCGGCGATCTGCTACCAGGCCGCCCGGCGCGGGATCCGCACGGTCATGCTCGACCCGTCCGGCCCGCTGGCCGCGCTGGTCGAGATGCCCGAGCTGAAGGAGTTCGCCGAGCACATCGACCTGGCCAAGGCGCCGGCCGGCACGCTCTCGCCGTGGGCGGTGGTGCCGGAGCCGCAGCCGGGCCACGTCGACTCGCAGGAGCAGTACGACGAGGCGATGGACGAGGCCCGCGCCGAGCGCAAGACGCTGGCCATCGACATCGCCCGGATGCTGCTGCCGGCCCAGATCGACCACAACCCGCACACCGAGCCGCTGCTGCTGCGGGCGATCCGGGAGGTCGGCGCGGAGCCGACGAGCAACTACTGGGCGGTCATCTGGCGGCTGCGCGAGTACGCGGGGCTGCGCTTCGACGGCGCACCGATGGACCCGGACGACGAGGGCTACAAGCGGCTGCGGGACGAGTCCGCGGCGATGCACGCGCAGACCCTGGCCGACCTGCTCTCCGACACAGCGGAGACGAGGCAGGGCCGGCTGTTCTTCCCGCCGCTGACCCCTCAGGGGCAGGAGCTGGCGGCGCGGCCCCCGCACACCGAAGCGGTGCTCACCGTGATCACGATGAGCGGGCTGGTGCTGCCGAACCCGACCGTCCCGCGCGAGCACTGGTCGTTCACCGAGCGGATGAGCGTGCCGGCGCTGCACCTCGCCTCCTGGTATGCGACCCGGGCGATCTACGGCCTGCCCCGGCACGTCCGCAAGGTGCTGGCCCTGGACGAGTGCCACTTCCTGGCCATGTGGCCGGTGGGCCGGGCACTGTTCCAGCGGGTCGGCCGGGACACCCGCAAGTACAACGTGTGCTGCCTCGCCGCCTCCCAGGACCCGGCGGACACGCTGAACATGGACGTCGCCAACCACGTCGCCGCGAGCTTCATCGGCCGGATCGAGGACGAGCGGGTGGCCGCGGACGCGCTGCGGCTGCTCGGCGTGCCGACCGAGGCCGGGTACGAGCACGCGATCGGCACGCTGTCCCAGCCCGGTCCGGACGGCGCGCCGCCGGACTACCGGGAGTTCGTGTTCCGGGACGCGGACGGCAACGTGGACCGGTTCGTGGCCGATCTCTCGTACAACCAGGGTCTGCTCGCGGTGGTCAACACCGACGCCCGGCAGCCAGGCGAGACCGACGCCGACCCGTCCAGCGTGGACGACTACGCCGACTTCGCCGACGACCGGGTGACGGTGTGAAAGCCCTGCGCCTGCTCGACCATCTGGCCGGTCGAGCGGACCTCAGCCCGCGGCCCGACGTCCCTGCCGGCGTCCCAGGCGAGGCCCCGGCGCCCGCGCCGGTCGCGGCCGCGCCCGGGCCGGCTCGGCCGCGGTGGGTGCGGGTCACCACGAAGGTGCTCGGCGTGTTCGTGCTGGCCGCGGCGACGCTGTTCGTCGCGCCCGGCACCGCGTCGGCACTGCCGATCGTCGGCGGCTGCACCACGCCGCCGGCGCCGGAGTCGCCGCAGCAGGGCATCGCCGGCTTCTTCATGTCCAAGCCGAACCCGCTGCCGCCGGCCGAGGACCCGTTCGCGGCGACCGCGAAGACGACCCCGTTCGAGCAGTACGGCCTGGCCGGGCTGTCCTGGTACACCTACGACCTCGGCTGCGGCGGCGCCGCCCGCGACCCGTCCGGCTCGATCTCCACCTGGGCCGCCCGGCTGATGTTCATCCCGGCCAAGGCCACGGTCGCGGCGCTGACCGGGGTGATGCAGGCTGCCCTTCACCCGACGTACCTGGCCGCGTTCGACCCGCTGCTCAACAGCCTGGTCAGCCAGCTGCGCCGGGCCGTGTACACGCCGCTGTTCCCGCTCGCGGTGATGCTCACCGGCCTGTTGCTGATGGCTCAGGCCACCCGGCAGCGGGTGTCCGAGTCGACCACCGCGGTCGGCTGGTGCCTGCTCGTCACGGTCGTCGCCGCCGCCCTGTTCGCCTGGCCGGTGAAGGCCGGGCACGCCGCCGACACGGTGATCAGCAAGGGCGTCGGCGCGGTCTCCGCCGGCATCACCGGCAAGGGCGGCGACCCCGGCGACCAGGTCGCCAACATGCTGTACGGGCCGTTCCTCTACCGCATGTGGCTGATGGGCGAGTTCTGCGACCCGGACAGCACCGGCGCGCAGAAACACGGCTCCGCACTGCTGCAGGCCCAGGCGCTGAGCTGGCAGGAGGCCGAGCAGGCCAAGTCGGACGGCGAGAAGGTCACCGACGCCAAGCAGAAGACGTTCGGCGACGTGGCCGGGCAGGTGAACAGCGACGACCCGTCGGCGTACGAGTGCGTGGCCGGGCACGGCAGCGCCTCGCTGGAGGCGTCGATCCTGGCCGACGTCGGCGTGCTGCTGATGGCGCCGTTCCTGCTGGTCGGCGGGTTGATCCTGATCGCCGCGTACCTGGTCGTGCGATTCGCGGTGATCTTCGCGCCGGCGCTGCTCACCGCGGGTGCGTTCTTCCCGCTGCGCGGGATCGTGCTGGCCGCCGGCCGGGTCGTCGCCGCCGCGATCATCAACGGCATCCTGTTCACCCTCGCAGTGCTGCTGGTGATCCGGGTGGACTCGGCGATCCTCGACCCGTCGACCGCGCTGCCGGCCTGGCTGCGGCTGGTGCTGGTCGGCGTCGTGACGGTCGTGATGTGGTATCTGACCAGGCCGTTCAGGAAGCTCACCACGATGGTGACGACCGGGCGGATGGCCTGGGCGATGGGCGACCGGTCGTACTACGAGCGCGGCGGGTTGTTCGGCCGCCGGCGCGGCTTCGACGCGGCGATCGTCGAGGACGACGGGCACGCCGCGGTGCTGGCCCGGGAGGAGACCCGCGGGCCGGCCGGCATGCCGCGGCGCGCTGCCGACACCCCGGCCGCGGTGGTGGCGCCGATCTCGGTGCCCTCGACCCGGTTGGACAGCGGGGGCAAGGTCGCCGCGGCCGCGGCGGGGGTGGCGGTCGGCGCGGCGGCGGCCGGTTCCGGCGGCGACCCGCCCGGCCGGTCGACTGCGTCCGCCGGCGACGGGCCCCGGCGCGGGCCGACGGGCTCCGGTGCGCGCTCCCCGGCCGGCGCTCCGGCCGGTGGCGGCTCCGCACGCGGTCACCCGGCGGCGACGGGCGGCGGGACGGTCCGGCTCGGCGACAGCGTGCCGGTGCATTCGCCACCGCCGAACCCGCGGCGGCGGCCGGTCCCGAGCCCGCTGCGGGCCAGCCGCCGGCTCGACGAGGGCTTGTTCGACGCCGGTGCCCCCGGCCGGCCGGCGCCTGAGGACGACGCCCGCGGCTACCTCAGCCCGGTGCGGGTCGAGGTCGCCGACGACGAGCTCTACCGCCTGTTCGACCCGGCCCGGCCGTCCAGGCCGTCCCGGAACGGGAGCGGCCGCTCGTGATCAGGCTGCTGCGGCTGGTGTCCTGGCTGGTCCACTGGGCCACCAGGACGCCGCGGCGGGTGATCGGCGTGCTCCTCGTCCCGATCCTGGTCGCGGTCGCCCTGGTGGCCGGGCCGATGCGGGACCGGCCGGAGACCACCGGATCCGGACCGGTCGCCGTCCCGACGAGCGCGGTGCCGACGCCGACCGGTCCGCGGTCCACCGAGCTGCCGGACACCAGCACGCCGGTCGCGCCACAGCCGACCGTGCCGTCGTTCCGGCTCAGCCCGGCCCAGCAGGCGGCCGCGGTCGCCTACGTCGTCGCGGCCAACAGCCACGACGCCCGCCCCGGCCAGGACAAGGCCTTCACCGACTCGTACAGGCGCGCGAAGCCGTACGTGACCGCGGACCTGTACCGGCAGATCACGGCCGCCGACCCGCGCCGCGGCGACTACCAGTGGCGGCAGTGGCTGGCCGGGAAGGCGACCGTCCAGGTGACCGTGCTGGCCAGCGGCGTGCCGGACGGGGCGCCGGCGCCGACCGCGACCACCGCGTACGCCCGGGTGCAGTTCCGCCAGACGGTCAGCCCGACCGCCGGCGCGCAGGCTCCGACGTCCACCGTGGACGTGCTCAACATGCTGGTCACCCGCGGCAGCGACGGCCGCTGGCTGGTCTCCCGGCTGCTGGCGGACGTGTGAGCACATACGGGGGGAGACCCCCCGTACACCCCCCCGACCCGCTGAGCGCCCCGCCCCGGCTGACCGGCCGGACCGTCGCGACCGGCGCCACCCGGGCCGAGCCGAGGGTGTCGCGCGGCGCGATCGCGCTGCTGCTCAGCGCGCCGGTCACGGTGCCGGTGGCGCTGATGCTGGTCGCGGCGTTCCTGCTGACCGCGCTGGCCGGCGGGGGCAGCGTGAGCAACAGCGACGTGCCGCCCGGCGGGGTCGTCGGCGGCACGCTCAAGGGCGGCGTGCCGGTGCCGCAGGAGGTCGTCGCGCTGGTCGAGTCCTCGATCCAGGCGGCCGGGAGCCAGTTCGTCACCGAGAGCGTGCTGGCCGCGCAGCTCTACCAGGAGTCGCACTTCAACGAGGCCGCGGTCTCGCCGGTCGGGGCGCAGGGCATCGCCCAGTTCATGCCGGCGACCTGGGCGGCCTGGGGCCGGGACGAGAACGACGACGGCAAGGCCGACCCGTTCGACATGCAGGACGCGATCCCGGCGGCGGCCCGGTTCGACGCGCACGTCGCCGACCTGGTCGCCTCGGTGCCCGGGGACCGGACCGAGCTGATGCTCGCCGCGTACAACGCCGGGCCCGGGGCGGTGCTGCGCTACCAGGGTGTGCCGCCGTTCCAGGAGACCCAGGCGTACGTCCGGACGATCACCGACCTCGCCTCCGACTGGGCGGTCACGCCGACGCTGGTCGGTGCCGGCGAGGGGCCGATCCCGGCGCCGGAGCCGGGCGAGGTCGAGCTGACCGGCAACCAGATCATCGACACCGCGATGTCGTGGGCGGTGGCGCAGATCGGCTCCTGGTACCAGTGGGGCGGGACCTGCAAGGACCCGTTCGGCCCGAGCGTGATGGGGCGCTGCGACTGCTCGTCGCTCACGCAGCAGGCGTACGCGCATGCCGGGGTGGCGATCCCGCGGGTGGCGCGCGACCAGCAGCACTTCGGCAGCGAAGTGCCGAACCCGGCCGACATCCAGCCCGGTGACCTGATCACCATCCCCGGTGCCGACGGGACGCCCACCGTCGCCGGGCACGTCGGGATGTACGTTGGGCACGGAATGGTCGTCGAGGCTCCGTTCACCGGCGCGCAGGTGCGCCTGGTGCCGGCGCGCACCTACACGGACATCATTTCGATACGCCGCATAGTCACCGGCTGACGGCGCATTCTTCCCAGAATTCATCGCCGACAAACCGGCGGTCGCGCGGTGGCCACATTCCGAGCGAATTGATCCTGACCGCTCGGATTGCGCTGCGGTTCGACGCCCCGCGCATTCCTCGACGAGATGATCTCCGGTGCACGCGGGAGCGCTTCGACGCCGACCCGGTTGCCCGGTCGGTGCGACCGGCCGCCGGCGCGTGCCCACCGGGCCAAACCCGGACGCCCGGCTCGGTCCCGGGCCAGGGCCTGGATCGGACGCCCGGCTCGGTCCGGGCCAGGGCCTAGATCGGCTGCCGCTGGCCGGACCCGGGGAGGTTGGCGGTGCTGCCGGTGGCCCGGACCGGTGGCACCGAGGACCGCCGTCCGGCCAGCCAGCCGAGCAGCACTCCGAGCGCGGCGACGGCCGCGCCGCCGGCCCCGATCCGGCCACCGCGGCTGTCTCGCGCGGCCCGTATCGCGTCCCGCATCGACCGCCCGACACCCATCGGATCCTCCTTCACTGACAAGTCAACGATCATTCCTACCCACTTGCGATTCACATTTCACGCCTCATTCCGAGTCGTTTCCGGGCTATCTCGATGGGTAGTCAGCCAGACAAAGAGCGTACGTACTCGTAAAGCTTTTTCCAAGGACTTGGTAAAGGCTCTCCAAACCAGGGAGGACGACGGTGGCTATCTCCCAAGCCTCCGAACCCTCGGTGCGCAGCCTCATCCCCGCGCGCATCGACCGACTGTCCTGGACGCCGTTCCACACGAGAATGGTGATCGCACTGGGCATCGCCTGGGTGCTGGACGGCATGGAGATCACGATCGCCAGCGCGCTCGGGGCGGTGCTCAGCGACAAGGACACGCTGGGACTCAGCTCGAGCTCGGTCGGCCTCATCGCCACCGTCTACCTGCTCGGCGAGGTGTTCGGCGCGCTGTTCTTCGGCAAGCTGTCCGACCAGCTCGGCCGGAAGAACCTGTTCATCGTCACCCTCGGCGTCTACCTCGCCGGCAACGCACTGACCGCGCTGACCTGGGGCAACACGGCGGTCGCGATCGGGTTCCTGTTCCTGACCCGGTTCGTCGCCGGCATGGGCATCGGCGGTGAGTACGCGGCGGTGAACTCGGCGATCGACGAGATGATGCCGGCCCGCTACCGCGGCCGGGTCGACATCGCCATCAACGGCACCTACTGGGCCGGCGCGATCCTCGCCACCCTGCTCCAGCTGCTGCTGCTCAACACGCTCGATCACAGCATCGCGTGGCGGCTCGGCTTCCTCGCCGGCCCGGCGATCGGCCTGTGCATCTGGCGCCTGCGCAAGAACCTGCCGGAGAGCCCGCGGTGGCTGATCATCCACGGCCGCAAGGACGAGGCCGAGGAGAACATCCGGCTGATCGAGGACGAGGTGCGCCGGTCCGGCCAGACGGTCGAGGACGTGCCCGACGACCGGGCCATCGAGATCCACCCGCAGCCGCCGGTGCGCTTCCTGCACCTGGCCAAGATGCTGTTCCAGTCGCACCGCCGGCGCACGATCCTCGGCTCCAGCCTGATGATCGCGCAGTCGTTCCTCTACAACGCGATCTTCTTCACGTACACGCTGGTGCTGACCAAGGTGTACGGGATCTCGGAGTCGTGGGCGCCGGCGTTCCTCATCGCGTTCGCGGTCGGCAACCTGGCCGGTCCGCTCACGCTGGGCAAGCTGTTCGACACGATCGGGCGGCGCAAGATGATCGCCGGGACCTACCTGCTCGCCGGCGTGCTGCTGGCCGTCTCGGCGGCGATGTTCCAGGCCGGCTGGCTCAACGCGTACACGCAGACGCTGGCCTGGTGCGTCATCTTCTTCTTCGCCTCCTGCGGTGCCAGTGCCGCGTACCTGACCGTGAGCGAGATCTTCCCGATGGAGATCCGCGCGCAGGCGATCGCGCTGTTCTTCGCGATCGCGCAGTGCTTCGGTGCCATCGGCCCGTGGTTCTACGGTCGCCTGATCGGCGACGGCACCAACCACACGATGCTCACCGTCGGCTATCTCATCGGGGCCGCGGTGATGGTCGCCGGCGGCCTGGTCGAGGTGTTCCTCGGCATCGACGCGGAGAACAAGTCGCTCGAGGACGTCGCCACCCCGCTGTCGGTGGTGGCCGAGCCCGAGCCCGCGGCAGCGTAGTCGCACCGACCCGGCCGGGCGACCGAGCGTCGCCCGGCCGGGTTAGGGTCAGGCGTGGGCGGTTCGGAGTGGTACCTGACGGTCCCGCCCGGCTGGCGCCCGCTGCCGGCCGGCGGCGCCGACAAGCTCTCCGACCGCCGCGTGGTGCTGGCCGAGCCGCCGGGTGCCTTCCGGTACGACGTGCGGGCGGTCAGCGAGCCGTACGGGGCCGAGGACGGCGAGCTCTACGTCGACGTCGTCAGCGAGCACGACTGGTACCGCTCGCGGATCCGGAAGGAGCCGGTGCGGACCTCGCCGTACCTGCTGGACCGGGTTTGGGTCGAGCAGGGCGAGCAGGTCGAGGCGACGCCCGCGGAGACGCCGCCGTCCGGGGTCTTCGAGCGGCTGGTCACCCCGGACGTGCCGCCTGAGCGGCCGCCGCGGCGGGCCGGAGACGTGCCCGACCTGGCCGGGCGGCGAGTGGTCGTGGTGCAGCCGGGCGGTCCGATCCGGCACCGCCGGGCGGTGAGCGAGCCCTACCTGGACGCGGACGGGGACGTGGCGGTCACGATCTGCTCCGAACACGACTGGTATCGCTGGGTGATCACCCGCGAGCCACCCCGGGCCGAACCGTGCCCGCTCTACCTGGTCTGGGTGGAGTGACCGGCTAGACCGCGCTGCGCTTGAGCCGGCGGCGCTCCCGCTCGGACAGCCCGCCCCAGATGCCGAACCGCTCGTCGTGCTCCAGCGCGTATTCCAGGCACTCCGCCCGGACCTCGCAGGTCGTGCAGATGCGCTTGGCCTCCCGGGTGGAGCCGCCCTTCTCCGGGAAGAACGCCTCCGGATCAGTCTGCGCGCACAGCGCCCGCTCCTGCCAGCCGGGCTCCTCGGCCAAGCCGAAGAACCCCGCGAACACGGACCCCTCCTCGTACATGGGCTCGCTCATCGGGGCCCCTTCCCACCACTCGACCCACACCCCGTGTCGATGCGTTCCCCCCGTCTGGGAATCACACCGGTGTAAGTACACCCGTGTCGCTACCGCACAGTCAAGCCGTGATCTGCTACACGATCATGTTCGGCCGGATCCGGCCCCGATCCCCCGGCGTGTCGCCCCAACACGCCGACCCGCCCG
Source organism: Mycobacteriales bacterium (assembly GCA_036558285.1). Lineage (GTDB taxonomy): Bacteria > Actinomycetota > Actinomycetes > Mycobacteriales > CADCTP01 > CADCTP01. The sequence goes on along the minus strand of DATBFW010000181.1, from coordinate 31,026 downwards.
GAACGCCCGATTACGAGGCCCGCCGAAGTGTGCCGCACACCCCGATCCGCCCCGCCACCACCCCGACGCACGGTGGAAAATCGGCCGCCGTGTAGGGGTGCGCCCGGCCCTCCCGCCGGCGGAGGTGGGCGGCGCGGTCCCGGCCCCCCGCGGGCCGCCCGGCGCGGTTCGGCGTGCGACGGGATGGTGGGGCTGGTCCGCGGGGCGGGCCGGGCGGGTGGGAGAATGATTTTGTGCGGCTGGTCGTGGTGGCTGGGGGCATCGGGGGGGCCCGGTTCCTCCGCGGTGTGCGGGCCGCGGTGCCGGACGCCGAGATCACCGCGCTGGTCAACACCGGCGACGACGTGACCCTGCACGGCCTGCGGATCTGCCCCGACCTCGACACGGTGATGTACACCCTCGGCGGCGGCATCGACCCCGACCGCGGCTGGGGCCGGGCCGGCGAGACCTGGCGGGTCAAGGACGAGCTGGCCGCGTACGGCGCCGACCCGGCCTGGTTCGGGCTCGGCGACCTCGACCTCGCCACCCACCTGGTACGCACCCGGATGCTCGACGCCGGCTACCCGCTGTCCGCGGTCACCGAGGCGCTGTGCGCCCGCTGGCAGCCGGGCGTCCGGCTGGTGCCGATGAGCGACGACCGGGTGGAGACGCACGTGCTGGTCGACCGCGACGACGGGCCGGGCCGGCACGCGATCCACTTCCAGGAGTGGTGGGTGCGGCACCGTGCCGCCCTGCCCGCGTACGGCTTCGTCCAGGTCGGCGTCGACGGGGCCAAGCCTGCGCCCGGCGTGCTCGACGCGCTGGCCGCCGCCGACGCGGTCCTGTTCGCGCCGAGCAACCCGGTGGTGAGCGTGGCCACGGTGCTGGCCGTGCCGGGCGTCCGGGACGCCGTCCGGTCCGCGCCGGGCCAGGTGGTGGGGCTCTCGCCGATCGTCGCCGGTGCGCCGGTGCGCGGGATGGCCGACGCCTGCCTGACCGCGATCGGCGTGGACACCTCCGCCGAGGCGGTCGGCCGCTGGTACGGCTCGCGGGCCTGGGCCGACGGCGTGCTGGACGGCTGGCTGGTCGACACTGCGGACGCCGGCGCCGAGGTGCCCGGCGTGCGGGTGCGGGCCGTGCCGCTGATGATGACCGACGAGGCCGCGACCGCCGAGATGGCCCGCGCCGCCCTGGCGCTCGCCGGTGTCTGAGCCGCTGCCCGGCCCGGCCGACGCCGGGTCGTCCCGGCCCGCCGGCGAGCCGGCCGCCGGCGGCCCGACGGAGCTGCGGGTGCTGCCCGTCCGCGGGCTGCCGGACTTCCGCCCCGGCGACGACCGGGCCGGGGCGATCGCCGCGGCGGCGCCTTGGATCGAGGACGGCGACGTCGTGGTGGTCACCTCCAAGGCGGTGTCCAAAGTGGAGGGACGACTGCTGCCGGCACCGGCGGACCCGGTCGGCCGGGAGGCGGCCAGGCAGCGGGCGGTCGAGGCGGAGACCGTCCGGGTCGTCGCCACCCGCGGCCGGACCCGCATCGTCGAGACGCCGCAGGGCCTGGTGCTCGCCGCCGCCGGCGTGGACGCCAGCAACGTGCGGCCGGGCGAGCTCGCGCTGCTGCCCGAGGACCCGGACGCCTCGGCCAGCGCGCTGCGCGACGAGCTGAAGGCGGCGCTCGGCAAGACGGTCGCGGTGGTGGTCAGCGACACGATGGGCCGCCCGTGGCGCACCGGCGTGGTCGACGTCGCGATCGGCGCCGCCGGCGTGCGGGCGGTCGAGGACCTGCGCGGCGCGACCGACACGCACGGCCTGCGGCTGGAGATGACCGAGGTCGCCGTCGCCGACGAGCTCGCCGCCGCGGCCGAGCTCGCCAAGGGCAAGCTCAGCGCCGTACCGGTCGCCGTCGTCCGTGGACTGTCGCCTGTGGACGATCCGCGCGGTGCGCGCGCGCTGCTGCGGCCCTCGGCGGACGACCTGTTCCGGCTCGGCACCGCGGAGGCCGTCGAGGAGGGCCGCCGGCAGGCGCTGGCCGGGCTGGCCGACCCGCCGCCGGTGCACCGGGACGCCATGGCCGTGCTGGCCGGGTATGACGATCCCGAGCTCGACCAGCGCTCGCTCGCCGCGGCGCTGCTGACCTTCCTGGCGGCCCGGCCGGACGGCACCTCCCGGTCGTGCCGACCCGGCCACCTCACCGCGACCACCGTGGTGCTGGACGCCGACGCCCGGCGGACGCTGCTGACGCTGCATCCCAGAGTGGGCGCCTGGCTGCCGCTGGGCGGGCACGTCGAACCGGAGGACGCCACGCTCGCGGCGGCCGCGCTGCGGGAGGCGACCGAGGAGAGCGGCATCGGCGGGCTGCGGCTCGACCCGGAGCCCCTCTACCTCGGGGTCTTCCCGGTGACCTGCTCGTTGGGCGTCCCGACCCGGCACCTGGACGTGATCTTCCTGGCGGTGTCGCCGCCCGGCGCGGTCGAGGTGCGCAGCGACGAGTCCGACGACCTGCGCTGGTTCCCCGTCGACGCGCTGCCGGACGCCCCGCCGGACGTGGCGGTCGCGGTCGCCCGCGGCCTCGCCCGGATCCGGCGTCGATCCTGATGGGCGTCCTCGAACCGGTCGGGAGCTGGCCGGTCGGCGCGGCCGCGGCGGCCGTCGTCGGCCCCGACGGCACCGTGCTGGAGACGTACGGCCAGCAGGACGAGGTCTTCCCGCTGGCCAGCGTGACCAAGCCGCTGGTGGCAATGTCGGTGCTCGTCGCGGTCGAGGAGGGGGCGCTCGGGCTGGACGACCCGGCCGGGCCGCCCGGCTCGACCGTGCGGCACCTGCTCAGCCACGCGTCCGGGATCGCGCCGGACAAGGACATCGCGGTCGCCAAGCCCGGCACCCGGCGGATCTACTCCAATGCCGGCTTCGACGTGCTCGGCGACCACCTGGCCACGGTGACCGGGATCGGCTGCGCGGACTACCTGCGCCAGGCGCTGTGCGAGCCGCTCGGGCTGACCGCGACCGCGCTGGTCGGGCTGCCGCACCGGGGTGGCGAGTCCAGCATCGGCGACCTCGCGGTGGTCGCGGGCGAGCTGCTGCACCCCGGCCGGCTGCTGCACCCGACCACGGTGGCCGAGCTGGCCACCGTGCAGTTCCCCGGGCTGTCCGGGGTGGTGCCCGGATACGGCCGGCAGGACCACAACGACTGGGGCCTCGGCGTCGAGATCCGCGACTCGAAATCACCGCACTGGACCGGGTCAGGCAACGCGCCGGCGACGTACGGGCACTTCGGCCGGTCCGGCACGTTCCTCTGGGTCGACCCGGTCGCGCGGGTCGGGCTGGTCGTGCTCACCGACACCGAGTTCGAGCAGTGGGCCAAGGACGCCTGGCCGCCGCTGGCCGACGCGGTGCTGCGGGCCTACGGCGGCGCCGGCTAGAACGACCGGTAGTCGGTCGGCGCGAACCGCGGCCCGTACCGCGGCTTCCCGACGCCGGACAGCTCGATCAGCCGGACCACCCGGTGCCGGTGCCCTGGCCACTCCGCCAGCAGTTCGAGCATGCCGTCGTCGTCGACACGGCGCCCGGTGAGGAAGTGCCCGACCAGGCCGGGGATGTGGAAGTCGCCCACCGAGGGCGCATCGGCGTCGCCGAGCGCGCGCTGGGCGGTCTCGGCCGCCGTCCACACCCCGATGCCCGGCACCGTCCGCAGCCGCGCCAGCGCGACCACCGGAGCCAACTCGACGCACTCCTCCAGCCGGTCCGCGACGGTCGCTGCGGCGCGGACGGCCCGCTGCCGGTCGATGCCGACCCCGGCCCGGTGCCAGTCCCAGGTCGGGACGTCGAGCAGCCGGGCCGCCGGCGGGGGCACCCGCATCCCGGCCGGTGCCGGTCCCGGCGCCGGTGTCCCGTACCGCTGCAGCACGAACCGCCACGCCTCGTGCGCCTGCTTCCCGGTGACCTTCTGCTCGAAGATCGCCGGGATCACCGAGTCCATCACCAGCCCGGTCCGCGGGATCCGTACGCCCGGGTGCATCCGGTGCACGTCCGCCAGCCGCTGGTGCCTTGGGACGAACCCGTCCACGGAGTCCCGCGCGCCGAGCAGGTCCGGCACCGATGCGATCGTCCACTCCGCGCCCGGACCCCAGGCGGTCGCGTGCACCTCGCCGCCGCCGGCCTGGCGGAGTGCCACGGTGGCCGGGCCGGCCGGGGTCAGCGCCGCCCGCCAGAACATCCCGGCGGCGATGCGGTGGGCCCGGTCGCTGCGGCCGCGGACGAGCGGCCAGAGCGTGCCGCGGATGTCCACCGGCCGCCCGGCCCGCCACACGGTCGAGGCGGTCCCGACCTCGACAGCGGTCATCTCCCGCTCCTCGGACGGACCCGGCCTCGTTCCTCGGCCGGCTCAGCCCTCGTCGCTCCCCACTCGCCCTGCGGGCTCTCGGGCTCGCTCATCCCCGCCCCTCCCCGCCCCTCGGGCTCAGACGTCGGAGGAGAAGCGGATCGCGGCCTCGCCGAGCCACACCCCGGGCCAGACCCGGGCGCCGCCGCGCAGCTCGTTGCGGCCGCCGAGCTGCACCCCGTCGCCGAGCACCGCGTCCTCGACGACGCAGCCGGGGCCGACGACCGCGCCGCGGCCGACCACCGACCGGGCGACCACGGCGCCGTCGTGCACCTGGGCGCCGTCGAACAGCACCGCTGCGTCCAGCCGGGCGCCGGCGCCGACGGTGCAGCCCGCGCCGACCGTCGTGCCGCCCGCGAGCACCGCGTCCGGCGCGACCGCAGCGCCGGGCAGCACGACCGCCTCGCCCGGCTCGCCCGGCAGCGCCGCGGTCGGCGCGATACCGAGCACCAGGTCGGCGCTGCCCCGTACGAACGTCGCCGGCGTACCGAGGTCCAGCCAGTACGTGGAGTCGACGTAGCCGAGCACGACCGCACCGGCGGCCAACAGCTCGGGGAAGGTCTCCCGCTCGACCGAGACCGGCCGCCCGGTCGGGATCGCCTCCAGCACCGACCGGCGGAACACGTAGCAGCCGGCGTTGATCTGGTCGGTCACCGGGTCGGGTGACTTCTCCAGGAACGCCTGCACCCGCCCGTCCGCGTCGGTCGGCACCGAGCCGAACGCCCGCGGGTCCTCGACCCGGGTCAGGTGCAGCGTGACGTCGGCGTCGCCGGCCCGGTGGGTCTCCACCAGCTTGGTCAGGTCGACTCCGGACAGCACGTCGCCGTTGAAGACCAGAACGTCGTCGGAGCGCACCCGGTCGAGCACGTTGCGGATCCCGCCGCCGGTGCCGAGCGGGGTCTCCTCCGTGACGTACTCCAGTTCCAGCCCGAGGCCGGCGCCGGTGCCGAAGTGGTCCGCGAACACGTCCGCGTCGTACGAGGTGGACAGCACGACCCGGCGCACGCCGGCCGCCTTGACCCGGCTGAACAGGTGGGTCAGGAACGGAACGCCGGCCGTGGGCAGCATCGGCTTGGGCGCGCTCAGCGTCAGCGGGCGCAGCCTGGTGCCCTGGCCGCCCACCAGCACGATCGCGTCGATGGTTCCTCCTCGGGTCGTCTGGCTCCGAGCCTAGCCCGGTCAGCGGGCCGGCTTCGGGCCGGCGTCGGGCGCGGGTCGGGCCCCGGCGGCGACCGCGGGAACCCGCCGGGCCAGCGCGGCCCGGGCGGCCAGCCCGACCCGCAGCACCACCCGGACCGGCAGCCAGCGCAGCCCGGAGTATCGCCGGGACAGGTAGCGCCAGGCGCTGGCGTGGTGCGCGTCGGCCATCGTCCGCGGGTCCTTCGAGGTCGAGGCCCCGCCCTCGTGGCACACCACCGCTGTCGGCACGTACACGTTCTGCCAGCCGGCCCGGCCGATCCGCTCGCACAGGTCGAGGTCCTCGAAGTACATGAAGTACGCCGGGTCGAAGCCGCCGACCGCGTCGAACGCCTCGCGCCGGACGAGCATGCACGACCCGGACAGCCAGCCGGCCAGCCGCTCGGTCGGCACCCCGCGCTCCCGGCGGTACGCCGCGGTCCACGGGTTGGACGGCCACCACCAGCCGCACAGCGCGTGCCCGATGCCGCGGCCGAGCGAGGGCAGCTGCCGGGCCGACGGGTAGAGGGTGCCGTCCGTGGACAGGATTGCCGGGCCGAGCACGCCGGCCGACGGCCAGCGCTCGACCGCCTCCAGCAGCGTGTCGAGCGCGCCGGGCTCCCAGGTCAGGTCCGGGTTGGCGATGACCACCCAGTCCCCCGGCGCCCGCGGGACGCCGAGGTTGGCGGCCCGGCCGTAGCCGAGGTTGGATCCGGTGCGCAGCAGCGTGACCCCGGGCCGCTCGGCCGCCCGCTCGGGCACGCCGTCGGTCGAGCCGTTGTCGGCGAGAACCACGCCGAGCGCGCGGGTGGTCGCCTTGTCGAGCGTCTCGAGGAACGTGTCCAGGTGGTGACCCGGCGAGTACGTGACGACGACGACGCCAAGCTCCGGCGCACGTTCCGGCACGAGTCACACCCTCCTCAGCGGTCGAGACGGCGAGGAACGATAGCCCATCGTGCCGTACCGGCCCGACTCGTCAGTGGCTCCCGGGCCGGCCGGGCCCGCCGCTCCGCCCGGCGGTGGCCCCGGTCGCCGGCCCTCGTCCCGCGTCCCCGGCCGGGCCTGGTCCGGCACCGCGGCCGGCGGTCGCCGGGCCCTGACGCGCGTCTCCGGCGCGGTCGGGCCCGGCGGTGGCGCTGGTCGACGGAGCGCGGCCCGGGTCCGCGGGCGATTGCTGGTCCGCGGCCGGATCGGTCGGGGTGGGCTCGTCGGTGCGGAGGCGCTCCTCGGCGCGGCGCATCGGGCCGCGGAGCGCGATCCCGGCGAACAGCGCCCACAGCGCGTCGCCGAAGGTCTGCACCACCCGCGAGGTCGCCACCACCGCGGTCGCCTCGCCGGCCGGCAGGAACGGCAGCAGGATCGCGCCGAGGATGACCTCGCGCACGCCGATCCCGGCCGGCACCAGCCCCAGCACCATGACGCCGGCCGACCAGGCCAGCGCGTACGCCCCGGTGGCCAGGGCCAGTGAGCCGGCCCCGGTCAGGCCGAGCGGCCGGGCCAGCGCCAGCAGCGACAGCCCGTAGAACAGCCAGGTGACGAGCAGGAACCCGCAGGCCCGTGCGGTGTTGGCGAACGTCAGCGGCCGGTCGAGCGGCGGCCGGCGCAGGATCCAGAACAGCCGGTCCAGCAGCGGTGAGAGCACCCGCGGGTGCAGCACGACCAGCAGCACCGGGGTCAGCGCGAGCACCCACCAGTAGCGCTCGGCCGCGGCCGGGCTGGCGAACGGCAGGGTCGCCGACGCGACCAGCAGCCCGGTCGCGCAGTGCAGGCCGACGAACAGCAGGCCGGCGACCGCGCTGCGCTGCCGGGGCACGCCGAGCGCCTTGCCCAGCTCCATCTGGGCGACGAACGGCCACACCGCACCGGGCAGGTATTTGCCGATCTGGGCGAGGTAGAACACCCGCATGCCGGCCGCGACCGGCAGCGGGCTGCCGAGGTCGGCCATGATCGTGCGCCAGGCGAAGCTGGTGAACCCGAGCCCGATGATCGCGGCGAGCAGGGACGCGGCGAACCACCCCGGGCCCATCCGGTGCAGTGCGTCGACCACCGCCTCGCGCTGGCGGGCGATGGTGAACACGAGCAGCGCCAGCGCGGTGAGGGCGACGGCGATGCGGGCCGCCCGGATGGCGGACCGGGGAACCTTCACGACTCGCTCACTGCGGTAGCGTATCCGCCCGCGGGAGTCCGGAGCCGCGAGGCCCGGGCACAGCTGGCTATGAGGATTGAGGGGCGTGCCATGTCCACCGTCAACGGCTCCACCGCGGGCACCCCGGCATCGGGCCCTGCCCGCAGCGCTGAGAGTCCTGGCGTCGTCATCGGCAACCACACGAACAAGTACGTGGCGAAGAACCCGGCGATCCGGTTCCTCACCCAGCGCTGGGTGGCCCGCCTGGACGACTTCCTGGAGCAGATCGGCAACTGCGAGGCGCCGCCGAAGCGGCCGCTCGAGGTCGGCGCCGGCGAGGGTGTCATCTCGCTGCGGCTGTTCGAACGGTTCGGTGACGCGACCGCGATCGACCTGCCCGACTCGGGGCTGCGGGCGGAGTGGAAGGTCCGGCCGGGCCCGCGCTACCTGCACGCCGACGCGGAGAAGCAGCCGTTCCGCGACCAGGAGTTCGACCTGACGGTGTGCGTCGAGGTGCTCGAGCACCTCAACGACCCGGAGAAGGGGCTGCGCGAGCTGGCCCGGGTGACCTCGCAGCACCTGCTCGTCTCGGTCCCGCGGGAGCCGATCTTCCGCGGCTGCAACCTGATCACCGGCCGGTACGTGAAGGACCTCGGCAACACGCCGGGCCACTTCAACCACTGGTCGACCCGCAGCTTCGTGCGGTTCCTGTCCCAGGTCGGCACGGTCCGGGCGGTCTCCAAGCCGTTCCCCTGGACCGTCGCCTGGGTGCGCCTCGGCGACTAGCCGGCCAGCCACCCGGCCGGGCCCCGCGCGGGCCCGGCCGTCCCGCGGGTAGCGCGGCCGTTCCGCGTCCGGTCGGCCGGCGTCCCCCCTTCGGCTCGCCTGCTCGCGGCAGGGCGCCCGCCGTCGTCGGGCTGGGCCCAGGCTGGCGGGTGGGGAGGGTGGTTCAGCCGGGGAGACCGGCGGCGCGGGCGTAGGCGGCGAGGTGGGCCTCGGCGCTGGCCGCCCAGGTGAACTCGGCCGCGCGGCGCACCGCCGCCTCGCCTAGCGCCTGCCGCCGCTCCGGGTCGTCCAGCAGCGCGCCCAGCGCGGTCGCGATCGAGTCGGGGTCGCCCTCGGTGTAGGCCACCGCGTCACCGCCGACCTCGGGCAGCGACAGCCGCTGCGTGGTCAGCACCGGGGCCCCGCACGCCATCGCCTCCAGGACCGGCAGGCCGAACCCCTCGCCGTGCGACGGGTAGGCGACGACGGTCGCGCCGCCGAGAAACCCGCGCAGGTCGGAGAACTTCAGGTAGCCCGGCCGCAGCACCCGCAGGTGGCTCGGCACCTCGGTGATGGCCAGGTCGATCTCGTCGTCCCAGCCGGACCCGCCGGCCAGCACCAGCGCCGGCGGCTCGGGCCGGTCCTGCACGGCCTTCACCCACCCGCGCACCAGCGACGGCACGTTCTTGCGCGGCTCCAGCATGCCGAGGAAGGCCACGTACGGCGTGTTGCGCAGGCCGAGCCGGGCCCGCACCATCTGCCGCTCGGTGTCGGACGGCACGTGGAAGGTCTTCTGGTCCACGCCGTGGTAGGCGACGTCGATCCGGGTCGGGTCGGCGTCGAGCACCCGGATCAGCTCGTCCCGGGTCGCCTTGGACGGGACGACGCAACGGGCGGCACGGTGCAACGCGGTCTTGATCGCCGACCGGAAGAACGGCCCTTTGACCGAAGTGTGCACGTCCGGCTGGGTGAAGAACGTGGCGTCGTGGATCGTCACCACGACAGGCTTCCCCGCCCGCAGCGGCATCGTGTAATGCGGCGAGTGCAGCACGTCCGCGTTGACCTGCTGCACGACCAGCGGCAGGCCGGTCTGCTCCCAGGCCAGCCGGGCCGGCCGGTGCGCGATCGCGGCCGGTCCGGGCACCATCGTCGCCCCCGGTGCCATCCGGGCGAACCGTTCCGCGTCAGCGCGCTGGCAGGCGACCGCGAAGTCGGCCTGTGCGGCGTCCAACGCTGAGATCAGTCCGTCGACGTACCGTCCAACTCCACCGCGATCGGCGGGGACGGCCGTCGCATCGACGAGCACGCGGGGCGCGCGTCCTGACACGAGTCGGCTCCTGCTGTCTGCTCGGCGGTGGTACGTCTTCCCGGCGGATACCCCGTCGGCGCCGCCGTTGCACAGCGTACGCCCGCTGACGCCACTGTCCGTCACGACGGGCCCTCATGTCCCCAAGGTGGAGTAGAGCCGCCACAGCTCGCGCGCGGCCGCGGACCACGAGTAGTGGCCGGCACGCTCCCGACCGGCGGCGATCCGCTCCGCCCGACCGGTCGGGTCGACCGCCTCGGCGAGCGCGCGGGCCAGCGCGGCCGGGTCGTCACGGGGGGCGACCAGGGCCGCGCCGCCGGTCACCTCGACCAGCGCCGGCGCGTCCGAGACGACCACCGGCACCCCGGCTGCCATCGCCTCCAGCGGCGGCAGCCCGAACCCCTCGGACCGGCTCGGGGCGGCCAACGCGGCCGCCCGGTGCAGCACCACCGCGAGGTCGTGGTCCGAGATCCGGCCGAGGGCGCGCACCCGGTCGGCCGGCAGCCCGAGCTCGCGGGCCGTCGTCGCCGGGTCGACCCCACCCCAGCCGGGCTGCCCGACCAGCAGCAGCGGCAGGTCCGGCGCCTTCGGGTCGGCCAGCGCGGCCAGCAGCACGTCCAGCCCCTTGCGCGGCTCCAGCGTCGCCAGGCTGAGCAGGTACGCGTCCGGCAGGCCGAGCCGGGCGGCCCGCCGGTCGGCGTCCGCCGGCGGCTCGCGCAGCTCGTCGGCCACGCCCTCGCCGACCACGACGACCCGGTCCGCCCGCAGGTCCGGCACGTGCTCGGCCAGCTCGGCGGCGACCGCCGCGGTCGGCACCACGATCCGGTCGGCGTGCCGGGCGGCGGCGCCGATCGCGGCCCGGTGCCAGGCCACGCCGCGGGGGGTGAGCATGTCCGGGTGGGTCCACGGCACCGCGTCGTGCACGGTCACCACCACCGGCGTACGCCGCCGCGGCGGGGCGAGCGGGGTCGGCGCGTGCACCACGTCGACCCGGGGCAGCCCGGGGCCGACGCCGCGCTCCCAGGCCGCGACCAGGCCGCGTCGCGGCAGCGGCAGCCGGCGCGGGCCGAACACCCCGGTGACCACGGCCGGGCCGACGTCCCGGTGCCACGCGGTCCAGCCGGCCACGCTGCCCCCGGCCGGCGCCGTGGCCGCGAGCGCCCGGGCCAGCTCCCGCGCGTACCGCCCGGTGCCGCCGGGCACCGGCGCCAGCACCTGCTCGACCAGCACGCCCACCCGCACGGCCGGACCCTACCGGCGCCGCGGCATGGCCACCGGCGGTAGCGTCCGGCCCGTGCTGCGGATCGCGCGGATGGTGCTCACCGCCGCCGTGCTGGCCGCGCTCGGGCTGGCCCTGGCGCGCCGGTGGGACGAGGTGCGCCCGCTGCTCGACCAGCTCTCTCCGGCCGCGGCCGTGGGCGCGTTCGCGTACTGCCTGCTCGGGCTGGTGGCCAGCATGCTGGCCTGGCGGGCGCTGCTGGGCGACCTGGGCAGCCCGCTGCCGGTGCGGCCCGCCACGAGGGTGCTGTTCCTCGGCCAGCTGGCCAAATACCTGCCCGGCTCCACCGTCTGGGCGGTGCTCGCACAGACCGAGCTGGCCCACGACTACGGCGTGCCGCGCAAGCGGGCCGCGTCCGCGGGCATCGTCCTGAACCTCGTCACGCTCGGTGTCGGGTTGCTGGTCGCGCTGCTGGCGCTGCCCGAGCTGCTGTCCGACGGCGCGCCGCGTTGGTTGCACTGGAGCCCGGTGCTGGTCCCGCTCGGGCTGGCCTGCCTGACCCCGCCGGTGCTCACCTGGATCTGCAACCTGGTGTTCCGGGTGCTGCGCCGGCCGCCGCTGGACGTCAGGTTCTCCTGGTCCGGCGTCGGGATCGCGGTGCTCAGCCTGCTCGGCACCTGGCTGGCGTACGGGCTGCAGATCACCCTGCTCGGCTGGAGCCTCGGCGCCGACCCGGCCGACCTGCTGCTGCCGGCCACCGGCGCGTTCGCGGCCGCCTGGTGCGCCGGGTTCCTCGTGGTCGTCGTGCCGACCGGCGCCGGCACCCGGGAGGCCGTGCTCACGCTCGCGCTGGCCTCGCTGCTGCCCGGCGGCACGGCCGCGGCGCTGACGATTGCCGTGCTGTCCCGGCTGCTGCTCACGCTGGCCGACATCGCCGCCGCGCTGATCGGGGTGCTGCTGGGCCGGGGAACCCGGGTCGCGCCGGAACCGGCGGACGAGCCGGGTCAGCCCACCCGCAGCGGGTAGTCAGGCCGGGCGGGTCGCGACCGCGACGAGGCCGGTGCCGCGGTCCGGCGCCAGCCGCTGCAGATACCGGAACGGCAGCGTGGCCAGCTCGATCCCGCGCCCGACCGGGCCGCCGCCGGGCTGCTGGTGCCGGCCGCTCGCGGCGGTCCGCTCCGCCGGCGTCGGCTCGCCGGCGTCCGCGGCGAGGTGCCGGGCGTCCAACCGGTTGCGGACCGCCTCCAGCGCGTACCCCAGCGGCCAGCCGTAGACCTGCACCCGCGGCTCGACCAGCCCGGCCTCGACCAGCCGGGCGGCCAGCTGGTCCGGGTCGTACCGGCGGTAGTGACCGACCCTGGTGTCCATCGGGCCGAACCGGCGGGCGAACGCCGGCACCGAGAGCATGAGGTGCCCGCCCGGGCGGACCAGCGGCACCCAGTCGGCCAGCGCGGCGACGTCGTCGGCCAGGTGCTCGAGCACCTCGAACGCGCACACCAGGTCGTACCGGCGGCCGGCGGGGACGCCGGTGTGGTCGGCCGCCAGCACGGTCCCGCCGCAAGCGGCCACCCTCGCCGCGGCCACCGCGTACGAGCTCGGGTCCGGCTCGACGGCCACGTAGTCGGCCCGCCGGGCCAGCCGGGCGCCCATAGCGCCCTGGCCGCAGCCGATCTCCAGGATCGTGGCCGGGCGCAGCTCGCCGACCAGCCGGTCGACCAGGTCCCAGCGCAGCCAGGCCCGCGGCGCCAGCGGCGGGAGCGGCGCGGTCACCGACCGTCCGCCGGCGCGCCGAGGCGCTCGCGCAGCGCGGTGACCACGACCGTGGAGGCGAACCGCTCGCGGGCCCGGTCCCGGGCCGCGGCCCGCAGCTTGGCGAGCGCCGGCGCGTCCTCAGCGAGCGCGCGCAGCGCTCCGGCCAGCGCGTGCGCGTCACCCGGTCGGATGAACGCCGCCGCGTCGCCGAGCGCCTCCCGCTGCGGTCGGGTGTCCGAGGTGACGACCGCGCAGCCGGCGGCCGCGCCCTGGTAGACCTTGTTCGGCACCACCCGCAGCGCCTTCGGACCGACACCGAAGATGCCGAGGCAGACGTCGTGGGCCGCGATCACGGCCGGCAGCTCGGCCGGCTCGACCCAGTCGACCCACCGCACCGACGGGTTCGCCCTGGCCAGCCGGCGGGTCTCGGCCCGGTCCTGGCCGGCGCCGATCACCAGCGCCCGCACCTGCGGGGTGTCGGCGAGCAGCCCGAGCGCCCGGCCGATCGTCGGCGTGCCCTGCAGCGGCGTGAACAGCCCGAAGAACGCCACCCGCAGGACATCCGGGTCGGTACGCGGGCCGGCCGCCGCACCGGCGTCGAACCAGGCGGCCGGCGCGCCGACCGGCACCACCAGCGCCCGCTCGGCCAGCTCGGGCGGGACGAGCTCGGCGTGCTCGGCGCTGTCGAGCAGGATCAGGTCGGCGCTGCGCAGCGCGCGCCGGTCAAGCCGGTTCAGCAGCCGCATCTTCACGGCGCTGGACAGCCGCCGGTCGACCGCGGTGTCGGCGGCGAAGATCAGGTGGTCGAGCACGATCGTGGCCCGCCGGAACAGCAGCCGGGCCAGTTGCACGTCGAAGTGGCCGAGGTAGCCGACGAGCACCGTGTCCGGCGCCTGCCGCCGGTAGGCGCGCCGGCCGCGGATCGCGAGCAGCAGCCAGCAGCGGGCCAGCCGGAACGCACCGGCCGGCAGCCGCCACGGCTGGCGCAGCATCGCGATCCGGTTGGCGGTGTCGAGCCCGAGCGGGATGTTCACCTCGGCGACGTCGTCGCCGCTGGCACGCAGGCCCTCGATCAGCACGCCCATGCGGGGATGCGACCGGACGTCGTACGTCCCGAACGCCAGCACCCTCACGCGGGCCGACCCTACCCGGCGCCGGTCAGCTCTCCGCCGCTGCGGTCATCCGGCTACGGCCGGCGTTCCGCCGCGGCGGTCATCCGGCCACCGCCAGCCGGTACGCCTCGGCGGTGCGGGCCGCGCAGGCCGCCCAGGTGAACCCCCGCGCCCGCGCCCGGCGAGCGGCCGGATCGCCCGGCCCGGCCAGCGTCTCCCGGACCGCCGCGGCCAGCGCCGCCGCGTCGCCGACCGGTGCGAGCGCGGCCAGCTCGCCGGTCACCTCGCGGACCACCGGCAGGTCGCTGGCCACCACCGGCACCCCGGCCGCGAACGCCTCCAGCGGCGGCAGCCCGAACCCCTCGTACACCGACGGGTACGCGAGCAGGGCCGCACCGGCGACCAGCCGGCGCAGGTCGGCGGTGTCGAGGTAGCCCGCGGACACGACCGCGCCGGGCGGCAGCGCCGCGGTCTCCAGCGCCGGACCCCAGCCGGGCGGTCCGGCCAGCACCAGCGGCGGGGTGTCCGGGTCCGTCCCGCGGCCGCCGTCGTGCAGCAGCCGCAGCGCGGACAGCAGCGCCGGCAGGCCCTTGCGCGGCTCGACGGTGCCGACGAACAGCAGGTAGCGCTCGGGCAGGCCGCGGGCGGCCAGCTCGGCCGCGGGCATCGGGGTCGCGTGGAACCAACCGTCGTCCACCCCGAGCGGGGTGGCCAGCACCCGGTCGCCCAGCCCGTACTCGGCCTTGACCTCGGCGGCGACCGCCTGCGACGGGGTGAGGACCACCGCGGCCCGGCGCAGCCCGCGCGGCACCAGCGTCCGGTAGCGCAGCGACGCGGCCGCCACCGTCTCCGGGTAGCGCAGGTAGGACAGGTCGTGCACGGTCAGCACGCCGGCGGCCCGGCGCAGCGGCGGCAGCACGAAGTTCGTCCCGTGCACGACGTCGGCCCGGCCGACCAGCCACTCCACCGGCGGCAGCTCGAGCCGGTCCCAAGCCGCCTGCAGCGCCCGCGCCGGCGCCGGCCGGTGCCGCACCCGGACGCCGGGCGGCACGGCGGCCGGCAGCGCGCCGGCCCCGCGCAGCGTGAACGCGGTGGCGACGAGGTCCAGCGAGTCGAGGCCGGCCAGCTCGCGGACCAGGTGCTCGACGTACCGGCCGACGCCGGTGCGCGGGCCGAGCAGCGGGGTGGCGTCGAGCACGACCCTTGTTCCCACGGCCGGCAGCCAACCAGACCGCAGGTGAGGCCCGCAGGCCAGGGCCGGCATCGCCGGCCCGGGTAGGGTGGCCGGTCGAACCCGGACAGCCGGAGGACCCTTGCGTACGGACGCGGCCCCGCGGCGGCCGGCCCCGCTCGTCCGGGGTGTCGCCGCGGTGATCCTGGTCGCCGCGGCCGCGGTCGGGCTGGCCCGGCTGCCCGGCGAGCTGGCCGACCAGTCGCGCACCGCGGCGGCCGGTCGGTCGCTGCAGCAGGTCGGCTCGATCCCGGTGCTCTCCCCCGGGCCGCGGCGCACCGCGTTCCTCGCGTACGTCCGCGGTGCCGTGCCGCCCGGCGAGTCGGTGCGGATCGTCCAGCCGGTGACCGCGCTGTCGCCGCTGGAGGGCCGGCGCGGCGGCCGGCCCGGGATCTGCGGCTACTCGGTGTCCCGGATCACCTACTACTGGCTCGTGTACGCGCTCGAGTCGCGACCGTCCACATGCGACCCGAACGCACGCTGGACGATGTACTACGGCGTCCGGCCGGGCGTCCTGCCGGCCGGCTCGAGCGCGCACCGGTTCGCCGACGGCTACGTGCTGGTCCGCCGGTGAGGCAGCTGCTGGGGCCGGCGGCCGGCGTGGCACTCGTGCTGCTCGTCGGGCACGGGCTGCTGCGGCTCGCGTCCGGCCGCCGCCCGCACCGCGCGTTCGGGATCGTGCCCGCGGTCGGGCTGTCCTGGTTCGCCGGCGTCGCGGCGCTGGGCGTGCTCACCACGCTGGTCGGGGTGCTCGGCCTGACCACCAGGCCGCTGCCGGTGCTGGCGCCGGTGCTTGGCCTGTTCGCGCTGGCCGGCCTTGTGCCGTCCCGCCGGCCCGGCGAGCACGCCGGCGGGGACCGGGCCGACCCGGCCGCCGAGCCGGCGACCCGCCGGCCGTACCTCGTCGGGGACCTGGTCGCGGCCGCGGCCGGGCTGCTGCTCGCGGTCAGGGTCGCGACGCTGTCCGCCGGCATCCCGGCCTCGGCCAACGACGAGTACGCCCTGTGGATGCTGCGGACACGCGCGCTGTCCCAGCTCGGCGGGCTCGACCCGCGGGTGTTCGTCGACGGCAGCGCCGGCTACCAGCACCAGGAGTACCCGCTGTTCGTGCCGGCGCTGTTCGCCTGGCTGGACAGCTGGGCCGGCCGGCCGAGCGACCCGGCCGCGCACGTCGCGGTCGCGATCACCTGCGGGGCGCTGCTGGCGGTCGCCGGCAGCCTGCTCACCCGGCTGGCCGGCCCGGCCGCGGCGGCCGCCGGCCTGCTGCTGCTCGTCTCCGTACCGACCCTGCTGGCGACCCAGGCGCTGCGGCTGATGGCCGACGTCACGGTGTTCTCGTTCGCGTTCTGCCTGACGCTCGTGCTGCTCCTGGTCGTCACCGACCCGCACCGGCAGGGCCCGGCTCGGCCCTGGCTGGCCGTCGCGGCCGTGCTCGGGGCCGGCGCGATCGGCAGCAAGAGCGAGGGGCTGGCGTTCGCGGGCATCGCGTTCGCCGCCGGCCTGCTCGTCGCCACCGGCCGGCGCCGCGGCGTGCTCGTCGCCGGCGCCGCCGCGCTGGCGGTCAACCTGCCCTGGACCGCCTACTCCCGGGCGCACCACCTCAGCAGCTGGGTGGCCAACCAGGACACGCTCTCGCTCGGCCACCTGCGCTCGGTGCTGCCATGGACCGGGCACGTCGCCCGCGGCATGGTCGAGCACTGGCCGGGCGGCTCCTGGGCCGGCGCGCTGCTGGCCGTGGCCGCGCTGGTCGCGGCGGTGCTCGCGGTGCGCGCCGGGCACTGGCGGCCGGTGGTGCTGGTCGCGCTCGTGGTCACGGTGACCACCGGCGTGCTGCTCGCCCAGTACGTCGCGACCGCGTACGGCCCGCCGTCCGACCCGCGGGCCGGGCCGCTGCTGGACAGCCAGCTGACCGTGACCGTGTTCCGGGTCGCGCTGCTGCCGGCCGCCCTGCTCGCGGTCGCCGGGCCGCTGTTCGCCGGGCTCGCGCTCCGGCCGGGCTATGCCGGCTTGACCCCGTGCCAGCAGATGAACATGAAGTCCGGCAGGAACCCGTACCGGCGGGCCTCGTCGGAATCGGCGACGACGGCCCAGGTGTCCGGCTCCGCGTGGGACAGCACGTCGACCTCGTCGCAGTCGTCGCCGCCGTAGTGCGAGTCGATGTCGCCGGCCCGCACCCGGGTGTCGAGGTCGGCGGTGACCAAGGTCGCCGTCGTCAGCCCGGCGGCCTCCATCTTGGCCGCGAGGTCCCAGCCGAACCGCCAGTAGACCAGCGTGTTGTCACCGTGGTATTCGACGCCGGGCGGCGGTGCGGTGACCCCCTGCTGCAACGGGATCTCGATGAACACCGAGCCGCCGGGCGCGAGCACCCGGACGATCTCGGCCAGGCTCTTCTCGGTGTCCGGCACGTGCTCGAGCACGTGCGGGGTGAGGATCACGTCGAGGCTGGCGTCGGGCAGGTCGATGTTCTGGATGTCGAGCTTGATCGTGGCCTTGTGCGCGGACTCGTCGTAGTCGCTGGCCAGGTAGCGCACCCGCTGGCCCATCCAGGACCGGTAGCGCTCGTCCAGCCGCGGGCTGGTCTCCAGCACCCGCGCGTCCCGCTCGTAGCCGGTGCGGTGGGTCCAGCACCAGTAGAGGTAGCGGTCGCGGGCGATGCTGTTGCAGGACGGGCAGACCGCGGACTCGGAGTGGTAGACGCCGCCGAACTGCGCGCCGTGCCAGCCGCAGATGTTGCAGCAGGCGTCCCGCGAGCTCGTGGACGCCGCGAGCGCCGACTCCCACGGGATCAGCCGGGCGTCCCCGTGCTCCGGCCCTGCGTCCCCCGGGCGCAGCCGGGCGAGACGCGACCGCAGGGTGCGGGCAGTGGCCATCAGCGGCACGGGTTGCTCCTCAGGTCTAGAAGGCCGCGGGTGGCGGCCACCGTACGCCACCGGGTGGCGAAGGCTTCGTCGGAGAAGTCCTGGGCCCGCCGGACCGCCGCCGCGGACAGCCGCGCGCGCAGCTGCTCGTCGGACGCGACCCGGACGGTCTTGGCCATCAGCTCGGCCGGCGTCGACCAGCGGAAGCCGTTCTCCCCCTCGCGGACGATCTCCCGCTGCCCGGCCCGGTCGATGACGATCGGCACACAGCCGCCGGCCATCGCCTCCGCGGTGGTCATCCCGAAGTGCTCCTGCGACCAGGGCGCCTGCTCCTCGTCCTCGCCGAGCCCGGTCGCCGACCAGAAGATCGACGCGGTCGACATGGCCTGCTCCACCACCGCCCGCGGCGCGTTCGGCGTGATCGTGACCGGCAGTCCCGCGGCGGCCGCCAGGACCGTCTCCAGGTACGGCCGCTGGGAGTCCTCGCACCCGCCGAGCACGGTCATCGACCAGCCGTCGAGGTTGTGGTCGCGGATCATCTGGCCGAACATCCGGACCATCTCCAGCTGCCGCTTGGCGTGCCCGAGCCCGGGCATGAAGAACCGGCCGACCGAGAGCACGACCTTCTCCCGCTCCGCCGCCGGGTGCAGCCGGTCGACCTGGATCGGCGGGTAGAGCACGTCCGCGTCGGTCTGCCAGAGCCGCTGGATCCAGCTCCTGGTGTATTCGGAGTTGGCCAGCACGGTGTCGTACGCGGCCAGGAACGCCTTGCCGTCGAGGTCCCGCAGCAGCCACGGGAACCGGGTGGCCAGCAGCGCCCGCGGGCCGCGGCCGCTGGTGCCGGCCAGCCGCAGCCGGGACAGTGCGACGCCGAGCGTGCGGGTGTCCTCCGGCCCCGGCACCTCGGTCTTCGACCGGAACCGGATCTCCCGGCCGTCGGTGCTGCTCGGCAGCGTGACGACCTGCCGCTGGAACGGCTGCTGGGCGGTCAGGGTGGCGATCACGCCGCGGTCGTCCTCGACGGACAGCTCGGCCGGCTGGGTCATCCCGGGCCGGCCGAGGTCGAACTGGATCGCCCGGGCCGGGCCGGGCTCCAGGTGCAGCACGCCGTCGCCGTTGGTCCAGGTCCACTGCCGCCGCCGGCCACCTTCCGGCGGATACCAGCCGGTGCCGAAGCCCATCGCCAGCCGGTCCCGGTACGCGGTCAGCCACGGGCCGAGCGTGCGCACCGCGGTGCGCCGCCACTGCGCCATGTCGTAGTCGAACGGAGTCGGGAAGAAGCACAGGTACGCCGAGTGCGCCGACTGCGGCATCGCCACCGACATGTACGTCGCGTTGACGAATAGGTCGTACTCGGCCGACAGCGCGGCGACGTAGGCGTCGCCCTTGTCGGGGACCGTGCGCATCCTCGTGCGGGACAGGTCCAGCCCGAGATGCTCGGCCAGCTCGTCGCGGTCGACCTGGCTGTGTCCGATCAGGTCGACCTCGACCCCGTCCTTGGACAGGACCTCGGCGATCATCCCGGAGTGCCGCTCACCGCCCCCCATGGAGTGCCAGTAGCGGTCATAGATGGCCGCTCTCATCGCTCTCTGACCAGCCAGCGTTCCAGATCCCTTCTCGACAGCACCGCGCGGCGACCGAACTGCCGCCGGCGACGCACCATCGTCGGCAACAGGCGTACGTACGAGGCAAGCACGCGGGCCCGCAGCAGGTGCGGTCGCAACGCCGGCCGGGACCGGGAACGCAGCCCCTCCCGGCCGGCCCGGACCAGCATCGAGGCGGAGGTGAGCGGGTAGTGCAGCACCTCGCGCAGCGCCAGCGGCGCGGACGCGTCCTTGGTCAGCATGAGCAGCCGGTTGCGGTCGACGTGGAACACCCACAGCGGCGACCACTCGGTGCTCGACGCCGAGTGCAGGTGCCGCAGCACCGCGGTCGGCTGGTAGCGGATCGACCAGCCGTCGGCCCGCAGCCGCCAGGACAGGTCGGTGTCCTCGTAGTAGAGGAAGAAGTCGTCGTCGAACCAGCCGGCCGCCCGGCCGGCCGCGGTCCGCATGGCCATCCCGTTGCCGCAGGCGTTGAACACCTCGACCGCCCGGTCGTACTGGCCGGTGTCCGGCTCCTGGAAGCCCCGGTCGGCGCCGTAGCCGTTGACCAGCACGATGCCGCCGGCGTTGTTGACCACGTCGACGAGCGGCGTGCCCTCGGGCACCGCGAGCACCGCCTCGCTGCCGGCCTCGGCCGCGGTCGCGGTGAGCGAGAGGCCGGCGCCGCTGACCGTCACCGGCTTGTCCCGCTCGGCGATCCACCGGAAGGTCACCTTCACCGAGCCGGTCACATCGCCCGGGCCGTCCTGCAGCGGCACCAGGAACGCGCCCTCCGGCCTGGTCCACCGGAACCGGCCGGCGCCGGTGCTTTCCGGCCCGTACGCGAGCTGCTCCCAGAGCACCTTCTCGGTCACGTCCCGGCCGTCCACCTCGACCGCGAACAGCCGCACGCCGAGCTCGCGCGGGTCGTGCGGGCCGGGGTCGAAGCCGTCGGTGCGCAGCCGCAGCGGCAGGAACCGGGGCGCGAACACGACCTTGCCGGTGACCACGCCGACCCGCTCGGCCCCGGCCGCCTCGAACGGCGCGAGCAGGTTGCGCAGCCAGTCCGGCTCCGGCACCGCGTCGTTGTTGAGCAGCACCGCGTACGGGGTGGAGACCGTGCGCAGAGCGAGGTTGTTGCCGCCGGCGAAGCCGGTGTTGACCGGGCTGGCGAGCACCCGCACCTCGGGGAAGTCGCGGGCGAGCAGCTCGAGCGACCCGTCCCGGGAGGCGTTGTCGACCACCACGGTCTCGAACGTGCCCGCCGGCAGGTCCTGCCGGCGCAGTCCCTCCAGGCACGGCGGCAGGAGGTGTGCGCCGTTGTAGTTGACGACCACGACGGTCGCCCGCGGCTGGGTGGCCGGCTCGGTCACCGGGCCGCCCCCGGCTCGGGCCCGGCCGTCTCGGCGACCAGCTCGGCCACCGGCGACGCGGCCGGCTGCTCGCCCTGCACGGGCGCCACGGCGACCACGTAGACCTCGTTCGGCGGGTAGAGCTGGGCGAGCAGCGCCCGGTACGCCCGGTGCAGCTCGCCGTACTGGTGCTGGACCATCTGCACCCGCTCGTCCAGCACCGACAGCACGTGCACCAGCTGGGCCCACAGGTCGGCCCGCGGGTCGGCGACCATGACCAGCTGCTCCGCGGTCTCCGCCCCGTTCTCCCGGCGCATCCAGCGCCGGCCGCCCTGCTGCGACTGCGGCGACTGGGCCGGGTAGACCTCGTTGACCGCCTCGTACAGGGCGGCCACCGAGGAACTCAGCGTCGCGCCGGGCTCGAACTCCTGCGGGATCAGCAGCGGCGGCGGCCCCGGGTCGTTGCGCGGGTTGCCGCCGGCCGCGGACACCAGCATCCCGGCCTGGCCGGCGAAGAAGGCCAGCAGCATCGGGTCGTAGAAGCGCACGTGCGTGGGGTCGCGCCAGAAGTCGTAGCTGAGCACCGACAGGGTCGCCGCGCTCGGCACCGCGGCGACGAACGTGCCGCCCGGCCGCAGCGCGCGGGCCGCGCCGCGGTAGACCCTGGCCACCGCGTCCGGCTGCAGGTGCTCCAGGAAGTGCGCGCAGAACACGCCGCCCAGCGAGTCCGGCTCGACCTGCTCCAGGTAGGCCACCGCGTCGCCCTGGTCGACCTTGTGGCCGCGGCCGGTGGCGAGCTGCACCATGCCCTCGTCGATGTCGACCCCGCGGGCCTCGAGGCCAGTCTCGACCAGCAGGTCGAGGAACTCGCCGCGACCGCAGGCCAGCTCGAGCACCGGCCCGTCGGAGAAGAACTGCAGGTAGTGCGAGAGCGCGTCCCGGGCGTGGTCGCTGCCGAACCCCATGAACGCGTAGTAGTCGCTCTCCAACCGGCTCACCCGGCACTCCTTCCGGCCGTGTCGACCTCCGCCGGCGAGCTGCGGGTGGGGGCGTCGACGCTGGCGCCAACCTGGTACGGCACCGCGAGCAGGCCGAGGTCCTGGCCGCTGCGGACCCAGAACGTGTGCTCGCTGCGGGCGACCCCGAGCACGACCCCGTCGACGTCGTCGACCTGCACCGCGACCTGGAACGCCCCGTGCAGCGGCGGGCACTCGGCCACGGCGAAGTCCAGCCGCCAGCTGCCCGGCCGGTCGGTCGGCAGCACGTCCGGCCCGGCCCGCATCACCCAGACCGGGATGTCCCCGGCTCCCATCACGACCGCGACGACCCCGCCGACCCGGGGGGACAGCTCGGCCGACGCCCGGATCTGCACCCTGACCGCCAGCGGCTCGCCCGCGGTCAGCTCGGCCAGCGGCGCTCCGGTCGCGTCGGTCACGGTGATCGACTCGACGGCCAGTCCCGGCTCGGTCTCCTCCGGCTCCATCAGCACCGGCTCGGCCGTGCCGAGCAGCCCGCGCAGCGTGCCGGTGGCGAACTGCGGGTCGCCGTCGAAGACGACCCGGCCGTGGTCGAGCACGATGCCCCGGTCGCAGATCTGGTCGACCAGGTCGAGGGCGTGGGTGACGAACAGGATCGTCCGGCCCTCCCGCCGGAACTCGGCGATCTTGTCGAGGCACTTGCGGGCGAACGCCTCGTCGCCGACCGCCAGCACCTCGTCCACCAGCAGGATGTCCGGGTCGACGTGCACGGCGACGGCGAAGCCGAGCCGCACGTACATGCCCGACGAGTAGTGCTTGACCGGGTTGTCGATGAACTCCTCGAGCTCGGAGAACGCGACGATCGAGTCGAACAGGCCCTCGGTCTCCTTGCGGGACAGGCCGAGCAGCGACGCGTTGAGGAAGATGTTGTCCCGGCCGGACAGCTCGCCGTTGAAGCCGGCGCCCAGCTCCAGCAGCGACGACACCCGGCCGCGCACCTCGACCGTGCCGGTGGTGGGCCGGAGGATCCCGGTGAGGATCTTCAGCAGCGTCGACTTGCCCGACCCGTTCGGCCCGATCAGCCCGACCGACTGGCCGGACCAGATCTCCAGGTCGACGTCCCGCAGCGCGTGGAACGGCTCGACCACGCCGTGTCCCATCCGCAGGATGCGCTCCTTCATGCTGGTCGCGCGGCCGGTGCCGCGGAAGCTCTTGCCGACGCCGCTGGCCCGGATGACGGTCTCGCCGGCCACTCAGAGCTCCTCGGCGAAGTCGGCGGACAGCCGGTGGTAGACCCACAGCCCGAGCGCGAGCAGTGCGGCCGAGACGAGCGCTCCGATGCCGAGCTTCTCCAGGTAGAACGCGTAGCCGTCGGAGGCCAGCACGGTGCTGCCGCCGGGCAGCACCGGGTTCTGCGCGTAGATCGCCCGCTGCATCGCGACGACCACGCCGGCCATCGGGTTGAGGTAGTAGAGCCAGTACAGGTTGCCTAGCTCGTTCTGCACCAGCGACACCGAGTAGACGATCGGGTTGATCCAGAAGCCGGCCATCAGCGCGACCTCGACCACGTGCTGGGTGTCCCGGTAACGCACGTTCAGCCCGGCGACGAGGAACGACACGGCGACGGTGAACAGCACCGCGACCGCGATCGCCGGCACCGCGAGCAGCAACTGCGGGCCGGCGAACTGGGTGTTGCCGGTGACCGCCATCACCACCAGCAGCACGAACAGCTGCAGGGCGAAGTGCACGAGCGCGAAGCCGACCTGGGACAGCGGCAGCACCGACAGCGGGAAGCGGACCTTCTTCACCAGCCCGGCGTTGCCGACCACCGCGGCGGTCGAGGTGCCGACAGCGCCGGCGAACAGGTTCCACACCAGCAGGCCGGAGAGCAGGTAGAAGCCGAACTGCGGGATGCCGGACTTCAGCACCACCTGGAACACGAACGTGTAGACCACGAGCAGCAGCAGCGGGTTGGCCAGCGACCAGAGGAACCCCAGCACGCTGCCCTGGTATTTGACCTTGAGGTCCTTGCGGACGAGGCCGACCAGCAGCTCCCAGCGGACGCGCCCCTGAGCCCGGGACCGGTCCCGGCTGGTCGTCGTCACCATGGTGCGCTTCCTCGTGCTCTCGGATCGTGGGGGAGGTCGGGGAGGGTAGCCGCCGACGCCGCGGAGGGCCCATCAACCCTAGCCTGATGCTGCTGTCCGACCCCGGCGGCTACCCTCCCCCGCATGGAACAGCCCGCCGCCGCGCCGGCGTCCGCCCGCGGGAGCCAACCGGACACCGGCACCCGGACCGGCGCGCACCGGGCGGACAGCACCGTGGCGGCATCGGCCGGGACCATCCCGGCGGCCGCGGGCGGGTCGGACGGCGGCGTGGTCGAGCGGACGGCCGCCGACGGCACGGTGCCGACCGGACGCGCGGCCCGGCGGCGGAGCTGGTGGGCCGGCCCGCCGGCCGGCGCTGTCACGGTCGCCGAGCTGGTCGCGCTGGCCGGGGCGACGCTGGTCGGCGTCGTCGCGACGATGTCGCTGGTGATGGCGCACCTCGGGGTGCACGGGCTGGCGACGGTGCTGAGCTCCAGCGGCGTGCTGGTCGTCGTGCTCGCGGTGCTCGCCCGGATCCGGGCCGCGCGGTTCCCCAGGATCGTGCTCGACCCGGCCGGGCTGCTGCCGGCGCTGGTCGGCGGCGTGCTCGGGCTGGTGATGTTCCTGCCCGGCTTCCACTACGTGGCCGGCGACAAGGACCCGGGCGGATACGTCGAGCACGCGTTCGCGATCGCCCGTGGTCACTCGGTCTGGATCCACGACCCGCTGCTGGCGCACGGCGACCTGCCGGTGCAGCTGGCCGGTCCGGGCTCGCGGTTCGCCGCGATCTGGATCAGCGACGCCGCGACCGGGACGATCTTCCCGCAGTTCTACCACCTGTGGCCGGCCCTGCTGGCGACCTCGTACGACGCCGGCGGATACGGCGCGCTGGTCGCGACGACGCCGCTGCTCGGGGTGGCCGGCGTGGTGCTCACCGTCGTCGTGGCCCGCCGGCTCGCCGGCCCGGTCGCCGGCTGGGCCGCCGCGGTGCTGATGACCACGAACATGATGCAGGTCTGGCAGGCGAAGTATCCGACCACCGAGATCCTCTGCCAGGTGCTGTTCGTCGGCGCGCTGCTCGGCGTGCTGCTGTCCGTGCAGACCCGGTGGCGGTGGCCGGCGCTGGTCGCCGGGCTGCTGGTCTCGATCGGCTACCTCGGCCGCCCGGACGGGATCGTGCTGGTGCTGCTGTCGGTCGGGATCCTGGCGCTGCTGTGGGTGCTGCGCCGGTTCGACGCCAGGGCGGTCTGGTTCGCGGTCGGCCTCGCGGTCGTCCTGCCGTACGGGTTCTGGCAGGCGTACGGGCCAGGTGCGGCGTACACGTTCGCCAACGACGTGCCGAAGCTGACGACGATGCTGGGGCTGATCGCGTTCTGCGTGATCGGCGCGGCCGTGCTGCGGCCGCTGCTGGCCGGCGTGGTGCGCCGGTTCGACGCGCTGCTGGCCGAGGAGCGGGCCCGGCGCTGGGTCGGCGTGCTGGTGACCGTTGGCGTGGTCGGGCTGTTCGTGCTGGCCGCGGTCCGCGCCCGGCTGTTCGGCGCCGACTTCATGATGTACGGCGCCCGCCGCATCCGCTCGTACGACGAGATCAACCTGGAGCGGCTGTCCTGGTTCTTCACCTGGCCCGGGATGCTGCTGATCCTGGCCGGCGTCGGCGTGGTCGCGCTGGCCCGGCGCTGGTCGTCCTCGGCCTGGCTGGTCACCGTGCTGACCGTCGGGCTGCTGGCGCTCTACGTCTGGCACGCCCGCAACTCGCCGTACTTCATGTGGGTCGGTCGCCGGTTCATCCCGTCGGTGGTGCCGGGCATGTTCCTGCTCATCGGGATCGCGCTGGCGGCGCTGTGGGCGTGGAAGTTCCGCGGCCGGCTTCGGCTCGGCGTGCCCGCGGTGGTGCTGCTGGTCGCGTTCATCGGCGGCGTGCAGCTGTCCCAGTCGCTGCCGCTGCGCTCGCACGACGAGTGGGGCGGCTCGTACGGGGTGAACCAGTCGCTCGCCGCGCTGTCCGGCGACCAGAAGGGCATCTACCTGTGGGCGCCGGCCACGGCGTGCTGCACGCAGCCGGCGACGCTGTTCGCGCCGACCGTCTGGCTGGTCGCCGACGAGGACAGCGCGCTGCTGCCGACGTCCCCGACGGCGGTCGCCCCGTACGTGCTGCAGTACGCGCAGACCTTCCCGGACCGTCCGCTGTTCCTGGTCTACGACACCCGCGCGGTGGTGCCGCAGCTGCCGGGGCTGAAGCGGACGCCGGTGGCCCGGTTCGCCGGGACCATGCCGCACTGGGAGGAGAGCAGCATCAGCCGACCGGACAAGGCGGTGCAGGTCCCGTACGACTTCACCGTCTACCGGGTGACGCCGGCGCTGTAGCAGCGGGCCCGGACCGTGCCGGGCCCGCCCGCAGTGCTACTCAGTGCTACTCAGTGCCACTCATGGCCGGTCAGATCCGGCGGAACCAGAACGAGCCGGGGAACCGGGTGTTCCGGTCGTAGGACTCCAGCGCCTTCTCCAGCTCGTCCGGGTGCCGGCGGTGCATCCAGTTGCTCGCCCAGACGACCTCGGCGTGCGCGTTGTCGGTGAGGAACGCCTGCAGCAGGTATTGCTCGTTCCAGAACCGGTGCTCGTCGCCGTACGCCCAGTCCTTCGGGTATTCGCCCGGCAGGAAGATGTCGTGCACGTGCACCAGCACGCCGGGCCGCAGCCGCGGCAGCACCTCGAGGAACTCGTACTGGACGTCGCTGCCGATCTTCAGCACATGCGACGAGTCGATGAACAGGATGTCGTTCTCGCCGAGCGACGAGAACGTATCCATCGGCACACCCTGCACCTGCTCGTCGACCAGCGTCGCGTCGGCGTGCGCGGTGATCGCGTTCTTGACGAACGCGTGCGGGTACGGCTCGATCGCGGTCAGCGTGCCCGGCGACCCGTCGGCCTTGTTGAGGTCGAGCGCGGCCATCGAGACCAGCGTGGACCAGCCGGAGCCGATCTCCACGATGCGGCCCGGCTTGTGCATCCGGACCATCGAGTGCAGCGCCTCCGCGTCGACCGACTCGAACGCGCCGTTGTCCACGAAGTACTGCCCCGGGGCGGCGTCTTCCTGCCGGCGCGGCAGCGCGTTGAGCTCGGTGCCGAACCGGCCGACCGCGTCGGCCAGGAACGCCAGCTGGGCCTCGTCCCGCATCTCGATGCCGGGCAGCTCGGACTCGGTCGTCCAGAGCGAGTCGGGCAGCACCCTGGTGTCCGGGATCACCGAGTAGAAGTGGTTCGGGGTCAGGTGCCAGCCGTGCTGCTCCCACACCTCGAACGGGATCTCGGCGCCGCGGCGGATCACCTCGGGGGCGTCCGCCGGCACGGCCGCGGATCGCTCGTCCGGCGGCAGCACCAGGTTGGCGACCCGCTCGCGGAAGCCCTTCGGCATGCTCCGCACGGTCGTCGCGACGCCGTGCTTGACCCGTCGGGCGAGGGTCCGGTCGTCCTGGGAGCCCGAAGGCATGTGCACCATCCTTCTGCGCGGAGGAACGCGGGGCGCGCGGGTCCCGCGTGGATCGCAGCAGTATGCCCTACCCGTGGATGCGCCCCCGCCGGGTACGCACCGTACCGGCGTGTTCGCTGGCCGTCGCTCCTGCTAGCCGATCGGGGCGACCCGGCGGCGCAGCAGGCAGAACTCGTTGCCCTCGGGGTCGGCGAGCACGTGCCAGGACTCCGCGCCGGTCTGCCCGACGTCGGCGGGGCGGGCGCCGAGCGCGAGCAGCCGCTCCAGCTCCGCTGCCTGGTCCCGGTCGGTCGCGTTCACGTCGAGGTGCAGCCGCAGCTTGTCCCGCTTCGGGTCGTTGCTGGCGCTCAACACCAGCACCGGCTGCGCGCGGTCGCCGCCGCCCTCCGGTCCGATCTCGATCGCCTCGTTGCCGTCCCGGTCGAGCACCTTCCAGCCGAGCACCTCGCACCAGAAGCTCGCGAGCCGCTCGGGATCCCTGCAGTCCAGCACCAGTTCGGTGATCCGACACGCCATCGCGCGACCGTACCGGCCGGGGCGGACAGTCAGGCCGGGGCGGACAGTCAGGCCGGGTCAGACAGTCAGGCCGGGGCGGACAGTCAGGCCGGGTCAGACAGTCAGGCCGGGTCAGACAGTCAGGCCGGGGCGGACAGTCAGGCGGTCCCGGCCAGGCTGGCGGCCAGCTCGCTGCGGGACGAGATGCCGAGCTTCGTGTAGACGTGCCGCAGGTGGTATTCGACCGTCTTCGGGCTGAGGAACAGCGCCGCCGCGGTCTCCCTTGTGGTGCGGCCCTCGGCCAGCAGGAGCGCGATCTGCAGCTCGCGCGGGGTCAGCGCCGCCCGCTCGCCGCCGCGGCGGGCCACCGTCTCGCCGGTCGCCTCCAGCTCGACCGCGGCGAGGTCGGCCCACGGCCGGGCGCCGAGCCGCTCGAAGCAGTCCAGCGCCTCCCGCAGCGGCCCGCGGGCGTCCGACCGGCGCCGGGCCCGCCGCAGCCGCGCGCCGTAGACCAGCTTCGTCCGGGCCGCCTCGAACACGTCCAGCGTCCGCTCGTGCAGCGCGAACGCCTCGGCGAACCGGTCGTCCAGCTCGTCCCAGCCGCACAGCAGCCCGCGCAGCCGGGCCGCCCTCGCCTGCGCCCACGGCAGCGCCTTGGCCGCGGCCTCGGCCTCGTAGCGGGCGGCGAGGTCGGCCGCCTCCTCGGTCCGGCCGCTGCGCAGGTACGCCTCGACCAGGTCCGGCACGGGCGAGATGTCGGGGTCGCCGATGTCCAGCTCGGCCATCAGGTCGAGCACCCCGGACAGCCGTTCGACCGCGGTCGGCACGTCGCCGGTGACCAGCGCCAGCTCGCCCTGTGCGTACTCGGCCCAGACCCGGGCGATCGAGACCTGGTTGCGGGCGCACAGCGCCAGCGCCTCCTCGGCGTCCGCGCGGCAGGCGTCCGCGTGTCCCTGCCGCGCCTCCAGCCAGGACAGCCCGGCCAGCAGCAGTGCCAGCATCGTGGTCTGGCCGAGCTCCCGGGCCAGCCCGATGCCCTCGCCGTAGTCGGCCGCGGCGACGTTCCACTGATCGGTCGTCGCGCCGTCCCGCGCGATCGTGAACAGCAGGCCGGGCAGGGTGCCGACGGCCGACCGGGCCCGCCCCTGCTCCAGCGCGGCCCGCACCAGCGTCCGGCCGGTGTCGGACTCGCGCAGGAACAGCGGCCCGAGCATCAGCCACTCCGGCCGCATCGGGGCGGCGGCCGGGTCGTCGGTGGCGGCGAGCAGCTCCACCCCGGAGCGGATCAGCTCGACGCCCGGCCGGCCGGCGAAGACCCCGGCCATGCCCATGGCGAGCATGCCGACCGCCCGGGCGCTGTCGGTCAGCGGCCGGTCGAGCAACCGCTCGGCCAGCCTGGCCGCGTCGAGCACGGCCTTGGCGTCGGAGGACAGCACGCTCGCCCACAGCGCCTCGGTGAGCAGCACCATCGCCCGGGACGGGTCGTCGTCGGCGAGCATCCTGGCCGCCTCGACCTGCAGCCGGTATGCCCGCTCCGGTGAGCCGCAGGAGGCTTCGATGTCCCCGCGCAGGCCGAGCGTCTCGGCCCGCACCCGCGCCGGCGGGCCCAGCTCCGGCACGCCGGCCAGCAGCGCCAGCGCCCAGGCTGCCTCCCCGCCCCGCCAGGCCGAGCCGCCGGCCGCGAGCAGCCGGCGGGCCTGGTCGCGGGGGTCGGCGGTCAGCTGCGCGGCCCGCTCGTACGCGGTGGCCGCGACCGCGTGCGCGCCGCGGCCGGCGGCCCGGTCGCCGGCGGTCTCCAGCGCCCCGGCCGCGATCTCGTCCGGCCCGAGCGCGGCGTGCGCGAGGTGCCAGGCCCGGCGGTCGACGTCGCCCTCGGGCACCGAGGCGGCCAGCGCGCGGTGCACCGCTCGCCGGTTCCCCGGGTCGGCCGCCGCGTAGACCGACGCCCGGGCCAGCGGGTGGGCGAACTCGACCCGGCCGGACCGGATCGCCACCAGCCCGGCCCGCTCGGCCGCGGCCAACCCGCCGACGTCGAGGCCGAGCGCAGCGCAGGCCCTGGCCACCGCGGCCAGGTCGCCGTCGCCGGCCGCGGCCACCAGCAGCACCCGGTGCGTGTCCGGGTCGAGCCCGGCGGCCCGGCGGGCGTACCAGGCCGCGATCCGGGCCGGCACCGGCATCGGCACGCCGGGGGTGACCTCGCGCAGCCGGTCCGGCTCGGCGATCAGCGCGATCACCGCGAGCGGGTTGCCGCCGGTGGCCCGGTGCACCTGGCTGAGCGCGGCGGCCGGGACGTCGGTGCCGTGTTCCCGGGCCAGCTGGCCGGTGCCGGCGAGGTCGAGCCCGGTCACCGTCAGGGTCGGCAGGCCGGCTTCCAGCAGGGCGCCGGGCTCGCCGAGCCGGGCGGCGGCCAGCACGAACACCGGGTCGGCCAGCAGCCGGCGGGAGGCGAACGCGAGCGCCTCCGCCGACGGCCGGTCGAGCAGGTGGGCGTCGTCGATGACCAGCCCGAGCGGGCGGTCCTCGCTCCACCGGACGAGCAGGCTGAGCACGGCGGCACCGACCGCCAGCCGGTCCGCGACCGGGCCGGACCGCAGCGCCAGCGCGACGCCGAGCGCCTGGGCCTGCGGAGCCGGCAGCCGGTCGAGGTCGGCCGCGGTCGGCCGGAACAGCTGGGCCAGCCCGCCGAACGGCACGTCCCGCTCGGCCTCGGAGCCGGTCGCCCGCAGCAGCCGTGCTCCGGTCGCGACCGAGGCCGCGTACTCCAGCAGTGACGTCTTGCCGATCCCGGCCTCGCCGGTGAGCACGAGGACCCCGCTGCGGCCGAGCCGGGCGCCGGCCACGACCGCATCGACGGCCTGCCGCTCGGCACCCCGCCCGACGAGCACCGGCCCAGTGTGGACTAGGGGGGTCCCTGGATGCGACCGACGGCGGCGCCCGGCGAGCGTGAGGGCACACCCGCTGCCCGAGGAGGCACCGCATGACCACCACCGCACCGCCCGCGCTCGACCCGGAGAAGCTGATGGCGTTCGTCTTCCGCGCCGTCGACGAGGTGGGCGCTGCCCTCAACAGCGCCCTCGTCGTGATGGGCGATCAGCTGGGCTACTACCGCAGCCTCGTCGAGCACGGGCCCACGACGCCCGTCGAGCTCGC
>DATBFW010000180.1:0-4190 GCA_036558285.1 Mycobacteriales bacterium | reverse complement strand
CGCGAGGCCCAGTCCCGCTGTCCCCGGCTGGTGGTGCTGCCGCCCGACCCGGCCCGGGACGCGCGGGCGTTCGAGCCGGTGGTCGCGGCGGTCGCCGAGCTGGCGCCCGGGGTGGAGGTGATCCGCCCCGGGGTCTGCGCGGTCGCGGCCCGCGGTCCGGCCCGCTACTTCGGGGGCGACCGCGCGGTCGCCGACCGGCTGGCCCGGTTCGTCGCCGAGCGCACCCGCGCGGTCGCCACGGTCGGCGTGGCCGACGGCCGGTTCGCCGCCGCGCTGGCCGCCCAGCAGCACGCGGTGGTCCCGCGCGGCGGCTCCCGCACTTTCCTCGCGCCGTACCCGGTGGAGACGCTGACCGTCCCCGACCTGCCCGACGTGCTGCGCCGGCTCGGCCTGCGCACGCTCGGCGCGTTCGCCCAGCTGCCGCCGCGGGACGTACTGGCCCGGTTCGGCCCGGACGGCGCCCGCGCGCACCGGCTGGCCCGCGGCCTGGACGACCGCCCGCTCGCTGCCCGGCCGGCCGCCCCGGAGCTGGCCGTGCAGACCGAGCTCGACCCGCCGATCGAGCGGGTCGACACCGCCGCCTTCGCGGCCAAGGCGCTGGCGGAGGAGCTGCACGAGGGCCTGGCCCGGCGCGGCCTTGCCTGCACCAGGGTGGCGATCGAGGCCCAGACCGAGCACGGCGAGCAGCTGACCCGGTTGTGGCGACACGAGGGCGTGCTCACTCCCGCGGCGATCGCCGATCGGGTGCGCTGGCAGCTGGACGGTTGGCTGTCCGGCTCGGCCCGGGCGCACGCCGGCGCGCCGCCGCCGGGGAAGCGGCCACCGGCGCCCAAGGTGATCGGCGCTGACCCCGAGGCTCCGGCCGTACGGGCCGGTCAGGAGCGCCCGACCGCGGGCATCGTCCTGCTGCGGCTCGTCCCCGACGAGGTCATGCCGTACGGGGGGATGCAGCTCGGGCTCTGGGGCGGGATGGGCGAGGCCGACGAGCGGGCCGGCCGGGTGCTGGCCAGGGTGCAGGGCATGCTCGGCCCGGACCGGGTGCTCACCGCGGTGCTCGGCGGCGGGCGGGACCCGGGCGACCAGGTCCGGCTGGTGCCGTGGGGGGACGAGCGGGTGCCCGACCGCCCGACCGAGCCGCCCTGGCCGGGCCGGCTGCCGGCGCCGTCGCCGGCGACCGTGCTGCCCGCGCCGGTGCCGGCCGAGGTGACCGACGAGGCCGGCGTGCCGGTCGGGGTGACCGAGCGGTTCGTGGTCACCGGCCGCCCGGCCCGGCTGGCGCTGGCCGGCCGTCCGCCGGTGGAGATCGCCTCCTGGGCCGGTCCGTGGCCGGCCGACGAGCGCTGGTGGGACCCGCCGACCGCGAGCAGCAGGGCCCGCTTCCAGCTGGTCGGCACCGACGGCACCGCCTGGCTGGTCACCCGCGACCGCACCGGCTGGCACCTGGAAGCCACGTACGACTAGCGACCAGGCGGCTCAGGCGCCGATGCCCCGCAGCACCGTGTCGACCGTGCGCTCGGCCAGCTCGTTCTTGTCCAGCTCCGGCGAGAACCCGAGCGATGCCATCGTGTTCGGCGCGGACAGCAGCACCGCGGCCAGCTCGATGTCGGTGTCCGGGCGCAGCTCGCCGCTGGCGATGCCGCGGCGCAGCACCGACCGGGTGATCTCGCGCCGGTCCTCGACCAGCTTGAGGTAGAGGTCGCGCAACCGGCCCGGCCGCTGCAGCTCGGGCACCATGCACGGCATGATCTGCCCGGCGATGCCCTCCCGGACCCGGGTGACGTGCCGGGCGATGGCGACCAGGTCGTCGCGTACGGACTCGCCGAGCGGCTCCGGCGGCCGCGGCTTGATCGCCTCGACCGCGGCGAGCACGAGCTCGTCCTTGTCGGCGAACCGGCGGTAGATCGTCGCCTTGCCGACGCCGGCCCGGGCCGCGACGGCCTCCATCGTCAGCGCCTCGACCGTGGTGCCCTGGGCGAGCAGGCTGAGCACCGCGTTGACGATGGCCGCGTCGGCGTGACTGCTCCGCGGCCGTCCTGGCGGCCGCGGAGCAGACAGCGTTGGCATCACGGTCATGGTGACGTCAAGGTTACGTCGCGTCGACGAAACTCGCCTCTACCTGGGCGAGCGGCACGGGCTCGACCTCGGGGGCGGTGCGTCCCGGCAGCCACTTCAGCACCGCCAGGGCGCCCAGCAGACCGGCGATCGCCGACCCGCCGGCGGCCCAGTGCATGGCGTTGACGAACGCGTCGTTCGCCGGGGCGATCAGCGCCGCACCGGCCCGGCCGCTGTTGGCGGCCACCGCGTACGTCGAGGCGAGCGACTCGGACGCCACGTCCCGCGCCGCCGCCGGCAGCCCGGACAGCGGGCCCTGCATGCCGTTGCGGTAGACCTCGGACAGCACCGAGCCGAGCACCGCGACGCCGAGCGCACCGCCGACCTGCCGCAGCGTGTTCGTCACCGCGGAGCCGACGCCGGCCCGCTCCCGCGGCAGGGTCGACATGACCACCTCGGTGACGGGGGCCATCACCGATGCCATCCCGGCGCCCATGACGAAGTAGACGACGCAGAGCACCCAGATCGGCGTCGCGGCGGTGATCAGCACGAACGAGGCGAGGCTCGCGGTCACCAGCGCCATCCCGGTCGCGGTGACCGCCTTGGGTCCGTAGGCGGCGGCGAACGCGGCGCTGCGCGGCGCGAAGATCAGCTGTGCGGCCGCAAACGGCAGGAACAACAGACCGGTCTGCAGCGGCGAGTATCCGCGGACCAGCTGCAGGTAGAACGTGCCGAAGAACAGCGATCCCATCGCGGCGAAGAAGACCATGCCGACCGAGCCGACCGAGGCCGAGAACCGCGGGTTGCGGAACAGCCGCACGTCCAGCGCCGGGAACGCCACCCTCCGCTCGTACGCGACGAACGCGGCCAGGATCAGCGCGCCGGCGGCGATCGAGCCGAGCACCCGGGGCGAGGTCCAGTCGCCGGAGTCGCCGCCGGTGATGATCCCGTACACGAAGGTGGCAAGGCCGGCGACGGACAGCAGCACGCCGACGGCGTCGATCCGGCCCGGCGACGGGTTGCGCGACTCGGGCACCAGCGCACTGATCGCGACCAGGCCGGCGATCACGATCGGCACGTTGACCAGGAACACCGAGCCCCACCAGAAGTGCTCGAGCAGCACGCCGCCGACGACCGGACCGATCGCCACGGCCAGCCCGACCGCGCCGGCCCAGACCCCGATGGCCCGGCCGCGCTCGCGCGGGTCGAAGACGTTGGAGATGATCGCCAGCGTGGCCGGCATGATCGCCGCCGCGCCGAGCCCCATCAGCGCGCGGGCGCCGATCAGCTGCCCGGGCGTCTGCGAGTACGCGCTGGCGAGCGAGGCGATGCCGAAGATCACCAGCCCGGTCATCAGCACCCGGCGGCGCCCGAGCCGGTCGCCGAGGAGGCCGGCGGTGAACAGCAGCCCGGCGAAGACCAGCGTGTACGAGTTGATCGACCACTCGAGGTCGCTCTGGCTCGCGCCGAGGCCCTGGCGCGGGTCGGCGATGGCTTTGAGCGCAACGTTGAGGATCGTGTTGTCGATGACGACCACGAGGAGGCTGACCACCATCACCGCGAGGATGGTCCACCGCCGGGGGTGACCGGTGTCGGTCGGTGCGGCTTGGAGCTGGGCCATTACGCTCCCTTTAGATTCGATACGGTACTGACTCGTATCTAATCTAGACCCTGCCGTCCGAGATAGGAAACGGATTTGGCTCGTATCGAATTCCGCTGACAGCGGACGCAGCTCCGGCGGGCACCACACACCGCGCCCCGCGCTGGTCGCGGACACGCCGCGGCGCTTCCTCGGCGCGCACGAGTAGGCCAGGGTGGGCGCATGTCGGTGACCTTGTTCCGGGACGCGGACCTGGCGGACGGCACCGGTCCGGCGCTCCGGCTCGGCGTCAGCGTGCTCGTCGACGCCGACCGGATCCGCTGGATCGGCGCGACCGGGGACGAGCCGGACCCGGGGCCGGGAGCGGAGGTCGTCGACGCCTCCGGCTGCACGATCGTGCCCGGGCTGGTCGACAGCCACAGCCACCTCACCCTGCCGGGCGGCGCACACTGGATCGACCGCGCGTTCGACACGCCGGACCGGCTGGTCGCCGCGGCCGAGCACAACGCGCGGCTGCTCCGCTCGGCCGGCGTCCGCT
>DATBFW010000179.1:0-49315 GCA_036558285.1 Mycobacteriales bacterium | reverse complement strand
CCGACCGGGGTGAGGTTCTCCGCGACCGAACCGCCCGCGTACGGCTCGACGATCAGCCAGATCCCGTCGTCGGCGAGCGCCGTGCGGATGTGCCGGGCCGCGCCCACCGGGTCGCCCATGTCGTGCAGGCAGTCGAACGTGGTCACCAGGCCGTACCCGGTGCCGGGGAAGTCCTGCGCCCTGGCCACCTCCGCGTCGACGCCGCCGGCCCGGGCGAGCGCGATCGACTCGGGGTGCGAGTCGAACCCGCGCACCGACGAGGCCGGGTAGGTCTCGGCCAGGATCCCG
Source organism: Mycobacteriales bacterium (assembly GCA_036558285.1). Taxonomy (GTDB): domain Bacteria; phylum Actinomycetota; class Actinomycetes; order Mycobacteriales; family CADCTP01; genus CADCTP01. Next base: position 49,027 of record DATBFW010000179.1, on the reverse strand, counting down.
GTCGACGCGCCGAGCCCGCAGCCGACGTCGGCCACGGTGATCCCCGCGGTGAGCCGGTCGGCCAGCCCGGGCACGGCGGGCACCCAGGCAGCGATCAGGTTCTGCACGTACCCGGGTCGGTAGAAGCGCTCGCAGCCGGTGAACACGTCGTGGTCGTGGGCGCCCCAGGCGACGCCGTCGCCGGTGCGGAACGCGTCGACGATCAGCTGCCGGTCGGCCAGGCAGGCGAGCGCGAGCTGGTACGCGCCGGGCAGCAGCAGGCCGCCCGGGTCGGCGAACGCGACCGCCTGCGCCTCGTTCAGCCAGTACCGGTCGGCGCCGCTGTCGTAGCTGACGTAGCCGCCGGCGGCCTGGCCGGGCAGCCACTCGCGGACGTACCGCTCGGCCGTGCCGGTGTACGCGGCGAGCTCGGCCGGGGTGAACGGACCGGCCTCGGCCAGCCCCCGGTAGAGCCCGAGCTCGTCGCCGATCAGCACGTTGCCGGCCGACACGGTCGCGCCGAGGTCCTGCACGAACCGGCCGAGCAGGATGGTGAGCTGGTCTTCCATGGCATGCCTCCGATGGGTTCGGTGATGCCGGAAGCCTGCGGAGGCACCCTTGTCGGCGGGTTGGCCGCACCTTGTCGGAACGTTGGCGGCCAGCTCAGCCGGCCGCGGCCGGCTCAGCCGAGCAGCTGCGCGTACGTGTCCTGGACCGCGCGGCACGGGTCGACGCCGAGCGACTCGCGCAGCAGCACCCGCAACCGCTCGTACGCGGCCAGCGCCTCGGCGACGTTGCCGCGGGCGGCCAGCGCCTGCATGAGCAGCAGGTGCCCGGTCTCCCGCAGCGGCGCGACCTCGAGCAGCTCCTGCGCCGCCCGCTCGGCGCCGGGCAGCTCGCCGCCGCCGAGACGCAGGCACGCGGTCGCGTAGCACTCCAGCGCGCGGACGTGCACGTCGGCCAGCCGGCGCCGCCACGGGTCGGCCCAGGGCTGCTCGGCCTCCGGCAGGAATCGCCGCCGCGTCACGAACTGCGCGGTCAGCGCCGGCGCCCAGGCCTTCCGCCAGTCCTCCCGGGCCAGCGCCGACTCGGCCGCGTGCAGGGCGGCGAACGCGTCCTCCACGTCGACGTACGCGGGCTCGGGCAGCGCGACGGTCAGCTCGGTCCGGCCGCGCAGCAGGTCCGGGCCGAGCGCGGCGCGGACCTTGGAGACGAGCACGGTCAGCGCCGAGGCAGCGGCCGGCGGCGGGGATCCGCCCCAGAGCGCGTCGACGATGACGTCGCGGGGGACAGGCTGCAGCCGGCTCAGGGTCAGGTACGCGAACAGCAGCCGGCCCTGCCGTCCGGGCAGCGCCTGGTTGACCCGCCGGCCGGCGAGCTCCACGGTGAACGCCCCGCACAGCTGCACCCGGGCGGCATCGGATGCGCCCTGCACGTTGCCTCCCTCGGCGCGGAGGCGCTAGACGTGGAGCGTACCGCCGAAGGGAGCACACCGATGACCCGTCAGGTCCGCTGCGAATGCGGCTTCACGGCCCGCGGCGACACCGACGACGCCGTGATCGAGAAGGTCCTCGTCCACGTCGCCGAGGAGCATCCGGAGCTGGCCGGCACCGAGACCGCCGACGACATCCGCGGCTGGATCGAGCTGCTGCCGACCTGAGCCCACCCCGGCCCGGGCCGGTCAGCGACCGACCTGGCCGGGCTCGACCTGCTCCACCGGATCGGGGTCGGCCGACTCGGACTCCGCCGGCTCGGTGTCCGCCGGCTCGGGCTTGCCCCGCTTGCGTACGGCGATCGCGGCCGACGGGAGGATCAGCACGCTGAGCACGCCTGCGCCGACCAGCGCGGCCTGGTTCTCCGGCAGCATCGTCCCGTTCCGGCGGCCGATCTCGGCCAGCGCGACCAGCAGCGGCAGTGAGGTCGCCGTGATCAGGGCCAGCTCCAGCCGTTCCCGGGAGCGCAGCACGCCGCGGTAGACCAGCAGTGCCGGCAGCCCGCGTACGGCCAGCAGCAGGGCCAGGAACAGCACCACCCGCAGCGGCGCATCGGCGATCGAGTCGATGTTGAGCGTCATTCCGGAGTAGACGAAGAAGATCGGGATGAAGAAGCCGTAGCCGATCGCGTCCAGCTTCTCCTCCAGCACGTGCGCGCTCGCGCCGGCCCACCGGCGCAGCACCATGCCGGCGAGGAAGGCGCCCAGCACCGCGTCGAGGTGGAACTCGTTGGTCGCCGCGAGCAGCACCATGAGCAGCAGGACGGTGCAGCGCAGGATCGCCTGGTTGGTCTCGTGCTGGGACTTCCGGACTATCTCCAGCAACCGGCCGCGGCCGAGCACCCGCCGCGACGCTCCCAGTGCGAGCGCGATGGCGCCGACCGAGGCCAGGGACAGCAGCGCGACGAACCGGTTGACGATGCCGAGGAACAGCGCGATGGCGAGGACGGGGAACAGCTCGCCGACCGCGCCCGCCGCCACCAGGTGATGGCCGAACCGGCCCCGCAGCATGTCGTGCTCGCGCAGGATCGGCAGCAGCGTGCCGAGCGCGGTCGTGGTCAGCGCGATCGCCACCGGCACGTACGCGTCGACGAGCCCAGCGGCGCCGAGCGCGGTGACGACGCCGGCCGACACCGCCGCGGTGACGAACCAGGAGGCCATCGCCCGCCGGCCGGCACTGGACGCGAACAGCGCGATCTCGACCTCGTAGCCGGCGAGCAGGAACACGAAGCCGAGCCCGAGGTCCGAGAGCACCTGCACGCTGCCCGGCGATCCGAATCCGAGCACCTCCGGGCCGATCACGATGCCACCGCCGATGAGCAGGACGACCTGCGGCACCCGCAGCCACGGCAGGAGGGCGACCAGCAGCGGGGTGGCCGCCGCTACCGCGGCGATCACCAGCAGCGTGTCGATCGTGGTGCTGAGATCCACCGTGGACGGTCGCTAGTGCAGGTCGTAGGCGGGGCCGGCCGGGCTGCGGGTCGCGGCCCTGGCGGCGCCGGAGATCAGTGTGCCGATCGCCAGCCCGATGATCAGGTGGATCACCGCCATGGCCACGGCCACCGACAGCGGGCTGACCGACAGGAATGGCACCACCACGGCGGCCAGCGTCGCGAGCCCGACGATCCAGCCGAAGTAGGACAGCGGCCGTGGGGTGCTCAGCAGCAGCAGGTGCACGAGCCCGGTGGCCACCAGCGCCGCGGCGGCGGCGACGATGCAGAGCAGGCCGGTGTCGATGTCGCCGACCGCGCTGGCCTCCTCCGGCGCGTAGAGCGCGACCTTGAAGACGGCCCGCACCACCAGCACCCCCACCAGCCCGATCAGCGCGCAGACCAGCGCGGTGGCCACGCCGGCGGCCCACAGCCGGCCGGCGTTGACCGTCACCCGGTGCGGCGGTCCGGACGCCGGCGGGCCGCCGGGATAGCCGCGCTGGTCGTACGGCTGCTGCGGGTAGCCCCGCTCGTCGTAGGTCCGGCCGTCGTCGTAGCTGCTCATGCGTTCTCCCGTGACTCCGGGCGCGGGCTCGTCGGGCCCGCGCCGTCCGATTTCGGTGCCGCCGGTGCCCGTCCCGGATCGACCCGGGTCAGCACCCATGCTCCGACGACGGTAGCGACGAAGGCGAGCACGGCGACAACGCCGAGCCCGGGCCTGGCCCGGTCGCCGAGCAGGGCGATGCCGGCCAGCGCCGGCGCGACCGTCTCGGCCACCACGACGACCGCGGCGACCGTGGTCACCGTGCCCCGCTGCAGCGCGGCCGAGAAGGCCCACAGGCCGATGGCGCCGTAGCCGATCAGCGCGTACAGCATCGGGTCGGCGAGCAGGTGCAGCAGCCCGTCGCCGGACAGGTAGGTCCCGTCCCCAGCGGACAGCAGCCGGGCGGCCAGCGCCGCGCCGCCGTAGGCCAGCCCGCTGACCGTGGCCAGGGCGATGGCCGAGCGGTTGTCCTGGCCGTGGCGCAGCGCCAGCCAGCCGAGCACGGCGAGCACCGCCACCGCCGCGATGATGCCGACCTTGGTGCCGGTGTCCGGCACGTCGGCCGCTTCCGGGGCAGCGCTCAAGGCCACCGCGACCAGGCCGATGCAGATCAGGGCCAACGCCGCCCAGCCGCGGGCGATCAGCCGCTCGCTGAAGAACACGGCCGCGAGGACCGCGGTGACGCCGATGCTGCCGGCCACACCGGCCTGCACCGCGAACACCGGCAGCTGCCGCAGGGCCAGCAGCGACAGCAGGAAGCCGAGCCCGTCCAGCGCGGTGCCGGCCAGGTACGGCAGGTCGCGCAGCAGCCGGACGACGAGCAGCGCGTCCGTCCCCTCGTGCCGCTCGGCCCGCTGCGCGGCGATGTTCTGCAGCACGGTGGCCGTGCCGTAGCAGATGACGGTGCCGGCGAGCGCCAGCAGCGCCGTGACCATCAGCGCGCCGGCTCGTCCGGGGCGGCGCCGGCCGACCCGGCCGACCCGGCCGACGCGGTCGGCAGCCCGGCCCACCGCTGCGAGCCGAGCGGGTCGTCGGTGGCCGACGCGGCGGCCGAGCCAGGCGTCCAGTCCGGCCGCAGCGTGCCGGGCTTGGGCAGCGCCAGCTCCTCGCGGACGATACGGCCGGGGGCCGGTTTCGACGGCCCGGCCCGGCCCCGCATCACGACCCGCTCCACCAGCGAGAGCCGGCGGGTCACCGCCAGCGGCCGCTCCCAGAGGCTGACCTTGACCCCACCGACCGCAGGCAGCACCTGCAGCCACGTACACGGGTACGACGCGACGAACACCGGCGGCAGCGAGAACCACGCCCGCACCGGCACCATGCCCTCGATCCAGCAGCCGGCGTCGGCGACCACCCGGCCGCGGCCGCCCGGGACCAGCAGCGCCCGGTGCGTGTGCCCGCCCAGCAGCACCGACGCGGCCGGGTCGCGGATCGTGAGCAGCTCGCCCATCGCGGCGGCCCGGCGGGCCTGGTCGACCTCCTCGTCCTCCGGCGTCCCGCCGTACACGGAGGCGGCGTCGCGCAGCGACCGGCCGAGGAACGCGGCCAGCACGACGAACAGGATCAGGTCGACGACGACGATGGCGAACAGCCAGATGATGGCCCGGTCGGTCATCCGGGCGACTTCCTCGGAGCGCCGATGCCGGTCCAGGTCGCGCAGGACAAGCGTGGCCACCGGCAGGTGCAGCAGCACGAACAGCCCGGCCAGCGGGAGCGCGAACCGGCGCAGCGTGCGGCGCAGGAACCGGTAGAAGAAGTTGGACACCAGCCAGATCGGCACCGCCGCAGACGGGCGGACGTTGTCGATCTGGTCGAGCCCGAGGTCGGGCCGCTCCGGCGCGAGCAGGTCGAAGCGGTTGACCACCTCCTGCACGACGTGGTCACCGGCCGGCGTGTCCAGCGGGTCGTACGGATCGGCGTGCCGGTTGTAGACGTCCAGCGCGTGTCCGTGCTCGGCCAGCACGATGACGGTCTTGCCGTCCGGCGTCTGCACGGCGACCCGGGCCCGTAGCGCGAAGTGGTCGATCCCGAACGCCTCGCCCACCCGCAGCCTGGCGTCCGGATGCCAGGCCAGTGCCGAGTCGTGGTTGCCGACCAGGTAGACGACGGTCGCGTCCGGGAGCGCGGCCAGCGCGGCCGAGGCCGCCGCGACCGCCTGCGCGTCCTGGGCGGCGAGCACCCGGTCGACGGCCTCCACCGGCGTACCGCCGGCCTGCAGCAGGTCGAAGATGTCGCCGCCGAGCAGCAGCAGCTTCTCGCCCTCGTGCTTGCCGAGCTCGACCAGCAGCTCGACCAGCTCGGTGGTCGCGTCGAAGTCGGCGACCGGACCGCCACCCGTCACGTGGACGTCAGAGACGAACACGATCTGCCCGTCGGAGCCGAGCTCCAGCGAGATCTCCTCCGGGCAGGGGATGACCTCCGGCGTCGCCGTCTCCGTCACCTCACCGGCCTTCCGGGCGCAGCTGCGGGAAGAGGATTGCCTCTCGAATGGAGGGTAGGTTGCCCAGCAGCATGACGAGGCGGTCTACGCCGATTCCGAGGCCGGCGTTGGGCGGCAGGCCGAGCTCCAGCGCCCGCAGGTAGGTCTCGTCGACGACCATCGCTTCCTCGTCCCCGCCGGCCTTCGCGAGCGCCTGCGCCTCCATCCGGGCGCGCTGGTCGAGCGGGTCGGTGAGCTCGCTGTAGGCGTTGGCGTACTCGCGGCCGGCGATGACGAGTTCGAACCGTTCGGTGACGAACGGGTCGTCGCGGTGCGGGTGGGCCAGCGGCGAGATCTCCTTGGGGTGGTTGATGATGAACGTCGGTTGCACGATGCTCGCCTCGACGAGCTCGTCGTAGAGGCCGTCGACGAGCTTGCCGGTGCCCCAGTCCGGTTCCCAGGGCACGTGGTGCTGGTCGCAGAGCTCGCGGATGCGTTCGACCGGCCACTCGTACGACAGGTCGGGCACGTGCAGGTGTTCGGCGACGGCGTCGAGCATGGTGACCTGCCGCCACTCGGTGCCGATGTCGATCTGCTTGCCCTGGTAGTCCACCGTCATCGGGCCGACGGCGGCGGCCGTTTCCTTGAACAGGTCCTGGCAGAGCCGCATCATGTCGCGGTAGTCGGCGAAGGCCTCGTTCGACTCGAGCATGGTGAACTCGGGGTTGTGCCGGGTGTCGACGCCCTCGTTGCGGAACATGGGGCCCAGGTCGAAGACGCGGTCCATGCCGCCGACCAGCAGCCGCTTCAGGTAGAGCTCGCTGGCGACGCGGGCGTACAGGTCGATGTCGTAGGCGTTGTGGTGGGTGATGAACGGGCGGGCGGTCGCGCCGCCGGGCTGCACCTGCAGGATCGGCGTCTCGACCTCGACGTAGTGCCGGTCGGCCATGGACCGGCGGAGGGTCTCCAGGACGGTGGAGCGCAGGGCGAACGTGCGGTGCGTGGCCGGGTTCATGGTCAGGTCGAGCTCGCGCTGCCGGGAGCGGACCTCGACGTCGGTCAGGCCGCGCCACTTGTCCGGCAGCGGCCGCAGCGACTTGGTCAGCAGCGTCACGGACTTCGCCTTGACCGACAGCTCGCCGCGGCGGGTGCGGACCACGGTGCCGTCGGCGCCGACCCAGTCGCCCGGGTCGTACCGGCCGGCCTGCTGGTAGGCGTCCTGGCCGAGCACGTCCCGGTCGAGCATGACCTGCAGCTGGTCTGAGCCCTGCCGGACGGTCCAGAACGTCAGGCCGCCGACGGCGTGCCGGAGCATGATCCGCCCGGCGACCCTGACCTCGTCCGCGGTCTCCTCGCCCGGGGTCAGCTCCTTCCACCGCTCGCCGACCTCGGCCAGGGTGGCGGTGCGGGTGAACCCGACCGGGTACGGGTCGATCCCGTCGTCCCGCATCTGGGCCAGCTTCGCCCGCCGCGCCTTCTCCAACCGGGTCGGCTCGGTGCGGACCTGCGGCACCGGGCGGGCTGGCGCCGCGGCGCGCGCCGGACGCGCTGTCGCGGGCACGGTGGTGAGCCCGCCGGCGGTGACCACCACCGTGGTCGGCCCGGCGGCGGTCGACCGGGTGACGACGTCGGCCTCACCCGCACTGCCGGCGAACGGCGTACCGGTGGACCGCCGCCGCCAGGGCAGCCGGACCGGGCTCTCCACGAACCCCTCCGCGCGGCCCATCGCCAGCGCCACCCGCGGCAGGTCCTCCATCGACTCGATCGCGCAGTAGCGCGGCACCCAGTCGGGACCGAACTTCTGGTTGAACAGGTACAGCGACTCGATCTGGAACCAGCGCGACGCCTTGCGCAGGAACCACGCCTGCATGCGCGCCCACAGCGAGGCGCCGCTCATGTCGGCTGCGGTGATCAGCCCGCGCAGGAACGCGAAGTTCAGCGACAGCCGGGTGACCCCGAGCGTGGGCAGCTGCCGCGCCGCCTCGACGATGAGGAACTCGTTGATGATGCTGGGCGCGGCCTTGTCCCGGCGCATCACGTCCAGGCTGGCGCCGTCCCCGTCCCAGGGCACCAGGTTGAGGAAGCCGGCCAGCTTGCCGGCGCCGTCCCGGGCGATCACCACCACCGAGTTCCCGTCCCGCGGGTCGAACAGCCGCCCAAGGGACATGGAGAACCCGCGCTCGGCGGCGCCCCCGCGCCACCGGTCGGACAGCCCGGTCAGCTCGGCGACCGCGGCCTCGTCGAGCGTGCCGGACCGCCGCACCTCGGCCGTGAGGCCGTCCCGGTTGCCGCGGTTCCAGCCGCGGCGGGCGTGCTGGCGGGACTTGGCCTCGATGTCGAAGCCGGCCAGCTCCAGCACCGCCTCGTCGCCGAGGTAGATCCGGTGCAGGCCGGCCCGCTCGTACGCCTCGACCGCGTCCTCCGAGCAGCCGATCACCGCCGGGACCCGGCCCTGCCTGGACGTCTCGTTGAGGAACGCCGTGATCGCCCCCGGCCAGCTCGCCGGCGGGCCGAGCGGGTCACCGGCGCCGAGGGCCACCGCACCGGCCACCCCGTACGAGACCAGGCCGGCGCCCTCGCGCACGGACAGCCGGTCGTCCCGGGTGGCGAAGTAGGCCAGCGAGTCGTCGCTGGCGACCAGCTCCTCGGCCGTCGGGCCGGGGTCGCTGGCCACCCGCCGGCGCGGGGCCAGGGCGCGGATCAGGACGAGCAGCACGCCGACGTAGAACAGGGCCGCCACCGACGGTGGGAAGACCTCCGCGAACCGGCCGCGCAGCGGCAGGTCGCTGCCCATCCCGACCGCCATCTTGGCGACGTCCTTGATCGCCGCCCACAGCCCGACCTGGCCGATGAGGCCGGGCTCGTTGGACCAGATCCCGAGCAGCCCGTACAGCAGGGTGATCACGACGACGCCGATCGCCGGCCCGACGACGCGGCGCCGCTCGCGCGGCCCGAGCTGGCCGGTGAAATACCGGCCCTGACCGGCCAGCCAGCCGGCCAGCGCGGCCTGGATCACGACCTCGATCAGGTCGAGGCCCTTGACCAGGTGGAAGAAGGCGCTCGCGGCGAGCACGACGATCACGACGATCCAGGCGATCCGGTTGCGCCGGCGCAGGCCGCCGGCGATGAGGATCAGCGCGACGCCGAGCGCCGCGACCGCCACCACCGCGCTGTTCGAGAGGACCTCGGGGGTCAGGAACCGGACGGCGCGCAACCGCGACCGCTCGGCCGGCATCGCGGCGGAGATCAGGTTGATCACGCCGGCGAGGAACGTCAGCGTGGCGGCCAGCTGCGCGACCCGGGCGCCGTGGTCGGCCGAGGCGGCCCGGGCCGGTGCTGCCGGCGCCTTCGGCTGCTCGACGGCACCGTCGCCCGGACCGGCCACGCCGGGATCTTCGAGATGCACGGCCATCGGATCAGCCTCCGCTCGTTCCGGCCGTCGCCTTGACGCGGTCGGAGAAGAAGACGTAGCCGTACGGGCTGTCCATGGTGGCGCCGTGCCAGGTGTGCGTGGCGCCGGGGACGACCTGCAGGGCGACGTCCAGGTCAGGGCTGTTGCGCGCCTTCAGCTGGGCGTACAGCTGGCGGGCGGTGGGCAGCTGCGGGTCTTCGGTGCCGGCGACGAGCAGCATCGACATGGGCTGGGTGAACGCCATCGACGGGATGTACTCGCTCGGGGTGTTCTGTTCGAGCAGCTGCTGGTTGCCGGCGAACAGGCTGTCGAGCACTGTGCCCGGATCGCCGTACGGCATCATCGGGACGGAGACCGAGAAGACGTTCTGGTTGCGCAGCGCGAGGTTGAGCGCGCCGTAGCCGCCGCTGGACACCCCGCCGATCGCCCGGCCGTTCCGGTTGGCGATCGTGCGGTACCTGGCGTCGATGGTCTGCGGGACGGTCCTGGTCAGGTAGGTCTCCAGCTGCGGGCCGTTGACCTGATTGACCATCTCCGAGTCGTGCACCCAGCCACCGGACGCGTCCGGTGCCACCGCGATCATCGGCTCGATCAGCTTGTCCTGGATGAGCTTGTCGAGGATGGGCTGCATGTCGCCGGCCCGGACCCAGTCGACCGACGCGCCGGGGTAGCCGTGCAGCAGGTAGATCACCGGATAGCGGTGGTCGCGGTTCGCGGCGCTGTCGTAGCCCGGCGGCACGTAGACGTACGCCGGACCGGGCGGGACCTGCAGGTCCGACGCGCCGATGGAGAGCTGGTCGATCCGCGAGCCGCCCCTGAGGTCCTCGCCCACCTGGCCGAACGCGGAGCCGATCGTCGGCACGTAGCCGACGTACGCGTTGGCGGTGGCGGAGCCGGCCAGCACGAACAGCACGACGATGAGCACCGTGAGGCCGGTGCGGCGCAGCCCGGCGTGGTGCAGCCGGCGGCCGGCGCGGTGCCGGCTGACGAAGCGCCAGATCCCCCAGACGATCGCCACCACCAGCAGCACCCAGAGCGCGGCGGCCAGCCACGGGCTCTCCAGGTAGCCGACGGTGTCGAGGCCGCGGTCCCAGCCGCCGGGGAGCTGGATGGCACCGGTCTCCGGCGGCGTGGGTGCGTTCGAGTCGAACAGCGCGTCGAACGCGTTGCGCTCCTTGCCGTACTTGTCGATCCAGTCGAACACGAGCAGCACGAGGGCGGCGATCACCAGCACGACGAACAGCCAGCGACCCCAGCCGCGCCGCCGCGGCGGGGTCGGGGTCGGGGTCTCGGGCTGCCGGGTCAGCGTGTCGGGCGAAGTCACTTCTCAGCCTCCGGCGACGGGGACGGGGGAGCTGGGTATCGGCTCGGGCTCGGCCTCGGCGAGCGGCGCGGGCGCCGGGCCGGGGGCGTTCCGGCGGCGGATCCACACGTAGACCGGGATGCCGGCGAGCAGCAGCAGGAAGCCCTTCAGCACGATGTCGGCGCCCGCTCCGGTGATCGCCCACAGCGTGTACGAGAAGGCGAGCAGCGCGATCGCGCCGTCGCGGGCCAGCCTCCGGGCCGAGAACCGGGCCCGGTCGGTGACCATCAGCATCAGCTGCGCGGCCGCCGTGTACGTGTACGGGATCAGAATGGACAGCGTGGCCAGCAGGATGATCTGGGTGAACTGGTCCACCAGGCTGGCGGTGTAGTTCATCAGGATCAGCACGGTCATCAGCGCGCTGGAGATGACCAGGCCGAGCACCGGGGCGCCCGACCGGGAGGTGCGGCCGAAGATCCGCGGGAACAGCCCGTCCCGGGCCGCCGCGAGCGGCACCTGGCCCTGCAGCAGGATCCAGCCGTTGAGCGCCCCGAACGTGCCGATCACCGCGCTGACCGCGACCAGGGTGCCGGCCCAGCTGCCGAACATGACCTTCGCCGCGTCGGCGAACGGCGCGGTCGACTTGGCCAGCTCCGAGGCGGGGATGACGCCGAGCACGGCGATCTGGCCGAGGACGAAGACCGCGGCCGCCAGCAGAGTGCCGATCACCGTCGCCCTCGGGATCGTCCGCTCCGGGTTCTTCACGTCGTCGGCCGCGACCGTCGCCGACTCCAGCCCGACGAACGCGAACAGGGTCAGCGTGGCCGCGTCGGTCACCGCGTCGAAGCCGGACTCGCCGCTCGGGTTGACCGGGGTGAAGTGGCTCGGGTTGATGAACGCCAGGCCGACGAACGCGATGAACAGCAGCGGGATGAGCTTGATGATCGTCGTGAAGAGCTGGACGACCCCGCCCTGCCGGACGCCGACCGCGTTGACCCAGGTGAGCACCCAGATCGCGGCGATCGCGACCAGCGCGGCCAGCAGCTTGTTGGACGCCAGCGAGGTCCAGAAGTCGTCCAGGTAGCTGACGAACCCGATCGCCAGCGCGGCGTTGCTGGTCCAGGTGGCGATCCAGTAGCCCCAGGCGGTCTGGAATCCGATGAACTCGCCGAACGCCAGCCGGCTGAACGTGTACGGCCCGCCGGTCCGCGGGTACATCCGGCCGAGGTTGGCGAAGACGAGCGCCAGCAGCACCGCGCCGACCGCGGTCACGACCCAGCCGACGATGGCCAGCGCGCCGTACTTGGCCAGCGAGCTCGGCAGCAGGTAGTCGCCCGACCCGACCATGTTGCCGACGACCAGCGCGGTCGCCATGCCCAGGCCGAGGCTGCGCACCCGCGTCGCGGTGTCCGCCACTGAAACCCCCGTGTTCCCCGACCCTCGCCGGCCGGTGCGCCGCCAGGGAGTCGAACCCCGAACCGATGCCTTAAGAGGGCAGTGCTCTGCCAGTTGAGCTAGCGGCGCTCACATCACAGACGAAACCCTCCCGCGCCGCCCGCAACCCGAGCGCAACCGCGCAGCACTGCGGAGCGCAACCGGCTGCAACTGCGCACGCCGCGGGCTCGTCCATTCCGGTTGTGACCAGTCGATCACAGTGCGACGATGCGGTTCTCCGCCAACAGAGACGAAAGCCAGCGTATGGACGTGCGGGTCGGGCTCGCCGGCCAGCTGCTGCTCACGGCAGGTGATCGCACCCTCGACGAGGAGGCCCTCGGCGGCCGGCGCGGCCGGGTCCTGTTCGCCTATCTCGTCGCTGAGCGCAACCACCTGGCGACCCGCGAGGAGCTGGCCGACGTCCTCTGGGGCGAGGACCTCCCGCCGACCTGGCGGCCGGCGCTGCGGACCGTGCTGAGCACCATCCGGTCGGCGCTGACCGCGGCCGGGCTGCCCGGCGCCGCGACGCTGACCGGCGCCGCCGGCCGCTACCAGCTGGTGCTGCCGCCCGGCACCGAGGTCGACATCGAGGTCGCCGAGCGGGACGTGGTCGCGGCCCGGCGGCTGCTCGCGGCCGGCGAGCCGACCCGCGCGGCCGAGCACGCCGACACGGCCCACGCGGTGGCGGCCCGCTCGTTCCTGCCCGGAGCCGAGGGGGAGTGGGTGAACCGGCTGCGGGCCCGGTTCGCCGCCGTGCTCGTCGCGGCGCTGGAGCTGGCCAGCGCGAGCCTGGTCGCGACCGGCGACGGGGCCGCCGCGGTCCGGCCGGCCGAGGAGGCGGTCGCGCTCGAGCCGTTCCGCGAGTCCGCGCACCTGCGGCTGATGCTCGCGCACGCCGCGGCCGGCAACCGGGGCGAGGCGCTGCGCGCGTACGAGCGGTTCCGCAAGCTGCTGGCCGAGGAGCTCGGCGTCGACCCGTCGCCGCAGCTGGCCGGCGCCTACCTGGAGCTGCTGCGGTCCGAGCCGGACCCGCCCGCGCTGCCGGCGCCGGGCCCGACGACCGGGGCCGGCTGGGCGCCCGCGGTCCCGTTCAACGCGCTGGCCGGCGTCGGCGACCCGGACCGCGGGCCGTTCGTCGGCCGGACGGTCGAGCTGACCCGGCTGCACCGGGCCTGGCGGATGGCCGTCGACGGGCGGCGGCAGGTCGTCGTGCTGACCGGCGAGGCCGGCATCGGCAAGACCAGACTGGCCGCCGAGCTCGGCCGGATCGCCCAGGCCGAGGGCGGCACCGTCCTGTACGGGCGGTGCGACGAGAAGCTGCCGGTGGCCTACCTGGGCTTCCGCGAGGCGCTCGGCGGCTACCTGGCCGCGCGACCGACCGACACGGTCGGCGAGCTGGTCCGGGAGGCCGGCGGCGAGCTGGCCCGGCTGCTGCCGGAGCTGACCCGGCGGCTGCCCGACCTGCCGATTCCGGAGCCGACGGCAGGCCCCGACCAGCGGTACGCCCTGTTCGAGTCCGTGGCCGGGCTGCTCGCCGGCGTGTCGGCGACCTCCCCGGTGCTGCTGGTGATCGACGACCTGCAGTGGGCCGGCACCGAGCAGCTGCTGCTCCGGCACCTGGCCCGGTCCAGCCGGCAGATGCCGCTGCTGCTGCTGGTCACCTACCGGTCCGACCAGGGCTCGCAGCGCCTGGTCGCGGACACCATGGCCGACCTGCAGCGGGAGCCGGGGTTCAGCCGGCTCGCGCTCGCCGGGCTCGGTCGCAGCGAGGTCGACCAGCTGGTCGGCGTGCAGCAGCACGCCCCGGCGCCGGACGAGCTGGCCCCGATGCTGCTTGCCCGTACCGACGGCAACCCGTTCCTGCTCGGCGAGCTGATCCGGCATCTGGCCGAGACCGGCGGCCTCGACCACGCCGACACGGTGCTGGAGGCGCTCGAGGGCGTACCCGAGGGCGTCCGGCACATGCTCGAGCCGCGGCTGTCCCGGCTCGACCCGGCCGTCACCGGCACGCTCGACCTGGCCGCGGTGATCGGCCGCGACTTCGACCTCGCCGTGCTGACCCAGGTCTCCGACCTGGAGCACGAGGTCCTGCTCGACGCGCTCGACCACGCGGTCGCCGCCGGGCTGGTGGTGCCGTCCCGCCGGGTGCCGGGCCGGTACGGGTTCAGCCACCTGATCGTCCGCGACGCCCTCTACGGCCGGATCCCGGCGGCCCGCCGGCCCCGGCTGCACCTGCGGGTCGGCGAGGCGCTGGAGCGGCTCCCACCCGGCGACCCCGACGCCCGGCTCAGCCAGCTCGCCCGCCACCTCGGCGCGGCCGCCAGCGCCGGGTCGGAGCCGGGGGTGCGGGCTGCGGAGAAGGCGGTCGGCTACGCCAGCGAGGCCGCGGAGCGGGCGCTGCGCCAGTTCGCGTACGCGGAGGCGGTGCGGCTGCTCTCCCAGGCGCTGGAGCACCTCGCGCTGGTCGCGCCGGACGACCGGGACCGCCGCTGCGACCTGCTGCTCGAGCTCGGCTCCGCGCAGGTGCGGCTGGGCCGGGTCTCCCGCGCCGCCGACACGTTCGTGGCGGCGTTCGAGCTGGCGGTCGCGCTCGGCTCGGTGGAGCGGATGACCACGGCCGCGCTCGGCATCGGCGGCGGGGCGACGATCTGGTTCGACGGCGACGGGTCGGTGCCGGCCCGGCTGCTGCGGCAGGCGCTCGAGGCGATCGGGCCCGGGGACAGCCCGGCCCGGGCGCTGGTGCTCAGCCGGCTGGCCCGCTGGGTGCCGATCGACGGCTCGCCGGAGGAGGTCGAGGCGCTGTCCGGCGAGGCGGTCGACGTCGCCCGCCGGGTCGGCGACCCGAGCACCTTCGCCGCCGTGCTGGTCGACCGGACCAGCCTGCTCGGCAGCGAGATCGCGTACGTCCGGGAGGAGGAGACGACCGCGACCGAGCTGCTGCAGCTGTCCGACCAGCTCGGCGGCGTGCCGTCGCTGCGGTTCGTCGGGTACTACTGGCACGCCTACTGCGCGCTGGCCGACGGGCGGGCGGGCGAAGCCCGGCCGGCGTTGGCCGCGATGCGCGACGCCGTGCTGTCGGCGCCGACCTCGTTCGTCCGCTGGGCCGGCACGGCCATGGAGGCGACGGTGGCGATCGCGCGCGGCGACCTCGCCGGCGGCGAGCGGCTGGCCCGGGAGGCGGAGTCGCTCGGGGTCGGCGGGACCGGCCTGCTGGCCACCGCGGCCGCGCTGCACCAGGTCACGATGATCCGCTGGCTGCGCGGCCAGGAGGCCGAGTCGGTCGGCGCGGTCGAGCGGCTCGTCGCCGACTTCCCGGTGCTGCCGATGCAGCCGGTGCTGGCCTGGCTGTACGGGGAGGTCGGGCGGGTTGACGAGGCCAGGGCGATCGTCGCCGGCTCGCTCGACCAGATGCGGGCGGGACCGACCCGGATGCGGTCCTGGCGGACGAAGGCGATCGGGTTCGCGAAGGCCGCGGTGGTGCTCGGCGACCGGGAGCTGGCCGCGGCGCTGTTCGAGCAGCTGTCCCCGTACCGGGAGCAGCACCTGCTGGAGGGCACCGGCTACCAGGGCGCCACCGCGTACCACCTCGGCCAGCTGGCGGCGACCCTCGGCGACTGGGACGCGGCCGAGCGGCACCTGGTCGCGGCGGTCGAGTCGCACCGCCGGCTGGGTGCCGAGCCGTGGGTCGCGCTCAGCCAGCACGCCCTGGCGGGCGTGCTGCGCGCCCGCGGCGAGCCTGACCGCGCCGAGGCGGCCGTCGCCGAGGCGCGCGGGATCGGCGGCGCGCTGGGCCTGCGCCCGCTCGGCGGACCACTCCCGTTCGAGCCCGGGACCGACTGATCGCGGCCGCACCGGACGGCCCTCGCGTACGGTCGGAACCGGGCGACGGGAGGCGGATGGACGCGACCGAGCTGCGGGCGCTGCAGGCGCCGCTGAAGGAGCGTTACCGGGCCGACCCCGACACCGCGGTCGTCACCCTCACCGCCGCCGGCGAGCTCGACGGGCAGGCGGTGACGTGCCGGGTCGACACCGGGCGGACGCTGGTGGAGGCCGGCCTGCACCTCTCGGCCGGCGGCGACGGGCTGGCCGCCTGCTCCGGCGACATGCTGCTGGAGCTGACCGAGCGATACTGCGTGATCTACCAGACGCTGCGCACGCGGCCGCCGGTCGCCATCGGCTGAGGCCCGGGCCGGCCGGTGGGCCGACCCGGGCCGTGGCGGTCAGTCGAGGTCGAACCGGTCCAGGTTCATGACCTTGTCCCAGGCAGCGACGAAGTCACCGACGAACTTCTCCGTCGCGTCGGACGAGGCGTACACCTCGGCGAGCGAGCGGAGCTGGGAGTGGGAGCCGAAGACGAGGTCGACGGCGGTGGCCGTCCAGCGACCGTCGGCGGTGCCGAAGACGTTCTCGGTGTCCGCGGACGCCGACCACTCCGTACCGGGGGTGAGCAGGGTGACGAAGAAGTCGTTCGTCAGCGCGCCGGGCCGGTCGGTGAGCACGCCGTGCCGGTCCCGGGACACGCCGAGCGCCCGCAGGCCGCCGAGGAGGACGGTCATCTCCGGCGCGGTGAGCGTGAGCAGGTATGCCTTGTCGAGCAGCCGGACCTCGGCCGGCACCTTGTCGTCGGCCCGCGCCCAGTTGCGGAACCCGTCCGCGACCGGCTCCATCACCGCGAACGACTCGACGTCAGTCTGTTCCTGCGTCGCGTCCGTCCGCCCCGGGGTGAAGGGGACCGTCACCTCGTGACCGGCGTCCCGCGCCGCCTTCTCCACGCCGGCGCAGCCGGCGAGCACGATGAGGTCGGCCAGCGAGATCGTCCCCGGGCCCGAGTTGAACTGCTGCCGGACCTGCTCCAGCTGCTCCAGCACCGGGCCGACACCCGCGTTGACCTCCCAGCCGCGCTGCGGCTCGAGCCGGATCCGGGCCCCGTTCGCGCCGCCGCGCAGGTCGGTGCCGCGGAAGCTGGACGCCGCCGCCCAGGCGGTGGTCACCAGCTGCTCGACGGACAGCCCCGAGTCGAGGACGCTCGCCTTCAGCGCGGCGATGTCGGCGTCGTCCACCAGCTCGTGGTCGACGGCCGGCACCGGGTCCTGCCAGAGCTGCGCCTCCGGCACCCAGGGGCCGAGGTAGCGGGTGACCGGGCCCATGTCCCGGTGCAGCAGCTTGTACCAGGCCTTGGCGAACGCGAGCGCGAACTCCTCCGGGTTCTCCAGGAACCGCCGGGAGATCGGCCCGTACGCCGGGTCGACGCGTAGCGCGAGGTCGGTGGTGAGCATCGTCGGCGGGCGGGTGTCCGACGGGTCCTGCGGTCCGGGGATCGTGCCCGCCCCGGCGCCGTCCTCGGCCTGCCACTGCCAGGCCCCGGCCGGGCTCTTGACCAGCTCCCACTCGTAGCCGAACAGGTTCTGGAAGAACTGGCTCGACCACTGGGTGGGCGTCGAGGTCCAGACGACCTCGAGGCCGCTGGTGATCGCGTCCTGCCCCTTGCCCGTGCCATACGTGCTCTTCCAGCCGAGGCCCTGCGCCTCGACCGGGGCCGCCTCCGGCTCGGGTCCGACCAGCTCGCCCGAACCGGCGCCGTGAGTCTTGCCGAAGCTGTGCCCGCCGGCGATGAGCGCGACCGTCTCCTCGTCGTTCATCGCCATCCGGCGGAAGGTCTCCCGGATGTCCCGGGCCGCCTTCAGCGGGTCGGGCTCACCGTTGGGGCCCTCCGGGTTGACGTAGATCAGGCCCATCTGCACGGCGCCGAGCGGCCCGGCGAGCTGCCGGTCGCCGCTGTAGCGCTCGTCACCGAGCCAGGTGTCCTCCGGCCCCCAGAAGACCTGCTCGGGCTCCCAGGTGTCCTCCCGCCCGAAGCCGAAGCCGAACGTCCTGAAACCCATCGACTCGAGCGCGCAGTTGCCGGCGAAGACCAGCAGGTCGGCCCAGGAGATCTGCTGGCCGTACTTCTGCTTGACCGGCCAGAGCAGCCGCCGGGCCTTGTCCAGGTTGGCGTTGTCCGGCCAGCTGTTGAGCGGCGCGAAGCGCTGCTGGCCCCGACCGCCGCCACCACGGCCGTCCTCGATCCGGTAGGTACCGGCCGAGTGCCAGCTCATCCGGATGAACAGCGGGCCGTAGTTGCCGTAGTCGGCCGGCCACCAGTCCTGCGAGGTGCTCATGACCTCGACGACGTCCCGCTTGAGCGCGTCGACGTCGAGGTTCTTGAACTGCTCCCGGTAGCTGAAGCCGGTGCCCAGCGGGTTGGACTTGGTCGAGTGCTGGTGCAGGATCTGCAGGTCCAGCTGGTCGGGCCACCAGTCCTGGTTCGTCCTCGGCCGGTACGGCGTTGCCGGGGTCGGGCTCTGGATTGCGGGGTTCTCGCTTTCGGACACGCAGACCTTCTCCCTCTCGCGGGTGTCGTCGTACGGCTCCTCGCGGTCGTGCAGGCGCGAGGAGATGCGGAATCCGCTTGGTCAGCCGGCCGGTGCGGCTCCTGCGGCGGTGACGCAGTCGGGGCAGCGGCCCCAGTAGATGACCTCGGCCTCGCCGACCTGGTAGCCGGCGTCGTCCGATGCGGTCAGGCATGGTGCTTCGCCGACAGCGCATTCGACGTCGGCGATCGCGCCGCAGGTCCGGCAGACCAGGTGGTGATGGTTGTCGCCGACCTGCGGCTCGTACCGGGCGACCGACCCCATCGGCTGGAACCGCCGCAGCAGGCCCGAGTCCGTCAGTGCCCGCAGCACGTCGTACACGGCCTGGTGGGACACCACGCCGAGGTCCTGCCGTACGAGCCCGATGATCGACTCGGTGTCGGCGTGCGGGTGGGCGTGGACCGCGGACAGCACTGATACGCGCGGCTGGGTCACCCGGAGGGCGGCCTCGCGCAGCAAGCGCTCGAAGTCGACCCGATCCGGCATGCCCGGAGTCTTGCGCATTCTCTGGAGTCATTCAAGTAACGGGCCTGAGGCTTCGGACCGAACCGGACCGCCGCGATCGACGTGGATCGGTTGTGGTCCCCCGCTCCGGACGGGTGCCGGTCGTCGTGGCGATCGTCGTCCTCGCCGCGGCCGCCGCGGTGCTCGTGGTCCTCCGGCCCGGCCCGGCACCCGAGCGGACCGTGCAGGTGGTCGTGTCCGGCGCCGGGCCGGTCGCGCCGCAGCAGCCGGGGATCGCGTACGGCGGCGCCGGGCACATGGTGCCGTCCACCCGGCAGTCGTCGACGGCCAGGCAGACCCCGACCGACGCCGCGCTCGTGCTGACCACGCCGTCGGGCCAGACCCGCCGGAGCGGCCAGACGCTGCCGTGGCGGCGGACGATCAGCCTCCGGCCGGGCCAGCAGGTGTCGGTCTCGGTCCGCTCCGCCACCGCGACGTCCCTGGAGTGCACGATCACCGTCGACGGCAATCAGGTCGCGAAGCAGCAGTCCGGTACGCCCGGCACGGTCACCTGCCGGGCCCGCTCGTAGCGCCGAGCCCGCCCGCGGACCACGGCGGTGTGGTTTCGTGATCTCGTGCAGCCGGGGGCAACGCGGGGCGTGGTGATGGCCGGCCGCGACCCGGAGTGCGCGGAGCTGGCGGCTGCCGTGGAGCACGCCGCGCGCGGCACCGGCCGAGCGGTGCTCGTGCTCGGCGAGGCGGGCATGGGCAAGTCCACCGTGGCCGACTGGCTGCTGATGCTGGCCCGGGACGCGGGCTTCCGGTGCGCCCGGGCTGGTTGCTCGGCCGCCGGGATGCCCGCGCTGTGGCCCTGGCGGCGCGCGCTCGCCGGCGTGGCGGGGGAGCTGCCGTGGCAGGACGCCAGCGCGCCGGCGGCGCAGGCCGACCGGCAGCTGCTGGCGGCCGCGGTCGTCGACGCCGTCGCGTCGGCCGCCCGCGAGCAGCCGCTGCTGGTCGTGCTCGAAGACCTGCACTGGGCCGATCCGGCGACGCTCCTCGTCGCCCGCGCGGTCGCGGACGCGATCCCGGCGCTGCCGGTGATGCTGGTGCTGACCAGCCGCGACGATCCCGCCGACGCCATGCCGGACAGCCGCGAGCAGCTGGCCGAGCTGTCCACCGGCGTACGCCGGATGCTGCTTCCGCCGCTGGACCCGCCGAGCGTCGCCGCGCTGGCGGCGTCCGAGCTCGGCTCGGAGCTGCCGGAGCAGGAGGTCCGCGAGCTGTCCGCGCGCACCGGCGGCAACCCGTTCTTCGTCCGCGAGGTGCTTCGGCTGCGGGCCGCGCACGGAGCCGACTCCGCGCTCGTCGTACCGCGAGGTGTGCGCGAGGTGCTCGAGCGGCGGATCGCGCGGCTGTCCCAGCCCTGCGCGACGGTGCTGGGCCTGGCCGCGGTCGCCGCGGAGACGTCCGGGGACGTGATCGAGACGGACCTGCTGGACGCCGCGGACCCGGGTTCGCTGCTGGACGAGGCGGTCGCGGCGCAGCTGCTGGACGGGACCGGCTCCGGCTACCGGTTCCGCCACGCGCTGATCCGCGAGGTGATCGAGGGCGCGTTGCCCGGTGCGGAGCGCGGGCGCCTGCACGCGGCCGTCGCCCGGCGGCTGGAGCAGCGCGTCGACCCGCCGCCGTCCCGGCTGGCGTACCACTGGTCCTGCGCCGCCGGCGCCGGTGCGGCCGATCGCGCCGGGTTGTGGTCGCTGCGGGCCGCCCGGGCCGCGATGAGCGACTTCGGCTTCGAGGCCGCAGCCGGTCACTTCCGGCGGGCGCTCGCCACCACCGGGACCGATCGGATCGCCGTGTCCGTCGAGCTCGGCGAGGCGCTCCAGCTCGCCGGCGACACGGCGGCCGCCCGCAACGTGCTCCTCGACGCGGCGGACGCGGCTACCGCGGCGGGGCGCCCGGTCGATCTCGCGGCCGCGGCATTGGCGATCGGCGGCGGGCTCGCCGGGTTCGAGGTGCCGATCTCGGACGACCGGCAGGCCGGGTTGCTCGAGCGCGCCGACGCGGCGATGCCCGCGGCCGAGGTTGCCATGCGGGCCGCGGTCCGCGGCCGGTTGTCGCTGGCCCGGGCCGGTGCGGTGCCGCTGCCGGAGCGGATCGCGCTCGCCGAGGATGCCGTACGGCTGGCCGGTCGAGCCGGCGACCCGGCGGTCGAGTCCGCGGTGCTCGCCGCCTACTGCGACGCCATCGCCGGCCCGGACTACGTGGCGCGACGCATCGCGGCCGCCGAGCGCATGGTCGAGCTGATCGGTGCCGGGCGGGTCGGCGCGCTGCACGACCGGGCGACGGCGCTGCTCGCCCGTCGTCTCCTGCTCGTCGCCCACCTGGAGAACGGCGATCTCGCCGCCGCCGACGAGCAGGCGCTTGCGTACGAGCACGTCGCGGCCCGGCTGGGAATCCCCTTGTACGGCTGGCTTCCGGAGATCTGGCGGGGCATGCGGGCCCTGCTCGCCGGCGATCCCGACGAGGCGTTGCGGCGGGCCGACGCCGCCGCGGAGATCGGCCGGCGTGCCGGCAGCGTGAATGCCGAGCTGATGGTGTTCACCGTGCGCCTGCAGGCGCATCTCGACCGCGGCACCCCCGGGGACTACGCGGCCGACGTCCGCGCCGTCGTCGAGCAGCTCGGCCCGCTGGGCATGCCGCCGATGTACCTGGCGGCACCGGCCCGGCTGCTGCTCGCCGCCGGCGACGCCGGACCGGCCCGGTCGGTGCTGCGGGCGTTCCGGTCCGGGACCGCCGACTCGATGCCGAAGGACGCCGAGTGGTTGGAGTCGCAGTGGTCGATGGCTGATCTCGCCATCGACCTCGACGACCGGACCGCGGCCGACGGCCTGTACGAGGCGCTGCTCCCGTACGCCGACCTGTGGGCCGTGGACGGGATCGGCGGGGCTGTCTTCGGCACGATCGCCGAGCAGGTCGGCCGGCTCGGCCGGCACCTCGGTCGCGTCGACGCGGACCGCCACCTCGCCGTCGCCCGGGAGCGGTACGCCCGGCAGGGGACGCCGGCACTGCTGGCCCGCCTCGACGCCGGCGTACGACCGGCACCAGCTGGCACGGCGGCGGAGGTGGGGCGGCTGCACCGGGACGGCGCGACGTGGCAGCTCGAGTGGCGCGGCCGGCGCAGCACGGTGCCGGACGCGAAGGGCCTGCACGACCTGGCGATCCTGGTGCGGCGGCCGGGTCGCCCGGTGCCGGCGGTCGAGCTGGTCGAGGCGGCCGGCGGCCCTCCGGCGGTCAGCGCCGGCGCCGACCTCGGTCCTGTCCTCGACGAGACCGCGCGCCGGGCCTACCGGCGCCGGCTCGACGAGCTCGACCGCGACCTGGCCGATGCCGAGCAGGCCGCCGACCTCGGCCACGTCGAGCGGTTGCGGGCCGAGCGGGGCATGATCGTCGACGAGCTGGCCGCGGCGGTCGGCCTCGGCGGCCGGCCGCGCATCGCGGGCGATCCCGCCGACCGCGCCCGCAAGGCCGTCACGATGCGCATCCGCGCCGCGGTCCGGGCCATCGAGGCCCAGGACGAGGCGCTGGCCCGGCACCTGCGCAACGCGGTCCGTACCGGCCGGCTGTGCAGCTACGAGCCCGAGGCGCCGGTCACCTGGCTCGGCTGACGATGTCAGCCCGGACCTGACGCCCTCCTGTCGTACCCGCCGGAGGACCCGCCGGGACGACAGGAGGAGATCGGGATGACGACGACCGAGATGCAGGCCCCGTCCGCGATCGAGGAGCTCGCCGGCCGGATGTTCGGCGCCGGGGTCGGCGCGATCGAGCTGTGCAACGCCTACCTGGGTGTCCACCTGGGCCTGTACCGGGCCCTCGACGCGGCGCCGGCTACCGCGGCCGAGCTCGCGACCCGCACCGGCTGCGACGAACGGTACGTACGGGAATGGCTGCAGGGGCAGGCGATCTCCGGCTTCGTGACGGTCGACGGGCCGGAGGTGGCCTCCGCCCGCTTCGCGCTCGCCGACGGCACGGCGGACGTCTTCGTCGACGAGACCGGGCCGGCCTACCTCGGCGGCCTCACCGACGCACTCGCCGCTGCCGCGACGGTCCTTCCGGTGCTCGCCGACGCGTACCGGACCGGTGCCGGCGTCCCCTACGCCGCGTACGGTCCCGACGCGGTCAGCGCCCAGGCGGCGCTGAACCGGCCGGCGTTCGTCAACTCGCTGGTGTCCGAGTGGCTGCCGCAGGTGCCGGGCGTCCTCGACCGGCTCCGGGACCGTACGGATCCGGCCCGGGTGGCCGACCTCGGCTGCGGCATGGGCTGGGCCGCGATCGAGCTGGCGAAGGCGTTCCCGGCCGTCCGCGTCGACGGGCGGGACAACGACGAGGCCTCGATCGCCCGCGGTCGCCAGCATGCCGCCGAGCACGGCGTCGCGGACCGGGTGAACCTCGAGGTGCTCGACGTCAGCGACACCGCGGTCGACTGGTCGCCGCGCTACGACCTGGTGCTGTTCGCCGAGTGCGTGCACGACTTCCCGCGCCCGGTCGAGGCGCTGGAGAACGCCCGCCGGTCGGTGCGCCCCGGCGGTACGGTCCTGGTCGTGGACGAGCGGGTGACCGAGACGCTCGAGGCACCGGGCGACGAGGTGCAGCGGTTCTTCGCCGCGGCCAGCGCGGTCTGGTGCCTGCCGCAAGGCCGCGTCGGCGCGGACGCGGAACCTGTCGGTGCCGTCATCAGGCCGGCCGACATGCGCGACCTCGCCCGCCGGGCCGGCTATGCGGGGCTCGACGTGCTGCCTATCGAGCACCCGTTCTGGCGGTTCTACCGCCTCCACCCGTGAGTGCCCTTGACGGTCAGGTCGCGCTCGTGACCGGGACCTCGTCCGGGCTCGGCCGCCGGTTCGCGGAGGTGCTGGACGGCGCCGGTGCCTGCGTCGTCCTCGCCTCGCGGCGGCACGAGCTCGACGTCGAGCTGGCCGCGCGGCTGCGGCACGCGCTCCCGGTCCGCTGCGACCTCCGCGACCCGGCGGACCGGGCAGCGCTCGTCGCCGCGGCGCTCGACCGCTACGGCCGGGTCGACGTGCTGGTGAACAACGCCGGCGTCGCGTACTCGGGACCGGCCGAAGACGAGACGCCCCAGGTGCTGGAGGACCTGGTCGACACCAACCTGACCGCGCTGTTCGCGCTGACCCAGGTCGTCGGCCGGCACATGCTCGAGCGCGGCAGCGGGGTGGTCGTCAACATCGCGTCGCCGGCGGCGAGCGTCAGCCTGGACCGGTACGGCTTGGCCGGATACTCGGCGACCAAGGCGGCCGTCGTGGCGCTCACCCGCGAGCTGGCCGCCCAGTGGGGCGGGCGCGGAGTCAGGGTGAACGCCCTGGCCCCGTCGTTCTTCCCGACCGCCACCACCGGCTACCTCGAGGATCCCGACCAGGTGGCATGGATCCGCGCGCACACCCCGCTGGCCCGACCACCCCGCCCCGACGAGCTCGACGGCCCGCTGCTCTTCCTGGCCAGCGCCACCTCCTCCTACGTCACCGGCCAGACCCTCTATGTCGACGGCGGCTGGACCTGCTACTGACCCGCTCCGGCGCCCCGACGGGATGGCGTCAGCCGATCGGGGCGCGGGCGCGGCCGCCGTACGTGTCCCCCGACGGTGGCTGCCCCACTGGTAGCATCCGGCCGACCTCCTGCCAGACAGAAGGTTCGCGCTGATGGCCGATGATCGTCCCGACAGTCGCGGGCGCGACCCGGCCGAGGCGTTCCCGCCCGCCGGGCAGCCGCCGCTCTGGATCGGCCGCCGGCCGGCGTACCTCACCGCGCTGGTCGGGCGGGAGGGGGAAGCAGCGCGCCTTCGAGCGCTCGTCCTGGATCCGGCTGCCCGGCTGGTCACGCTGACCGGACCCGGCGGAGTAGGCAAGACTCGGCTCGCGGTTCAGGTCGCCGCGGATCTCGACGTCGGCTTCGACGAGGTCGCGTTCGTCGAGTTCGCACCGATCCGCGACCACGACCGCGTCGCGGCGAGGATCGCCGAGGCCCTCGGCGTCGCGGACGCCCGTGGCCAGTCTCCCGGCACCGCCCTCGCACGCGCGCTCGGCCAGCGGAAGGTCCTGCTGATCCTGGACAACTTCGAGCACCTCCTCGCCGCCGGGCCGGTTCTGGTCGACCTGATGGTCGACTGCCCCGGCGTCACCCTGCTGGTCACCAGTCGCACGCTGCTTCGTGTGTCCGGCGAGCGTGTCCTTGCCGTAGCGCCGCTGGCTCTGCCGGACCTGGGCCGACCGCTGCCGGCACGCGCTCTCGCCGAGTACGACGCGGTGCGTCTTTTCGTCGAGCGGTCCGCGGCGGTGAGCTCGACCTTCGCCCTGACCGATGAGAATGCCGTGACGGTGGCGCAGATCTGCCGAGGCTTGGACGGCCTGCCCCTGGCGATCGAGCTGGCGGCGGCCCGGATGACCGTGCTGTCCCCGCAGGCGCTGCTGGCCCGGCTCGGCCGCCGCCTCGCCCTGCTCACCGATGGCGCCCAGGACCTGCCGGAACGGTTGCGGACCATGCGTGCCGGGATCGCCTGGAGCTACGACCTGCTTGCCCCCGCCGAGCAGTCCCACTTCCGGAGGCTGGCGGTCTTCGCCGGCGGGTTCGGGTTGGCCGCCGCGGAGTTCGTGTGCCCGAGTGAGCGTCCGTCGGCGCTCGACACGGTCGCGGCCCTGGTCAACCAGAGTCTGGTGCACCGGGTCACGCCGGACGGCGTCGAACCGCGCTTCGCGATGTTCGAGACGATCGACGAGTTCGCCATGGAACGACTCGTGGACAGCGGCGAGGAGACGGACGCGCGGCGGCGGCACGCCGCCTACTTCCGCCAGCTCGCGGTCAGCGCCGAGCCGGGGCTTCGGGGACCGGACCAGCAGCAGTGGCGGGACAGACTGGAGGCCGACCTCGACAACCTGCGGGCCGCGCTGGCCTGGGGCACCAGCGCTTCGGCCGAGGACGAGGACGCCGAGCACGGCCTGAGACTGGCCGGTGCGCTGTGGTACTTCTGGTTCCAGCGGGGTCTGCCCGGGGAGGGGCGGCACTGGCTGACCCGGGCACTCGCCAGGGTCCGCACGGCCGGGGTTGACCGCGCCCAGGCGTTGCTCGGGGTGGGGACGCTGGCCTGGCGGCAGGGCGACTTCGCCGCGGCACGGGTGCACCTGGACGAGAGCGTGCTGCTGTGGCGGGAGACCGCCGACCGCCGCGGCCAGGCCGAGGCACTGCACGTGCTGGGACACGTCGAATTCGACCAGCAGGACTTCGCGGCCGCCCAGGTGCTGTTCGAGGAGAGTCTGGCGGCGTACCAGTTGGCCGCGGACATCTCGGGGAGCCTGCCGCTGATGGCGGACCTCGGGCTGGTCGCCTACCACCGCGGTGACTACGCCGAGGCCCGCGTGGTGTTCGAGAGGAGCCTGGCCGAGTTCCGCCGACACGGGCTGAAGGATCGGGTCGCCGGCGCCCTCAACGTGCTGGGCGACCTGGCCCGGCTGGCCGGTGACCAGGACCGGGCCGCCGCGCTGTACGGACAGAGCCTGGAATTGTGGCGCGAACTGCGCGGCATGCCCGGGATCGCCTCCGCCCTGCACAAGCTCGGGCAGGTGAAGCGATCCATCGGGGACCTGCCGGCGGCCAAGGACTACTACGTGCAGAGCCTCGCCCTTCAGCGGGACCTGGGTAACGCACAGGGGATCGCGGAGTGCCTGGCCGGGCTCGCCGGGACGGCTGCCGCCGCGGGCCGGCCGGACCGGGCCGTGCGCATCTTTGCCGGGAGCGCGGCGATCCTGGAGGAGATCGGCGCTCCGCTGGCCCCGGCCGACCAGGCCGCGATGGAGCGCGACATGGCGGGCGTGCGGCGCCGGCTCGGCGGCCCGGAGTGGGAAGCCGAATGGGCGGCAGGCCAGGCGCTGTCGTCGAACGCGGCCGTCGAGCTGGCCCTCGCCGACGACGCCGGAAGCGCACGCGATCGGCCGGCGGTGGGTCAGGAACCCGGGCCGGCGCTGTCCCGACGGGAACGCGAGGTGACCGCATTGATCGCCCGCGGTCTCTCCAACCGGGAGATCTCCGAAACGCTGGTGATCACGGAGAAGACAGTCGGAAGCCACGTCGAGCACATCATGACCAAGCTCGGCCTACGGTCCCGTACCCGCATCGCGGTCTGGGCCGTCGAGCACGGGATCGGCGGCAACAGGACCGACTGAGCCCGCAGTGCGTATGGGGATCGATCCCTACGGCCGACAGTTAGGGAATTCCCCAGATGTTCGGGCGGTAGGGCCGCTCATAGCGTCCTTCCAGCGCGCCGACCGGCCTCATGGTCGGCGGCAGAATGGGAGGAGGACACCATGGCAGTCTCCGGAGCACTCGACGAGATCACCGTCCGGACGCACCAGGTCAGCGGTGGCGGAGGTGTGCGGCTGCACGTCTACGAGACGGGCAACCGGTCGGGACAGCCGGTGCTGTTCATCCACGGGCTCTCGCAGTGCGGGCTCGCGTGGAATCGGCAACTGCAGTCGGAACTAGCCCGCGACTACAGGCTGGTGGCACTCGACCTGCGCGGTCATGGAGACTCCGAGCGCCCCGCCGACGCGTACGGCGATTCCGATCTGTGGGCGCGGGACATCGACGCGGTGATCCGGTCCCTCGAGCTGGACCGGCCGATCCTGTCCGGCTGGTCCTACGGCGGCGTCGTCATCTGCGACTATCTCAGCCGCTACGGCGAGGACCGGGTCGGCGGTATCCAGCTGGTCGGTGCGGTCTGTCGCCTCGGCGAGCCGGCCATGCCGTTCCTCGGGCCGCGGTTCCTCGCTGCCATCCCTGGTCTGTTCTCCACCGACGCGGAGGAGAGCGTGGCCGCCCTGCGGGCATTCGGCGGCCTGCTCACCCGCGAGCCGCTGGCCGCCGAGGATGCCTACCTCGTCCTGGGCGCCGCCGCGTGTGCGCCGCCGCGGGTGCGGCAGGGACTGCTGAACCGCACCCTCGACTACGACGCCCTGCTCGCCGGGCTCCGCAGCCCCGTTCTGATCACGCACGGACTCGAGGACGAGGTCATCCTGTCGGCGATGGCGGACTACAACGCGAGCGTCATCCGGCACGCGCAGACCTCGTACTACCCCCGCATCGGGCATGCGCCGTTCTGGGAGGACCCCGCCCGCTTCAACGCCGAGCTCCGCAGCTTCGCCGCCTCCCTCTGACCCAACCCGACCACTGCCCCGAGTCGCCACGTCAGAGCTCTACGGGCGCGAGGAGCTTGCGCCGCACCTGATCGGCCTCGGGATGGGACACGTCCTCGAACTCGGCGAGCGCCGCCTGCCAGGTCAGCCGGGCCCGCATGACGTCCCCGGCTTCCTGGTAGCTGTCCCCGAGGTGGTCCAGGGCGATCGCGCTGCTGGTTCGGTCGCCCATCTCGCGCAGCAGGGTGAGCGCGTGGCGGTAGTACTCGATTGCCTCGGCGTAGCGACCGAGGTGGTGGTAGGCGTAGCCGAGGCTGTCCAACGCGTTGGACTCGCAGTAGACGCTGTTGATCGACCGGGCGACGGAGAGCGCCTGCTGGCAGCACCCGATCCCACGCCGGTAGTCGCCCAGCTCGCAGTGATACCAGCCGACCGCGTTGAGGGCGACCGCGACCCCGTGGTTGTCGCCGGCGGCGCGGAAGTCCTCCAACGAGCGTTCCGCGTAGGGCGCCGCGTCCGCGGGACGTCCCTGGCGGTCCATCAGCAGCGCGAGGTCGAAGTGGACATGGGCGCGCCCGGCGAGATCGCCGGTGCGGGTGAAGGCGTCGAGGGCGAGCAGGTAGTTCTCCGATGCCTGCTCGAACTGGTGCCCGGTGGAGTAGGCCTGTCCGAGAAGCCGCAACGCCTCGGCCAGAGCCGCCGCGTCACCGCAGTGCCGGGCGGACGCCACGGCGACGTGTTGCGCCAGGACCCAGTCGCGCCAGCGACCGCGATGTCCGCAGAACGTCGCCAAGGTCCAGGCCAGTTGGTGGGCCTGGACGTCGCGCCCGGACGCCCCGGCGGCGCCGACGGCGGCGACCAGGGCCGGGAGTTCCGCGGTGAACCAGGCGATGGCGGCGTCGGTGTCGAGGAGGTGCGGGACCACGACGCCGAGCACCGTTCGCGGCAGCGTCAGCGGTTCGCGCTTGGGTGACAGCAGCATCTCCGCGGCGTGTGCGGTGTGCAGGTAGTGATCGAGGAACCGGGTCAGGGCCGGGCTGTCCCGTCCCGCGTCGACGGGCAGCTGTTCCCGGGCGTAGAGCCGCACCAGGTCGTGCACCCCGTACCGGTCGTGACCGCTCTCGTGCAGCAGACCCGCGGCGACGAGCTCGTCGGCGGCCGCGCGGGCCTCGGGCAGGCGGAGCGCGGTCAGACTGGCGAACGCGTGCAGCCCGAAGTCCGGCCCGGGGATCACGCCGAGCAGGTCGAAGGCGGCCGCCGCGGCCCTGCCGAGCGCACGGTGCGAGGTCGTCAACGCGGCACGCAGATCGGTGGTCACCTCGCCGGTGTTCATCAGGTCCAGCCGGGCGGCCTCATCGCGCAGTTCCTCGGCGGTGGCGGAGAGGGCCTTCTCCGGACTTCCCGCGGCCCGGGCACCGACGATCGCCAGCGCGAGCGGTACCCCGCCGCACAGCTGCGTGATCTCCTTCAGCGCCGGCAGCTCCGCCGGCCGGGGGTCGCGGCCCAGCCGCCGCAGCACCAGCGCCTGCGCGTCGTCGTCGGGCAGGGCCGTCAACACCACCGCCCTGGCGCCGTGCGTCACCGCCAGCCCACTCAGCCGCCGGCGCGACGTGATCAGGACCCGGCTGTTCCCCACGGCACCGGGGAGAAGGGGCAGGACGGCGTCGGAGTCGCGGGCGTTGTCCAGGACGATCAGCAGGCTCCTGTCGGCGGTCAGGGAGCGGAACATCCCGGTGAGCGGGTCGCGCTCGGCCGGGATCCGTTCGGGCTCGACGCCGAGGGCCTCGAGGAAGCCCCGAAGCAGCGTCATCGGGTCGGCTGGGTCGCGGACGGGGTCGAAGCCGGCGAGATCGGCGTGGAGTTGGCCGTCGGGGAACCGGTCGACGTTGTCGGTGGCCCAGCGCAGCGCCAGCCAGGTCTTGCCCAGACCTCCACCGCCACTGATCACCACGATCCCTGGGCCGAGGTCCTGGGGTACGTCGCCCAGCCATCTGTCGAGGGCGGCGAGCTCCGCCGCACGGCCGACGAACGATCTCGGCCGCATCGGCAGCTGCCGCGGCACCGCCGGCGCGCTGGACGACGGCGCCGCGGCGGGTGCGCCCGCGACGGCGTGGGCGGTAGGCGCCTCGAGTGCGGGGTCGGCGCTCAGGATCTGCTGGAACAGCTCACGTACGGCCGGGCCGGGATCGGTGCCCAGCTCCTCGGCCAGGCGGACCCGCAGCCGCTGGTAGGTCTCCAGTGCCAGCGCCGGCCGCCCGCACCGGTAGAGGGAAAGCATCAGTTGAGCGGTGATCCGCTCGTCCCACGGGTGCAGCTGGGCGATCCGCGGCAGCTCGACGACGGACTCGGCATGGCGTCCCAGCCGGAGCAGCGCGTCGTAGCGGTCCAGCTCGGCGGCGTGCCGCTGCTCCGCCAGCTCCGCGCGGACGCCGTCGAACCAGCTGCCGGCCAGCGAGCCCAGCGCGTCGCCCCGCCACAGGGAGAGCGCCTCGGCCAGCAGCCGTTCGGCGTCCTCGTCGCTGCCGGCCGTGGCGGCGCGGCGGACCAGCGTCCGGAACCGGATCACATCGACCGCGTCCGGTTCTCCGAGCAGGACGTACCCGGGCGGCCGGCGCTCGATCACCAGACCGGGGACGGGTGCCAGGGCTGCGCGCAGTCGCGACAGGTAGCTGTGCAGGCTGTCACGAGCCCGCTGCGGCGCCCGGTCTCCCCACACCCGGTCGAGGAGCTGATCGCTGGACACCACCTGGTTGAGGGCCAGCACCAGTACGGCGAGCACGCTGCGTTGGCGAGCGTGCCCCAGGTCGATCCACCGGGCGCCCGCGACGATCTCGAACGGACCGAGCAGCCGTACCTCGACCGACATTCGGGAACCCCCGCTCCCCGGCCGGGCCGGCGCCGGGGCCCACGCCCTGGCCTGCGGATTCAAGAAACGCTCCAGTCCCCTACAGGAGCGTTGGCGCACTCTCCAGATACCTCTTCGCGGCACGGTGACGCCGAGATCGGCGGCATCGCCGCAGAGGGCCCAATCGTACAAACGGACCGTCCCTCTCGACGAGGCCGAATTTCGGCTGCAGCGAGGAGGCGGACCGGGCCGGCCGGGGCCGGGAGTTCCGGCGGCGGGGGACCGACGGCTCGCAGTCCGCGACGCCGTCCCACGATCACGAAGGAGATCACCATGTCGGCACCGACTCAGGAGCAGATCCTCGCTGACTTCCTGGCCAACACGGGCCGGGCGGGTCGCCTGCGGCGCAAGCTGGCCGCGAACCAGCACCGGAACTGGCTGCTCGCGCTGGCCCTGCACAGCTTCGCGCGGTTCGCCCAGCAGGCTCGGCTGTCCGACCTGGAAGCGGGCATCATCAAGGGCTTCAAGCAGCACGGCTACGACGACGCGGAGCTGATCCGCCAGGGCCAGTTCGCGCTCAAGCTGAACGACGCGGTGCGGGCGGAACTGTTCGAGCCCGAGTACGCGGGACTGTCGAGCGCCACCCCGTACACCCTCGCCCAGCTCGCGGCGGACGCCCCGCAGATCGTCAAGAACACGCTCGCCCAGCCCACCACGACGGTGATCGACGTGGAGGGCATCCACGCCGGCCGCAGCAGGCTCGGCGACTTCCGGCAGCCGTCGGAGCAGGTGCTGCGGAAGCACGCTTCCTCGCTGACCGTGGCCATCGAGCCGCAGGCGCGCGCGGCGGCGGCCAAGTCCGCCGCGTCAAACTTCACGATCAAGGCGACCAAGTTCCACTGCAACCACAGGGGAACCGACTCCGTCTTCGACCCCAAGGCCGAGTACTACTTCATCTTCAGCTCGACCGCGGGGACCACGTCGCTCACCACGAACAGCACGGTGTTCGACAGCGTCGACACCGGCGACACGCGCAATTTCAGCAGTGTCGACGGCAACATGTGGGGACTCACCGGCCACCCGGCGCCCCTACCCGTCGGTGACATCGGCATCCTCGTCACCGCCATGGAGCACGACTCCGGCGATCCCGCGGCGGTCCGCGAAGGCGTCGCCGCCTCGTTCGCGGCCGTGTCCGGAATCCTGATCGCCACCGGCGTGGCCGCCTGGGTGGGCGCCGTGGTGGCCGGGGTGGGTGGGTTGATCACCTGGCTGACCACTTTCATGGAGGACGACCTGGTCGCGGACGTGACGGTCGACTTCGACGGTTCGGTGCTGGCCAAGCAGCTGACCTCGGTCGGCGCCTCCACGCCCAGCGAGGTGCGACTGACCGACGGGAACGACGATCTGACCCTCACGATCACGGCGTCCCGCGTCTCCTGAACCTCGGCGCGGAACCATCCCGGTTCGGCCCCTGACCGGCGCGTCCGGTCAGGGGCCGAACCACGGGCCGTGCTGCCACCGGCTCAGAGCACGATCGCCCCGGGCGGCGCCGTCCCGCGCAGCGCTGCCGGCCACACTCCGGTCAGATCGCCGCCGGCCGGTGCCAGCCGCTTCTCGCTCAGCACCCGTCTGGATCCCAGCTCGACCACCCCGACGGAGCCTACGGTCCGCACCAGGTAACGGTGGTCGTCCAGCCACCCGACCGCATCGCCGTCGGACCGGCCCACTTCGGTGCCGGTCGACAGGGTCAACACGCGGGTGGACCCGCCGTAGGCGACGTCGGAGTGCACGGCGACCAACCTGCCGTCCGGGGAGAACGGCTGGTCCGGCACCGTCTCCCGTCCGATCTTGATCTGCGCGGTCGCGCTGCCACGCTCGTCGAACAGCACGAGGATGCCGTCGCTGCGGGCCGGGGTCTCGCCCACGTCCATCGCCACGGCGAAGTTCTTTCCACCGGGGCCGAAGACGATCTTCCGTATGTCGACCGGAGGGTCCGGCGGCACGGACCTGAGCCGCACGACACGCGACGCCAGCGTCCGAGCGTCGACCACGAGCGCGTCGACCTCGACCTGGTACCCCTTGTCGGTTCTGCCGTCCACCAGGCTGGCCGAGACTCCGGCGTCGAGGAGCACGCGGCTGCCGTCCGCTGACCACACCGCCGAGATCCAGGGATCTCCCTTCGGGTCGAGGCTGTTGGCGACCCATCTCACCGCGGCCTCGTCCAGGACCCGGTCGGCGGCCACGATTCCCACCTTCCCGTAGTCCCAGGCGGACACAGCCACGAGTCGGCCGTCCGGTGACGGGACCGCCGTGCGCCACTGCGTCGCGACGTACCGCCCGGAACGCCGGTCGAACACCCGGTAGTCACCGAGGTTCGACCTCTGCACGATCCGGGGATTGGCGAAGACGTACCCGGCGACGACCGAGCTTCCGGTGGAGGCCGCGGGCTGCGCCGGACCGGGCCGGAGGGCGACGGCCGGCACGGCGATCGCGGCCGCGACGACGGCCGTGACGCCGGCGACCAGCGCGGTGACCCGGCGGCGCCGGCGGCGGACGCCGGCCAGCGCCGCCGCCGGGGCGAACTCCGGCGCCGGCACGTCCGCGACCTCACGCAGGACTTCTCGCAGGCGGCGGTCGAGGTCGGTGCTCATTGCGACGCCTCCTCGTGGACGAGCTCGGGGCACAGGACGCGGAGGCGGGCGAGCGCCCGGGAAGCCGTGCTGCGGATGGTCCCGACC
Organism: Mycobacteriales bacterium; assembly: GCA_036558285.1. Classification (GTDB taxonomy): domain Bacteria; phylum Actinomycetota; class Actinomycetes; order Mycobacteriales; family CADCTP01; genus CADCTP01. Next base: position 15,380 of record DATBFW010000179.1, on the reverse strand, counting down.
GACACATCGAGCAGCGCCGCGGCCTCGGCCTCGGGCAGGTCTTCGAAGTAGCGCAGCACCAGCACGGCCCGCTGCCGGCGGGTCAGCTTGCCGAGCGCCGCCTCGAGCGACACGCGCAGGTCAGCCCCCGCGGCATGGTCACCCCGTCCGGCCTCCGGCACCTGGTCGACCGGCATCTCGCGGCGGAAGGACCGCAGTCGCCAGCGCTCCACCTGCAGGTGGTAGAGCACGCGCCGGGCGTACGCCTCCGGCGAGTGGCCGATCCGCCGCCACCGTTGCGCGACCCGCTCCAAGGTGGCCTGCACCAGGTCCTCGGCCTCGTGACGGTCGCCGGTCAGCAGATACGCGGTGCGGAACAGCGCCGCGGACCGGGCGGTCACGAACCGCCCGAACTCGGCCTCGGCCTCGGCGTCCATCCCCACCTCCTCGCCACCCGGAAAGATGGGGAGGGCGGGTCGCCACGATGCGACCCTGCCCGGAAAGCTACGCCGCCCTCAGAGCCCGATCGCGCTACCTGCGCGGCGAGAACGGCCCTTCGGTCGCACCGGCGACCTGTCGCGGGCGGATTCAGCGCCGCCCGAGGCGACGTTCCCCGCTCGCGCCAGGCTGGTAGGCGAGCCCGTAGTGCTCGAACAGCTGGGGCTCCTGGGCCGCGGTCAGCGCACCGTCGGTGTCGATGGTGAGGGCATCCTTCGCTGTCTTCTTGTCCACCATGACCCGGACGTGACCGGGCGAGACCCTGGCTCCGGCCAGCGGGACGAACGTCAGCCGGCGCCGGCCGATGATGCCGATCTGTACGGACGCGAAACTCGGCTGCTGGCTGGCCGTGTCGTAGTAGAGCCCCTCGAGAACACCGATCTTGCCGCCGTCGACGTCGACCACGTCCCGGCCCTGCCAATCCCGGATGTCGTCCGCCTCGAACACGGTGGTCTCCTCAGCCGATCGGTGCCACGCCCTCAGCGTGCCCGACGGGGCGAGAGGTCGAAACCTCGCTGGTGCTGCCGGACGACCGGTGACGCTGTTGGCCGGCCCTCCGTGCGAGACGCACGGCCGGCGGCATGGACGTGGTCCTTTCTCGTGGTCTGGATGTGGGGGTCGTGGTGGCCCACCGTCGGACCAGGCGGCCCGGTCGGCGGGCGGGATGCGGCCGATGGCGCGGCGGCCTTGCCGTGGGTTCCCGATCGGCTGCTTCGATCTGCCGGTGGTCCGCGTCTGACGCGCGTGCAGGCGGGATCACCCTGCAAGTAGGAGGTGGCGTTTCGGTGACTTTCGCGTGACGCAGAGCCACACCTACCCGGGAGACGGCACGGCGATCACCACGCGGCTCCGGTCTCCACGCGCCAAGTCGCTGTGACCGCCCACCCGGGCGGAACGACGCAGCAGACGTGCGCACCCGATACGAACCCGTGCTAGCCCATCTCGCTGACCGCCCAGGTCAAAGGACCGCCTCCGTCCCTGGTGCCCCGACGGGATTCGAACCAGATGGTTGCGCCCCTCCGCCGACCTCGATAGCAGTCGAGGCGACAATGTCCTGCTAGAGGCGACGGCATTCTGACTGGGAGAGCCGATGGCCCAAGGAGAGCATGCGCTCGAGGGCGGGCGGGCGGCCTTCAGGCGCCAGGCGTGGGGGGATGCGTACGCCCAGTTGTCGGCGGCGGACCGGGAGGCGCCCCTGGAGCTCGATGATCTGGAGCGGCTGGCGCTGGCCGCGTACCTGGTCGGGCGCGACGAGGACAGCGTCGACATCTGGGCCCGTGCCCACCACGAGTGCCTGCGTGTGGGTGATCCGGTCAGCGCCGCTCGGTGCGCCCTGCGGCTGGGCACGGAGCTCCTGTTGATGGGCGAGATGGCCCGGGCCGGGGGCTGGCTCGCCCGGGCCGGGCGCATTCTCGAGGAGGGCGACCTCGACTGCGTCGAGCGTGGGTGGCTGCTTGTGCCGGCCGCGATTCAGTGCTTTGACGAGGACCCCACGACGGCGCACGCCACTTTCCGTCGGGCCGCCGATCTCGGCGCCCGCTTCAACGATCCGGACCTGGTGGCCATGGCCCGGAACGGTCAGGGCTGTGCGCTGATCCGGTTGGGGCAGACGGCGGCCGGCCTGATGTTGCTCGACGAGGCCATGGTTGCCGTCTCCGCCGGCGAGGTGTCTCCCTTGGTGGCCGGCGGCGTGTACTGCGCCGCGATCGAGGCCTGCCAGGAGATCTTCGATCTGCGGCGGGCGCGGGAGTGGACGGCGGCGTTGACCCGCTGGTGCGAGTCGCAGCCCGACATGGTGCCGTTTCGGGGGCAGTGCCTCGTGTATCGGGCGGAGATCATGCGGCTCCACGGCGACTGGCCTGACGCCATGGAGGAGGCGCAGTGGGCGCGCGAGCGCCTCGCCGGACACCCTGCGGTCGGGATGGTCTTCTACCAGCAGGGTGAGCTGCACCGGCTGCGGGGGGAGTTCGCCGAGGCTGAGGAGGCCTACCGCCAAGCCAACCAGTGGGGACACAGCCCGCAGCCGGGCCTGGCCGAACTGCGCCTGGCCCAGGGCGACGTGGCGGCCGCTACGGCGGCGATTCGCCGGGTGGTGTGCGAGGCGCAGGACCGAGTCGCCCGGTCCAGGGTGCTGGCCGCGTACGTCGAGATCGGCCTCGCCGTCGGTGATGTCGGCGCGGCCCGCGGCGCCGCCGACGAGCTGTCGCACCTCGCCGCCGACCTCGATGCGCCGCTGCTGAAGGCGGTGGCGGCCACGGCCACCGGGGCGGTTCTCCTCGCCGAGGGGGATGCCCGAGCCGCTTGTGCGACGCTGCGCCGGGCGTGGACGGCGTGGCGGGAGGTCGACGCGCCGTACGAGGCTGCTCGGGTTCGGGTGCTGGTCGCCCTGGCTTGTCGGACGCTCGGCGATGAGGACACCGCGGGGATGGAGCTCGATGCGGCCCGCGTGGTCTTCGAGCAGTTGGGCGCCGCGCCGGAGTTGGCGCGCGTGGACTCGCTGATTCGACGGGCGACGTCCCGTGAACCCCACCGGCTGACGCCGCGTGAGCTACAGGTCCTGCGGCTGGTCGCCGCTGGTCGGACCAACAAGGCCGTCGCTGCCGAGCTGGTCCTCAGTGAGCGGACCGTGGATCGGCACGTCAGCAACATCTTCACCAAACTGGGTGTGTCGTCGCGGGCTGCGGCCACCGCGTACGCCTACGAGCACCGGCTTGTCTGACGAGGCCGTGTCTCCCAACTCACTGGCGGCGCGGACGCGTCCAGATCCATCGTGAGTTGAGCGACGACCTAGCTGGGTGGAACCACCCAGTCCGCGATGCACCGGCGGTTGGGTAGTTCGCTCGATGCGGGCCTCCTCGGCCACTCATACCGTCCGTACATGCCAACGTTGCACAGAGCCCGAGCATCGATTCGACGTCCGGTCGGTGACGACGCCCGGGCGCGGCTGTTGTCCGGTCTGCCGGTCACCGAGCGACGGCTGCAAGCGGCTGGGGTGTCCACGGCCGTGCTCGAAGGCGGTGACGGCCCACCGATGGTCTTGCTGGCCGGGGAGTTCGCGGCCGTGTGGATGCGGGTGATCCCGGACCTGGTCACGACCCACCACGTCATCGCGCCTGATCTGCCTGGTCTCGGAGCGTCGGAGGTGCCTGACGGGCCTCTCGACGGCGACGCCGCTCTGGAGTGGCTCGACGAACTCATCGACCAGACATGTGCGATCCCGCCGGTGCTGGTGGGCAAGGGCGCAGGCGGCGCTCTCGCCGCTCGCTTCACGATCGACCACGGCGACCGTGTCGATCGACTCGTCCTGGTCGACACCTATGGGCTGGATCACTTTCGACCCCCGCCGGGGATGGCGCTCTCCTTCATCGGGATGCTGTTGCGACCGAGCGAGCGTGGGCTGCAGCGGAGCTTCCGGAACTACTGCTTCGTCGATCTGGATGGCGTGCGTGCCGCGATGGGCGAGCGCTATGAGTGGATGGCGGCCTACGCACTGGACCGTTTCCGCACCCCGAGCGTCAAGGCGGCCATGCGCAGCCTCGTCAGGGTGCTCGCGTCGACCATCCCGTCCGAGGATCTGGACCGCATCGCCGTTCCAACGACCTTGATCTGGGGCCGACATGACCTGGGGATGCGGCTGAACGTCGCCGAGGCAGCCAGTGTCCGCTACGGCTGGCCGCTGCACGTGATCGAGAACGCCCGCGATGACCCCGCCGTCGAGCACCCGGCAGCGTTCCTGGAAGCGCTGCGTACTGCGCTCGGAAGCGATGGAGGGAAATCATGACCGGTCGGGTGGGCGAGGTGAGTGGGACCCCAGAGCCAATCGAGACCGTCGTCATCGGCGGGGGCCAGTCCGGCCTGGCCGTCGGCTACCACCTGATGAGGCAAGACCGACCGTTCGTGATCCTGGACGCGAACGACCGGATCGGCGACTCCTGGCGCAAGCGCTGGGACTCGCTCCGGGTGTTCACCCCGGCCCGCCTCGACGGGCTGCCAGGCATGTCGTTCCCGGCGCCGGCGTCCTCGTTCCCCACGAAGGACGAGGTGGCCGACTACCTGGCGGCCTACGCGGCCCGCTTCGACCTGCCCGTGCGTACCGGCGTCCGGGTGGACGGGCTCGCCAGATTCGGGGACCGGTTCGTGGTGACCTCCGCCGACCGCCGGTTCGAGGCGGACAACGTGGTGGTTGCCCCGGGCGCGTATCACAACCCCCGGGTCCCGGTGTTCGCGCCGGAGCTCGATCCGGCGATGCTGCAGATGCATTCGAGCGAGTACCGGAATCCGTCCCAGCTGCGGGAGGGTGGCGTCCTCGTCGTGGGCGCCGGCAACTCCGGGGCGGAGATCGCACTGGAGGCGTCCCGCAGTCATCGGACCTGGCTGTCGGGGAGGGACACGGGGCGAGAGCCGGCCCGCCCCGGGACTGGGCCGGACAGGCTGGTCACCCCGCTGATGTGGTTCGTGGCCATGCACGTCCTGACGGTGAGGACGCCCGTTGGCCGGAAGGTGCAACGGACGTTCCGGTCGAGAGGCATCCCCCTCGCGCGCGTGCGGCGGAAGGACCTCACCGCCGCGGGGGTAGAACTCGTGCCGAGGACGGCGGGCGTCCTCGCCGGCTCGCCGGCACTGGAGGACGGCCGGGTCCTCGACGTGGCGAACGTGATCTGGTGCACCGGATTCGCGCCGGACCTCACCTGGATCAATTTTCCGATCTTCAACGAGGATGGGGACCCGGTGCACGACCGCGGGGTCGTGGAGTCTGAGCCCGGTCTGTACTTCGTCGGGATGTACTTCCTGTACGCGTTGTCCTCAGTGCTGATCGGGGGGGTCGGAAGGGACGCCGAGCATGTCGCCCGGCATATCGCGTCGCGCCAACCGACAGGCCGACCCGAGTTACCGACGCAAGCGGGCGCGTGATGTCCGTCGGCGCCCGGGATCAGGTGGCTGCGGAGAACGCGCACTGCCCGTGTCCGCACGTTGGGGTTACCGCCGGGGTCAAGGCTGGCCGGAGGCCGTCTGCAGGACGCGGAGCGGCCGACTGAGGGCGCTGGCGTCGCCGCTGGCAACCTCCGGTCGCGCGCCGCAACAGCCCGGCGCGCTACCGGATTGGCCCTCCGCGCCGGAGGGGTCGCCATCGTGACTCCGTCGAGAGACCCTATCCCGGCGCACGCGGGGAGCGCCGTCCGGCCGGCAGCGGTGGGGGTTGCCGGCTGGCACTGGGTCGGCCGGACCGCGGCGCTGGTAGCCGGTGCGTGCCTGGCCGGCCAGACCGCACTCTTCATGCTCGACGAGATGGGGCTGCTCGCCGACAGCCCCGACTACGTCGAGACGTCGGCGGGGCGAGCCGCGGACCTGGCGACGTACTCTGCCGCATTCTTCGCCTACCAGCAGGACATCCTCTGGAACATCGCCTTGCGGGACACGCTGGCCCCCGTCGCCTACCTGGCGTTGATGGTCCTCGCCGTCTCCGTCGCCAATGTGCTCGGCCCGTGCCGGCCGGTCAGCCAACTCATCGCCTCGCGGTCGGACGTTCCACCGAGGCGATCAACGCGCTGACGACGTACCCGCAGCACGCCGGCTTCACGGTGCTCGCGCCGGGTCTCGTCTGCGTCGCGCACTCCGCATGGACCGGTGTGCTCGTGAGCACCCCGGTAGGACTGCTTGCCATCGGTCTCGCGGCCGCGCTGCTGGGCATCGTCGTCACGGAGATCGTGCATCTGGACACCGTCTTCGAGGTGCTTGCCATTGCGGCCGGAGTCCTGACGTAACGGCCGATCGGCCGCGTTCGGCCGATTGTTGCCGGCCGGTGCGACGACTACCGGGGGGTTGCGGCGGTGGGCTCGGGGGTCTCGGGGATGAGGCTGAAGGCGGTCTCGTCCTCCTCGGCGTTGTGCAGACGAAGCACGCCGTAGAGCCCGTAGAGCAGACGGCGCAGCTCGACGATGTCCTCGGCCTGCACAGGCTCGTCATGCAGCTCCTCCAGCAGCCGGTCCAGCCGGCCGACCTGGTGCTCGATCTCTGCATGGGTACGGCTCAGCGCCGTGGTGGCGCCGGGGCCGAGGGCACGGGCTACCAACGGCACCAGGAGCTCCTCGTCGGCCCGTTCGTGGGGTAGCAGCTCCGCGTGTAGTCGCTCCAGCAGTCGCCGGACTGGCGCGAGATCGTGGTCCTGGGTGGAGAGCCCGTCGGCGATCGCGCAGACCTCCTCGACCGCCCCGGCGGTGGACGCGTGCTGCATCCGCAGCTGGCGCCCGAGGGCGACGTCGGCTGGCGGGAGGGTCACGCTGTGCATCCGACCGGGCAGCACCGCGCGCAGCGCCAGCGCGATCGCGAGCACGTCGATGCCCTCCTGCAGCACGGCGCCCACGGCGGGGGGTAGGAGTCCGACCGCGGCCAGACCCATCGCCGCCAGCGAGAGGCCCATGCCGACTCCGACAGCCTGCCGCGCGATCCTGCGGGAGCGTTGGGCGATGAGGATGGCGTCGGCGAGGGCGTCCACCCGGTCCACGGTCAGCACAACGTCGGCCGCCTCGGAGGAGGCCGTGGCTCCGCGGGCTGCGAGCGCGACGCCGACGTCGGCGGCAGCCAGCGCCGGAGCGTCGTTGACGCCGTCGCCGACCATCAGGGTCGTGCCGGTCTCGCGCTCGGCCTCGATGGCGGTGATCTTGTCGGCGGGGCTGCGGTCGGCAAGAACCGCGTCGGTGCGCACGATCCGTCCGACGGCCTCCGCGATGTCTGCGCGGTCCCCGCTGACGAGCACGACCCGTTGCAGGCCGGCGTCGCGCAGGGCGCGCACCATGCGTGGCGCATCGGGCCGGATCACGTCCTCCAGGAGGAGTGCTCCGGCGGGTCGGCCGTCGACGGCCACGAAGACGGTGATCGAACCGGCCAGACCGGCCCGCCTCCGCACCCGTCGTACCCAGGCAGGAAGAGCCCCGGGCACGATCCAGGACGCTTTGCCCAGACGCACCTCGTGGTTGCCGACCCGGCCGCGGATGCCGTGGCCATGCTCCTCCACGACCTGCTCGGGCATCTCCAGGGCGAGGCCGCGAGCCGTAGCGGCGCTGACGATCGCGGTCGCGAGGACGTGCGGGGACACTCGGTCCAGGGAGCCGGCCAGCCGGAGCAGCTCCTCGGAGCCGATCCCGTCCGGCGGTGTGGCGACGTCGGTGACCTGAGGTCGGCCGCGGGTGAGCGTCCCGGTCTTGTCGAACAGGACCACGCGACTGCCCGCGAGGCGCTCCAGCGCGCTCCCGCCCTTGATCACCACGCCGATCCGGGCGGCCCGGGAGAGCCCGGCGATGAACGCGATCGGCGCGGCCAGCAGCAGCGGGCACGGGGTGGCTACGACCAGGACGGCGACGGCACGCACGGGGTCGGCGCTGACCGCCCACGCAGCCCCGGCGAGCGCCAGCGTCACAGGCACGAACACCACCGCCAGACGGTCAGCGATCCGGACGAACGGCGCCGAGGACGCCTGCGCCTGCTCGACCAGCCTCACCAGTCCGGTGTAGGTGGAGTCCGTCGCCGTCGCCGTCGCCAGCAGCTCGCAGGGCTCACCGGCGTTGACCACACCGCTGCGCACCTCCTGCCCGGGCGGGCGCTCGACCGGGAGCGGCTCGCCGGTCAGGGTGGACTCGTCCAGCGTCGCGGGCGTGAGCAGCCGACCATCCACCGGCACCACATCCCCGGTCCGCACCAGCAACCGGTCGCCGCGTGCCACATCGTCGACCGGCACGTCCACGACGCCGTTCCCGTGTAGGCGCCGCGCCGTGCGAGGCGACCGCTCCAGCAGCAAGCGCAGCTCCCGGCGGGCCCGCGCCTCGGCGCGGGCCTCGAGCAGCTGACCGGACGCGAGCATCACCGTGATCATCGCGCCGGCGAAGAACTCACCCACGGCCAGCGCACCGGCCAGAGCCAGCACGGCGATCACGTCAACCGACGGCCGCCGGCCGCGGATCGCCTTCGCCGTCGAGACCAGCGCGGCGACCAGGCCCAACACCGTGCCCGCCACCCAGACCACCGTGGCCGGGCTCGACGCGTCGGCCAACCAGGCGACCCCTCCGGCGAGCAGCAGCGCACAGGACAGCGCGAACAGCAGCAGAGATCGCCATCCCTTCGCCGACGTCATGAGACCAGCCTCGCAACCTCGGCGGCAGCGCGCCCGGGCCGAAAGTCACAGCCACGAAGGAACAGTCCGACCCGGCAACCCTTGAGCGCGAGGGACCAGCTCTCCACGGCCGCGAAACCGCGTGCTGTTGCTTTCCGGGAGGCGAATGCCCGAGGTCAGCGGCCCTGCGGATACCGGTAGCGACGTTCGGCACTGGCCTGGGAGGCGGGAGGTGACGAGGCTGGCATCTCCAGAGTTCGGGGAGGTCTGATGACCACGGTTCCTGCACCGGCGCGGACGGTCAGCCGCGACTGGGAGTCCCTCATCCCGGACCACGCTCCCGACCAGGTCTTCGTCCCGGAGATGGTCTCGACGCTGCCGGAGACGGCGCAGCGGCTGTTGCGGCACGCGATCGAGCCGGGCGTGCCGTTGTGGCGGTCGGTCGACCTGCAGATGCACGGCGAGATCCGGCTCGGCGGGTGGCGGCGGTTCACTGCCCGGCAGGTTCTTACGCCTGGCGTCGGGTTCATCTGGGCGGCGACCGCCAGGGTCTTCGGGCTGCCGGTGTCCGGGTATGACCGGTACAGCGCAGGCACCGGCGAGATGCGGTGGCGGCTTGCCAGCGTCCTGCCAGTCGTCACCGCGAGCGGTCGCGACGTCACTCGCAGTGCCGCCGGCCGGCTCGCCGCCGAAGCCATCTTCGTCCCGACGACGTTCGACCGCGCCACGTGGGCGGACGGTGCGACGCCTGATATCGCTCGCCGCACTTCGCGGGTCGGCGACAACGAGGACGTGGTCGACCTGCACGTCGGCGCCGACGGCACCCTCCAAGCGGTGACGATGCAGCGGTGGGGTCAGGCCGGAAAGGCGCCGGCGCAGCTCCGCACCTTCGGCGTCAGCATGCTGGCCGAACACCGTGTCTCCGGCCTCGCCATTCCCGTCCGGTTCACCGGCTGGTGGGACGCGCCCGGCGACGGGGACTTCTTCCGCGCCCAGATCACCGCCACAACATTCCATTAGTCCGCCGCCACTGGAGGTGGGGATCGCCGCCCTCGACCCAACCTGCCCACCACCGAAGGCGCGCCGTCGGCTGTCGCACCGGGCAGCACAGGCTCTCCTGTGCTGCGCGTCGGTGCCGTACGGTCTGTGGATTCGGCCGCGGATGCTGACCTGGGGTGTGAGCCCGGACCAGACGGCCGGTGCCTATCCCGACGACGAACTCGTCCCCGATGTTGACGGCGGGGCGACGATGGCCACCACCCTTCCAGCGGCCCCGGACGCCCGCGGTACCGGCCTGCTCCAGGACGGCGGTCAGGGTGTGTACGCGGCGCCGTCGGTGAGAGCGGTCCCCAGGTCGCCGACCGAAATGCCGCCCCAGACGATCAGCTGGCTACCGGTCCAGACTCCGTTCGCTTCGGTCCGGCCGCGCAGCGGCGCGGTGGGCAGCGCGGACCACCGGTTGGTCGACGGGTCGTAGGCCAGGCCGTGCGATGGCGTCGTCCACTTTCCCGCGCGCAGGGTCCGCCCGCCCCAGATGAGCAGCGTGCGGCCGGTCCAGACGGCGACGTGCTCGATCCGGCCGGAGTCGGCGGCCGGCAGCGTCCGCCACCGGTTGGTCTGCGGGCTGTAGGCGACGCCGGAGCGATACAGCGTGACCTGCTCGGCGCCCGCCGTCGGCCCCCATCCGCCGACGAGCAGCAACTCGCTGCCGCTCCAGGTGGCGGTCGCGAAGCCCCGGGCCGCCGGCAGTGGCGGCAGCCGGCGCCAGGTCCGGGTCACCGGGTTGTACCCGGCGGCGTCGCCGAAGACGCCGGCCTGGGCGTCGTTCCCGCCGGCGATGATCAGCTCCCTGCCGGTCCACGCGCCGACGGTGTGCCGACCGGACAGCGGTGCCGGCGGCAGCGCGCGCCAGGTGTCGGACGCGGGGTCGTACTGCGCGCCGTCGGCGGAGACGGCACCGCAGCAGCCGCCGCCCCAGCCGAGCACCAGCCGGCCGGTCCAGACGAACACGCTGTATCCCGACCCGGGCTGTCCGGCCAGCGCCCGCCAGGAGTTGGCGGCCGGGTCGTACGCGGTGTTGAAGCCGGCGCCGTTGACCACGACCTCCGAGCCGGTCCACACGGCGCGGATGGCTCCTTCGTAGACCTGCACGGGCGGAGCCGGACGCAGTGTGCGCCAGTGCCGGGTGGCGGGGTTGTAGCCGGCGCCGACGACGGTGTTCTGCGTGCCGGTCATCGCCTGGCCGAACAGGAGCATCTCGGTACCGGTCCACACGCTCTGGGTCATCGTCCCGCTGTGCGGCGCCGGCGGCAGCAGCCGCCAGGTCCCGACCGTCGGGCTGCTGGTGCCCGCCCGCACCCCGGTGACGGCGAAGCGCTCGACCTGGGCGCTGTGCCCGCCGGTGGACACGGCGATCGTCAGCACCGTGGCGGCCGGCGCGGTGAACCTGACCTGAGCGGACCACGGGCTGCGGTCACCCCCGGCCGGGATGCCGGTCACCTCGCCGAGCAGCGGCTTCCCGAGCGCCCGCACCTGCACGCGCAGGCTCTCGTCGACGCCGGTGATCCGGCCGCCGACCGCGACCGGGGAGACCACGGTGGCGCCGTAGCGAGGCTGGGTCAGCGTCAGGGTCGTGTCGCGGGTGCCGGCGACCTCCCACGGGGCGTCAGCGCCGGCGCCGATCCTGGCCAGGTGCACCACTGCGGCCTCGGCCGTCGCGCCGTTCGGGTCGGCGTAGCCGACGGTCACCCAGGCCTCGCCGCCCGATCGGGTCTCGCCGGCCACCCGGTCGATGCCGCGGTAGCCGAGGAAGCCGGCGAACGACAGCGCGGTCGCCCGCGCGTCCAGGTGCCAGGGCTGGTGCCCGCCCTCCCGGTAGGACCGCTGCCAGGCGGTCGCGTCGGCGACCCCGCTGAACGGCCACAGCGGCTGGTAGCGGAACCCGGCAGCTGGCGGCTGCTCTGACGGCGAGGCGGGCTGGCCACTCGGGCCGGGGCTCGTCGCCGGGCCGGAGGACCCGCTGTCCCCCCGGAGCAGCAGGCCGGCCACGACAGAGGCAATCACCACCACGATCACGGTCACAATGGCGGCCACCACGTGCCACGTCGTCTTCTTCCCTGCCGGCGGCCCCGAGGGCGGCTTCGGCAGCACCGTCGTACTCATCGCGTCCCCCCTTGTGACACTTCCAGGATGGACGTGCCGGAATCCACCCGACAGAGAAGGACGTCCTGACTTCGTGACCCTTCGGTCACGAGTCCTCTCCGGCGCGTGCCGGGGACCTTCTGCCCTGCGCAACCGAGGTCCGGCCGAGGAGTCTGGAGTCGGCCGACGGAGTCCGCGACGTCGGCGCTGCCGGGCACGCTGAGCGCGTCCCGGCGGAGCGCAGGGGAGGCAGACATGCCTGGCGTGATCACGGTAGGGCTCGACGGCAGCGGGCCCAGCCTGGTGGCCATGCGGTGGGCGGCCAGGGAGGCGGCGCTCCTCGGTGCGGAGCTATGCGTCTGCTGCGTCGCGGCGGAGGACGAGCTGGGGCATCCGATGCTGTGGACGAGCCCGCAGCTCGTCCGCCGGGACGCGACCGACGTTGCCAGGGAAGCAGTGGAGAAGGCAACGGACGACCGCGCGGACGTCCGGGCATCGGTGACGGTCGTCGTCGGCGATGTGGTGCGGGAGCTGTCGGCGGCCGCCGCTGCATCCGATCTTCTCGTGGTCGGCTGTCGCGGCCTCGGCGCGTTCTCCGGGTTGCTGCTCGGCTCCGTCAGTGAGCGGCTGGCCCGGCGTCCGCCGTGTCCGGTCGTCGTGGTCCGCGGCGACGTCTCGGCATGGGACGGTCCGGTGCTGGTGGGGATCGACGACGCGCCGGAGACGGCGTCGGCGATCGAGTTCGCGGCCGCGGCCGCCGACCGGCGGCAGGTGCCACTGGTGGCGCTCACCGCCGTCCCGCCGGTCTGGTCGGCACCACCCGCCGCCTTCCCGCTGGAGTCGGCATCGACCGGGGAGGGCGTGATGACGACGCTGCGGGAGTTGCAGGACGACAGCCTGGAACCCGTACTCGCCCGACACCCGTCGGTCGCCGTGGAGCATCGGACGAGGTTCGGTGGGGCCGCCCGGTCCCTGATCGAGGCCAGCTCCGGCAGCGGCCTCGTCGTGGTCGGCGGCGGCCACTCGGGACTGCTCGGCTCCGTCGGCGGTCACGTCGTCAGGCACGCCGCCTGCCCGGTGGCGGTCGTGCCGGCCCGCTCGGACGGCTGATCAGATCGGCGCGAGGATCAGCGGGCAGGCTTCCTGGAACCAGGTTATGTGCGGATCGGCACGGTCGCCCGGGAGCTTGGTGTCTCGCCGTCGCGCGTCCGTCAACTGGCGGACGAGGGGAGAGGCCGTCTCCGTCGGGAGATCCGCGCCCAGTGGATCGCCGCCCACCAGCCCTGACCGCCCGGTGTAACTGCCGGCTGCCTCGTTGGCGACGATCCCGTCGTCCGCCCAGCGCTGTGTGATCCCCGACGGCGAACAGGTGCTGTCCGGCGGTCCGGGCGGACCGGCGGCGGCGACCTCGGCAGCGGCCCGGCGGCCGCACGGCCCGGGTTCGGTCAGGTGGTCCGGGCCCGGCTTGACGGCGATCGGCCGCCGCGGAGCCCCGCACCAGCTCGCCGACCGTCACGAACGACACGCACCAGGTCCGGCCGTACAGGCCGGCGGCGTCCACGTCGAGCTGACCTCGCATGATCAGCGAGAGGACGTCGGTGTCGAGAACGATCGGACGCTCGACCTCAGCCAAGGTCAGCCTGACGGGACGCGTGCAGGTCGGCCATGAACGCGTCGAACTCCTCGTCCGAGTCCCACAGGTCGGCAGTCATGTCCTGACCCCGCTGCACCGGCCGAACCCCCCGCTGCCGGGCCAGCTCCTCCACCGGCACCGACGGTGGGCCGGCCAGCAGCCGAAGCACTTCGCTGTCGTTCACCGGCGCCTGCGGGGACCCTCCGATGGCTGGCCACCGGCTGTCCGAGGCGGGGTGACCGGCTGTCGCCCCGTCGAGGGGTGATTTGCGATACCGGCTAGCGCGCCAGACACTGCGATCGGCCTTACTGGGCGGTGGCTGGCTCAGACTTCTCTGGCTTCTCCCGTTCGGTCTCCTCCGGTGACGCGTGATGCCGCAGCCGGGACATGATCGTCGGCTTGGCCTCGGAAGCACTCGGGTGTTCGGCTACCTGGGCCGCGTACCAGCGGCTGTAGGCCGCCACCAGCGGCACCGAGGACAAGCCGTGCAGGAAGACGCTCAGCAGGATGATCAGCATCACCGTGGTGAGCAGCACTTGTTGGTCGGGGATGCCTTTCTGGAGCGCGATCAGCGCGAAGACGATGGAGGCCAGGCCGCGAGGGCCGAACCATCCCATGAAGGCGCGGGTCGGGAGCTGCGCCCCGGTCCCCAGCATGGCGATCGCCACCGGGATCATCCGGATCAGGGTCAGGCTGAGCGCCGCGTAGGCGACGATCTGCCAGGTGACGTGTGGCAGCAGCGCGCCGACGGCGAGCGCGCCGAAGCCGACCCAGACGGCGCCCGCGAGTGTCCCTCCGACATTCTCGTTAAGGACGGTCACGGGCAGATCGTGGCGCCTGGAGAAGTAGCTGAACGTCATCCCGCCGGTGAAGGCCGCGATGAAGCCGCTGCCACCCAGCCGGAGGGCGACCAGGTAGGCAAGCAGCGCCCCCATCAGGGGCAGGATCTGCCGCCATTGTCCTTCCAGCCAGCCGCGATGATCCGCCACGCGGAGCAGCAGGCCCACGAGCGTGCCGGCTCCGATGCCGGCGGCCAGGCCCCAGCCGATCTGCTCGGCCATGTTGCGCACTACGGCGCCGGTGACGCCGGTGGACAGTTGGGCCAGCGAGAGGTCGACAGCGACCAGGAAGAACGGCACGCCAAGGCCGTCATTGAGTCCGCTTTCGACGTCCAGCGCCTGGCGCACCCGGGCCGGCACGGAGGCGTCTGAGACGACACGCTGCCCGAGCGCCGCGTCGGTCGAGCAGACCATCGTCGACAGGACGAAGGCGCTGGCCAGCGCCATGCCGGGAAAGACCAGGAGGCCGGCCCCCAGACCGGCCAGTATCGTCAGCGGCAGGCCGATGCACAGCAGCCGGCTGGGCCAGCCCAGATGCCGGCGCAGGCCCGCCAGGTCGATCCGCGTCGCGTCGCTGAACAGCAGGAAGACCAGGGCGAGCTCGCAGATCCGTTCCGCGGTGAGGCTCTCGAGGCGGATGTTCACGAGCTTGAGAGCGGACGTTCCGACGCACAGGCCGGCCGCCGTGAAGATCATCGCCGACGTGATGCCCCGCGCATCGAGCGGTTTGGAGACCGCGCCGTACAGGATGAGGATCACGGCGATGGTAATGAGAGCGACGAACATGCATCCTCCTCTGGCAGGCGTCCGCGAGGATCCATCACCCGGTCACTGCTTTCCCGTTCATCCGGCCGGTCTGGCGCCGTGGCAGTGCTTCCACTTGCGGCCGCTGTCCCGGGGCGAGGGGTCGTTGCCGGCCGCGCCGGGAATCCTGGGCCGCGTCGATCGCCATCAGCTCGGGAGTAGGCGCGCAGTCGTTCGCCGCCCGGTGCCCGCTGCGTTCTGGACGTGCTGGCGTGCCGCGTCTGCCTGAGCCTGCTCGGCGGGCTGACCCGATCCGGCGGGGATCCACGTGAGACCTAGGAGGTGGCTGCCTGGGGGCTGTTCGCGACGGCGGTCTTGACGGCGTCGGCGCTGTTGGCGTCGACCTGGTCCTTGGTGACCTTGCTGGCCTTGGCCAACGCCT